>NZ_JAMYPH010000026.1:0-75595 GCF_040320265.1 Mesorhizobium sp. M0751
GTTTGGTTAAAACCCCCCCCCCCCCCCCGGGGGGCCCCCCCCCGCCGCGCGGGGGGGTCGGGGGGGCCGCCACGCGCCCGGAGAGGGGGCCTTTTGTAGGGCGCAGTCCCCCTCTCCGTCTCGGCTTCGCCGAGCCACCTCTCCCCCACTCTCGTGGGGGCGAGGAACCCAAGATGGAATAAAGCCGCGATTCTTCGCCGAAGGAGCAATTTTGTTCTTGCTTTGTGCCGGCAGCTATGCTATTAACTTCGGTATGGTGCTAATTGGCTCCAACGACCCGCCGCCTGGCGGGCTTTTTGTTTCCGCTCGATCGCGAGCGCAGGTCACGCCAAGACAACAACCACTGCGACCACCCCGAACAGCGCAATCAGCAGTAAGTCGGCGACGCGGTAGAGTTTCAGCGCCCGCCGGATGTCGGTGCTCTCGACGTCGTCGCGGCGGCCGCCTTCGCCCATCAATGCGTCTTCGACCATGACGCCGTCATAGGAACGGGGGCCGGCGAGCGCCAGGCCGAGCGCACCGGCCATCGCTGCTTCCGGCCAGCCGGCATTGGGCGAGCGGTGCTTTTTCGCATCGCACCGCACGGCGTGCCAGGCGGCTTTGGCGTCGGCGCCCTTGACCAGGAAAGCGGCGAGTACGATCAGCAGCGCCGATAGCCGCGACGCCGGCAGGTTGATCCAGTCGTCGAAGCGCGCCGTCGCCCAGCCGAAGGCTTCGTGGCGCGGGGTGCGGTGGCCGATCATCGAATCGGCGGTGTTGGCGGCCTTGTAGGCGACGCCGCCGGCGAGCCCGCCGATACCGACCCAGAAGGCCGGCGCAACGACGCCGTCGGAGAAATTCTCGGCCAGGCTCTCGATCGCGGCGCGGCAGACAGCGGCCCTGTCGAGCTTTTCCGGGTCGCGGCCGACGATCCTGGAGACGGCAATGCGGCCCATGTCCAGTCCGCCGCTGTCGAGTGCGTCGGCGACCGCTTCGACATGTTCGGCCAGGCTCTTCTGCGACAGCAGCGACGTCGCCAGGATTGCGGTAACCAACAAGCCGAGGGGAATGCTCCAAAGCACGATCTCGAGCCAGAGGGCGACGGCGGCCGGCACCAGCACGATCACCAACAGCGCGACGACGCCCCAGCGGCGACGGTCGGCGTCGGAATCAGTGGCGCGGTTGAGCCTGCGGTCGAGAAAGGATATCAGCCTGCCGAACCAGGTGACGGGATGGCCAATGGCATCGAAGAGCCGGGCCGGGTAGCCGAGTACAAGTTCGATGGCCAGCGACAGGAAAGCGATCAGGATCGACATGAAGTCTCTTGATGGAGTGACGGCGGCAGTGGACCACGGCGGAAGCCTTGGCCGGGCGAGGGCGCTTTTCCCTCACGCGCCACTGCCTTTCGTCGACCTCTCGACCGGGATCAATCCGCACTCCTACCCGCTTTTCGATTTGCCCGCCACCGCCCTGTCACGATTGCCGGAAGCCGCGCGTACCCATGAATTGGCTGCGGTCGCGGCAAGCGCCTATGGCGCGCCGTCGGCGGCGAATGTCGCAGCTGCGCCCGGCACGCAGATCCTGTTGCCGCGCGTCGCTTCGCTGGTCAGCCCGGGCACGGCGCTGGTGCTCGGGCCAACTTATGCCGAGCATCGGCGGGCAGCGGCGATCGCCGGCCATGCGGCGGCTGAAGTCGATGATTTCGAAGCCTTGGCGGCGGCCGACCTTGCCGTCGTCGTCAATCCCAACAACCCGGACGGGCGCGTCGTCGAGCGCGAAAGATTGCTTCGACTTGCCGGGACATTACGCGCCAGAGGCGGGCTGCTGGTCGTCGACGAGGCATTCATGGATGTCAGCCCGCGCAGCGAAAGCCTGGCCGGCGACGTCGACCAGGGCGGCATCGTCGTGCTGCGCTCGTTCGGCAAGTTCTTCGGCCTGGCCGGCCTGCGGCTTGGCTTTGCACTGGCCGATGCGCTGACGGTCGAGCGGCTGGAGGCGCAATTCGGGCCATGGGCGGTTGCCGGGCCAGCGCTCGAATATGGCATAAGGGCGCTTGCCGACAGCGGCTGGCAGACCGCAATGCGGCGCCGTCTGGTCGAGGACGCCGCACGGCTCGATACGTTGTTCGGCCGCTTCGGCGTGCCTGTCGCCGGTGGCACCACGCTGTTCCGCTATCTCAGGCTGGCGAACGCCGCCGGCCTGTTTTCGGCGCTTGGCCAGCGCGGCATCCTGCTTCGGCATTTCGCCGACCGGGCGGATGTGCTGCGCGCCGGCCTGCCGGGAGCCGACGAAGAATGGCGGCGGCTCGAATCGGCGCTTGCCGGCTGGGCCTCGCGGCGCGACGATGATGCCAAGGGAGAAACGACCCAATGATCCACGTCTGTTCGCTGTCCAAAGTCGAGGAAACGGTAACGAGGACCGGGGCCGGGCGGCTGCTTTCGCTGCTCGCCGCCGGAACGGAGGTGGTGCGACCGGCCTCGATCACCAGGGAAAACCATCTGCATCTGGTCATGCACGACATTGCGGTAGCGCAGGAGGGCATGACCATGCCGGGCGAGGAGCACGTTGTGACCCTGCTCGATTTCGCCCGCCAATGGGACCGCTCGCGGCCGCTGGTGGTGCATTGCTATGCCGGCATCAGCCGCTCGACCGCCTCGGCCTATATCATCGCGGCAGCGCTGGCGCCGAAGCGCGACGAAGCCGAATTGGCCGAGACTCTGCGCGCGCTGTCGCCCACCGCGACGCCCAATCCGCGGCTGATTGCAATTGCCGACGCACTGCTCGAGCGCAACGGCCGCATGAGCCGCGCCATCGAGGCGATCGGGCGCGGTGCCGAAGCGTTTGAGGGCACGCCTTTTGCGTTGAAGATCGAGGGGTGATTCCTAGGCGGTAATTGGAGCCATCAAGCCAGCAAACAATCGAGCCGCAATTGCGCTGCGGTGGCGGCAAGGTATTTGCCTACGTCGGCGCTGCCCCTCATCCGCCTGCCGGCACCTTCTCCCCGTCTAGAGACGGGGAGAAGGGACTTGTCGCGACCCTCGGCGCGCCTTTTCTGCAGTGGTGGCGATTGGCGAAAGTTTCAGTGCAGCTTCTTTCTCCCCGTCACTATACGGGGAGAAATGCCCGGCAGGGCAATGAGGGGCGGCGCGGCGCTGCGGATAGCCTCTTACGCCAGCCAGTCCGCCAGCTTTGCCTTGCGCACGTCCCTCAGCAGGCCGATGAAGCCGTCGGCCTGATGTTCGGCGGTGAGCCGGCCCTTTTCGGCGGTGGCAATGCTGGCTTCGCCGACCACGCCATTCGGGTTGAGGTCGCTGGCGATCCAGGCGAAGGCGTGCGTTCCGGTGTGGCGCAGCAGCGAAAATTCCTTTTCGGCGCGCGCGACCTTGGACACGAAATTGTCGGCCTTGCCCATATCGACGAGGTCGGGCCGGAAATGCAGCATCAGCGAGGTCTCGACGTCGCCGCCATGGATGCCGTGACGGTCTTCGAGGTCGGTGTACATGCCGGCCGGCCGGCCAAAGCGCTGCCAGCTGGTCTTTACCGCCAGCATCTTTGCCCGCACGCGCAATTCGCGGGTGACGATGCCCATGATCTCTTCATTGCCGCCATGCGAGTTGACGACGACCAGTTTTCGGATGCCGGCGCGCGCGACCGACAGGCCGAGTTCGGTCCACGCCTCCACCAGGGTCGTTGCCGGCAAAGTGAGGGTGCCGGGCGCATGCAAATGCTCGTTCGACTTGCCTACCGCCTGCACCGGCAGGATGCGGATGTCGAGATCGCCCGGCAGGCGGGCGATCACCGTTTCCAGCATGCCGTTCATGATCGAGGTGTCGGTCGAAACCGGCAGATGCGGACCGTGCTGCTCGATCGCCGCAAGCGGCAGAACGGCAATGGTCGCCTCCGGATCGACGGTCGCGTATTCGGTGGTCCGGTAGTCACCCCACCATGCGCGTTTTTGTGTTGCGGCCATTTGAACCTCGAGGAACTGGATGCGCGTTTGCGCCGCCCCTCACCCTTACCCTCTCCCCGTATAGAGACGGGGAGAGGGGAGATCGCCGGCGTTGCGGCAGTGTCCCTTCTCCCCGTCTCTATACGGGGAGAAGGTGCCGGCAGGCGGATGAGGGGCGGCGCCAACCTTTGTGGTGTAACTTGAGATCATCTGCCTGTCGATTCCGACCCCCTCGATCATCCCGCCGCGATGACCTCGATCTCGACCTTGAATTCCGGCCGGGCAAAACCGGACACGATCATCAGCGTCGAGGCCGGCGCCGGGCTGGCGAACAGCCGGTCGCGAACCTCCATATAGGGCCGCAGGAACGCGCGGTCGGTGACGTAGGCGTTGATGCGGACGATGTCGGACAGGCCGAGGCCGGCCTCACCGAGAATCGCCGCTACGTTCTGGAAACAGAGCTCGGCCTGGGCGCCGGCCTCATCCGGGATCTGGTCGTCTGCTGTGATCGCGACCTGGCCCGAACACAGCACCAGCCGCTTTCCGGGCGGCAATTCGACGCCATGGCTGTAGCGGGCGAAGGGCGGCTTGATCGACTTCGGCGTGAGAAATTTGAACATGGCAATCTCCGGTTCTCGGCAGCGTAAAGCTGGATGTAGGCCGGCATCAAGATGGCGGTGCATGTCACGAGGGCGATTGTGGACAGGCGATCAAAAAATAGGCACGATGCCTTTCGTACAGCATGACCCGTCCGGCCATCGCGCCGCCATTGCACAGGCGGGCATTGCACAAGCGGGCGGTCCCGGGGCAACGCGCCGGTGGCATGTGTCTTGCTTCTTGAAACAATGGTGTCGAGCCCGGCGCGTGACGCGCCGGAGCGAACAAAGGGTGGTGTGGATGTACGGAAAACTCAAGATTTCAGCCAGCGCGATCGTGCTGCTTGGCGCAGGCACGCTTGCCGCGGCGGCGAACGAAAAAGTCACCTTCGGCACCAACTGGCTGGCCGAGCCGGAACATGGCGGTTACTACCAGGCCGTGGTGGATGGCACCTATGCCGCCTGCGGCATCGACGTGACGATCATGCAGGGCGGCCCACAGGTCAGCGGCCGGCCGCTGCTGCTCGCAGGTAAGATCGATTTCTACATGGGCGGCAATCTGCTGTCGGCCTTCGATGCCGTGCAGCAAGGCATACCGATGCGCGTCGTGGCTGCGGACTTCCAGAAGGACCCGCAGGTCATCATGTCCCATCCCGGGCAGGGGCTGGACAAATGGGAAGACCTGAAGAACGCCGACCAGTACATCCTCGGCGACGAAGGTGCGCAGACCTTCTTCCAGTGGATGGTCACCGACCTCGGCTTCGATGCCGCCAAGCGCGTGCCGTACACCTTCAACCCGGCGCCGTTCATCGCCAACAAGAAGTCGATCCAGCAGGGCTACGTCACCTCGGAGCCATTCGCCGTCCAGAAGCAGGGCGGTTTCACGCCGAACCAGTTCCTGCTGGCCGACTATGGCTGGGACACATATGCAACGACGGTCGAGACCATGCAGGAGACGATCGACAAGCGTCCCGAGGTGGTCCAGTGCTTCGTCGATGGCTCGGCCAAGGGCTGGTACAATTATCTCTACGGTGACAACAAGGCCGCCAACGAGATGATCAAAAAGGAAAATCCGGACATGACGGATGAGCAGATCGCCTTCTCGATCGAGCAGCTGAAGAAGTTCGGCGTGGTCGATTCCGGCGACAGCGAAAAGCTCGGCATCGGCGCCATGAGCGACGCACGCGTCCAGAGTTTTTACGACAAGATGGTGAAGGCCAAGGTCGCGCCGGCGGGCGTCGACATCAAGAAGGCCTACACGCTGGCCTTCGTCAACAAGGGCGTCGGGCTCGACCTGAAGAAGTAGGCCGTGAAGCTGGAGAAAGTGGCGCAACAGCCAGGAAGCGTATCGGGGCAGACGCTGTTGGCGCTGCGTGGCGTCGGCAAGGTGTTTTCCAACGGCGTCACCGCGCTCAGCAATGTCGAGCTGACGATCCGGGAAGGCGATTTCCTCAGCCTGCTCGGGCCGTCTGGCTGCGGCAAATCGACGGCGCTGCGGCTGATCGCCGGCCTGTCGACGCCGACTTCCGGCGTGCTCGACTGGCGCGGCAGCGGCGCCCTCGATCGTTCGACTATCGGCGACCGTTCGAATATCGGCTTCGTCTTCCAGGAGCCGACGCTGCTGCCCTGGGCCGATGTCTTCGACAATGTCTGGCTGCCGTTGCGGCTGAAGGGCGTGTCGCGGGCCAAGGCGGCGCCGGCGGTGATGGAGATGCTGGCGCGGGTTCACCTGACCGGCTTCGAGAATGCGGTGCCGCGCGAACTGTCGGGCGGCATGAAGATGCGCGTCTCGATCGCCCGCGCCATGGTAACCAAGCCGCGCATTCTGTTGATGGACGAGCCGTTTGCGGCACTCGATGAGATCACCCGCTTCAAGCTCAACAACGATCTGCTGGAGCTATGGCAGGATGAGCGCTTTACCGTCGTTTTCGTCACCCACAGCGTCTTCGAAAGCGTATTCCTCTCCAACCGCGTCGTCGTCATGGCGGCGCGGCCGGGCCGGGTGTTTGCCGAGCTTGCCGTCGATGCGCCCTATCCGCGCGACGAGGCGTTTCGCACCTCGCGCGACTATGCCGCGCTCTGCCGCCAGGCGTCCGACGTGCTGATCGGCGCCATCAACTCAACTGCCGGACCGCATCATGACGGCCATTGAAGAACCAGTCCTGGCACTCGACCCGGAGGAGGCGCGCCGCGTCCGCCAGGAGCGCTTCGAGCGCATCGGCAGATGGCTGCTGCCGCTGGCCATCATGATCCTGGCGATCTGGCTGTGGGACCGCATCTGTGTCTGGAACGACATCCCGAAATACATCCTGCCGCGTCCCGGCGTGGTGCTGCAGACGCTGCACGACGATGCCGGGCTGCTGTTCTCCTCACTGCTGGTGACGCTCAGGATCACCTTCTTGAGCCTGCTTCTCGCCGTAGTCGGCGGTGTCGGGCTGGCGGTGCTGTTCGCGCAGTCGAAATGGGTGGAGATGTCGTTCTTTCCGTTTGCCATCGTGCTGCAGGTGACGCCGATCGTCGCGATTTTTCCGCTGATCAACATCTATGTCGACAACCAGACGACAAAGCTTTTGCTTTGCGCCTGGATCGTCGCCTTCTTCCCGATCCTCTCCAACACCACGCTCGGCCTCAATTCCGTCGACCGCAATCTGCGCGACATGTTCAAGCTCAATGGCGCGACCCGCTGGCAGCAATTGCGCTACCTGCGGCTGCCGGCGGCGATGCCCTATTTCCTCGGCGGGCTGAAGATCGCCGGCGGCCTGTCGCTGATCGGCGCGGTGGTGGCCGAGTTCGTCGCCGGCGCTACCGGCCAGTCGTCCGGCCTCGCCTCGCGCATCATCGAGGCCGGCTACCGGCTCAACGCACCAAGGCTGTTCGCGGCGCTGATCCTGATCTCGCTCACCGGCATCCTGATCTTCCTGGTGCTGTCGCTGATATCGCATCTCATTTTGCGGCGCTGGCACGAGAGCGCGCTGAGGCAGGAGCGGTGATGGAGTTGTTCTCGCAGGCAGGCGCTGCCCCTCACCCTTACCCTCTCCCCGTGGAGAACGGGGAGAGGGGGGCGCCAGCGTTTCGGCCAATCCCTTCTCCCCGTCACTATACGGGGAGAAGGTGGCGGCAGCCGGATGAGGGGCAGCGATGACCTCAACGATGATCCCTCAGTCCGGTCAATTCGTACTCACCAACGTCCGGCTTCACGCGTCACTGACACCAGGGCTCGCCGCTCCGTTCGACGCCGACGGCTTTGCGCTCGCCGATATCGCCGTCGCAGACGGCAGAATCTCCAATATTGTCAGACAGAGCCGATCCAACGCACCGGCAGACGCAATCGACCTCGGCGGCCGCATCGTCTTGCCCTGCTTCGTCGACTGCCACACCCATATCGACAAGGGCCATATCTGGCCTCGAAAGCCCAACCCGGACGGCACCTTCATGGGCGCGCTGAATGCGACCGGCGCCGACCGGGCGGCGCGCTGGAGCGCCGACGACGTTGCCCGCCGCATGGATTTTTCGCTGCGCTCGGCCTATGCGCACGGCACCAGGGCGCTGCGCACGCATCTCGACAGCGTCGCGCCGCAGGAAGAAATCTCCTGGCCGGTGTTCGAGACGATGCGGGAGAAATGGCGCGGCCGCATTGAGCTGCAGGCGGCCTGCCTGCTCGGCATCGAGGGCGTGCGCGACAGGAAGTGGTTCGAGAGACTGGCCAAGCGGGTGGCTGCCGCCAAGGGCGTGCTCGGCGTCGTCACCTACATGGTGCCAGACCTCGAAGAACTGCTCGACCAGGTGTTTGAGCAGGCGATCAAGCATGGCCTCGACCTCGATTTCCATGCCGACGAGACCGACGATGTCTCGGCGATCTCGCTGAAGAAGATTGCCGAAGCAGCCCTTTGGAACGGTTTTGACGGGAACATCCTTGTCGGCCATTGCTGCTCGCTGGCGCGCCAGCCCGACCTCGACGTGCTCGACACGCTGGACAAGGTCGCCAAGGCCGGCCTGGCGGTGGTGTCGCTGCCGATGTGCAATCTCTATCTGCAGGACCGGCGCGGCGACAACACCACGCCGCGCTGGCGCGGGGTGACGCTGCTGCACGAGATGAAGGCGCGCGGCATTGCCGTCGCTGTCGCCTCCGACAATACCCGCGACCCGTTCTACGCCTATGGCGATCTCGACATGCTGGAGGTCTATCGCATGGCGACGCGGATCCTGCATCTCGACCATCCCGTCGCCGACTGGCCGCAAGCGGTGACCGCGACGCCCGCCAAGGTGATGCGGCTCGATGGTTTCGGCACGCTTGCCGCCGGAGGGGCGGCCGATTTCGTCGTCTTCAGGGGACGGAGCTGGACGGAATTGCTGTCGCGGCCCGAATCGGATCGCATCGTTGTGCGCCACGGCCGGGCGATCGAGCGCCAGCTGCCCGATTATGCCGAACTCGATGATCTGATGGTGGAATGATGGATATTGTGGCGCTCAAGCGCGACCTGGACGGCCTCAAGGTTGACGACCATCCGGCGATCGTCCAGCAGAAGAGCCGCGACTTCTACTGGTACAGTCCGGTGCTGAAGCAGCAGCTCGAGCATGTCACCGGTGACCTGATCGTGACGCCGAAAACCGAAGACGAGGTCGTCCGCATTCTCGCCGCCTGCCATCGGCATGGCGTGCCGGTGACGCCGCGCGGCAGTGGCACCGGCAATTACGGACAGGCGATGCCCCTATCCGGCGGCGTGGTGCTTAATCTCGCCGAGATGAACGCGGTCAAGACGATCGCGCCGGGCCGTGTCGTCAGCGGCCCCGGCGCCGTGCTCGCCGACATCGACAGAGCGACGCGGGCGCATTCCGGCCAGGAGCTCCGCATGTCGCCGTCGACCTACAACACCGCATCGATCGGCGGATTCGTTGCCGGCGGCTCCGGCGGTATCGGCTCGATCCGCTGGGGCGGACTGCGCGACCTCGGCAACGTCATCCGGCTGAGGACCGTGACGATGGAGGCTGAGCCGCGTGTCATGGAACTCACCGGCGAGGATGTGCTGAAGGTGATGCACGCCTATGGCACCAACGGCATCATCACCGAAGTCGAGATGCCGCTGACCGCCAGCTATGACTGGATCGACGTCATCGTCGGCTTCGACGATTTCATGGATGCGGCCGGCTTCGGCAACGACCTCGCCATCCAGGATGGCATATTGGCGAAACTGATCACGCCGATCGCAGCACCCATCCCCTACGATTACTTCAAACGCCACCAGCGGTTCTTCCGGCGCGGCCAAAGCATCGTCGTCCTGATGATCGCGCCGCATGCGATGGATGCTTTCCTTGCCTTCACGGCGCGCAGCAAGGGCGAGATCGTCTTCCGCGCCGACAAGGAGGCCGATCTCAAAGGGTTGCCGCCGGCCTATGAGCTGACCTGGAACCACACCACGCTACGCGCCATCCGGGTCGATCCGACGATCACCTATCTGCAGACCCGCTATCCGTCGCCGGACCACCTCGGCCACGTCAAGGCGATGGTCGACCGCTTCGGCGACGAGGTGCCGGCGCATCTCGAATTCATCCGCTTCGACGGAGCCATCGGCATCGCCGGATTGCCGCTGGTGCGATTCACCACGGCCGAGCGGCTGGACGAGATCATCCGCATCCACGAGGACAATGGCTGCTGGATCTTCAACCCGCACCGCTACACGCTGGAAGAAGGCGGCATGAAGCGGACGGATGAGGTGCAACTGGCCTTCAAGCGCGAGACCGACCCGCAAGGGCTGCTCAATCCCGGCAAGATGATCGCCTGGGAAAACCCAAACTATGATTATCGCTCCGGCAAGTCGTTCCTGTTCAAGGGGCTGGAGAACACGGGTTGAATATCCTCGTCCTCTTCGCTCATCCGGTCGAGACCAGCTTCAATGCCGGTCTGCACCGGACCATCGTCGAGCGGCTGAAAGCGGCCGGCCATGTCGTCGACGACTGCGATCTCTATGCTGAGGGTTTCGATCCCAGGCTGACGCGGGCCGAACGGTTGTCCTATCACGACGAACGCAGCGCCGGCTATCCGGCGTCGACTTATGTCGAGCGCCTGCTGCGAGCCGAGGCGCTGGTGCTGTCGTTTCCGGTGTGGAACTTCGGCTATCCGGCCATTCTGAAAGGCTTTTTCGATCGCGTCTTCCTGCCCGGCGTGTCGTTCAAGCTGGTCGACGGCAAGGTGCGGCCGTCGCTGCACAACATCCGCAAGGTGGCCGCGGTCACCACCTATGGCGGCAGCCGGTTCCGCGCCATGCTGATGGGCGACCCGCCGCGCAAGCTGGTCAAGCGGGTGCTGCGTGCGACCATCAAGCCCGGCGGGTCGGTTTCCTACCTCGCGCATTATTCGATGAACCTATCGACCGACGAGAGTCGGACGAGGTTCGTGGCGAAGGTCGCGGCCAGGATGGACGCGTTCTGATGCGGGAGCTGAGTTGGGAGACTTCCCTTCTCCCCTTGTGGGAGAAGGTGGATCCGCGCGTAGCGCCGAGCCGGATGAGGGGTGCTGGAAGAAACGCGGCGTGGAAAGATCAGGGATGGAGGCGCTAAATTAGCGAGACGGAAGCGCTAGTTTAATCTTCGAGATAGCGATCCTTCCAACACCCCTCATCCGACCGAGCTTCGCTCGGCCACCTTCTCTCACAAGGGAGAAGGGAAGCGCGCTACATTCGCACCCGCTCCGCCTTCGGATCGTACATCGGCTTGAGCGAGGCCTCGGCGACAAAGCGCTCGCCGGCGATCTCGATCTCGTAGGACGACGACAGCACATCCGCCTCGCTCTCGCCCTTGCAAGGCACGTAACCAAGCCCGATCGCTCCGCCGAGATGATGACCGTAATTGCCCGAGGTGATCGGGCCGACGATCTTGCCGTTGCGCAGGATCGCCTCGTTATGGAAGAGCAGGGGTTGCGTGTCTTTCAGACGGAACTGCACCAGCCGCCGGTTCAATCCGCTTTCCTTTTTCCTCAGCACGGCATCGCGGCCAAGAAAATCGCCCTTGGCAGTCTTCACCGCAAAGCCGAGGCCGGCCTCCAGCACATTGTCCTCGTCGGTGATGTCGTGGCCGAAATGCCGGAACGCCTTCTCGATGCGGCAGGAATCCAGCGTGTGCACGCCGCATAGTTTTAGCCCGACATCGGTGCCTGCCTCCGCGATTGCCTCGAAAACATGGGCAGCCTGGTCGGTCGAGACATAAAGCTCCCAGCCGAGCTCGCCGACATAAGTGACGCGGTGGGCGCGGGCCAGGCCCATGCCGATCTCGATCTCCTGAAACGTTCCGAACGGATTGTTGTCATTGGAGAAATCATTCGGGCTGACCTTTTGGATCAGCTTCCTCGAATCCGGGCCCATCAGGCAAAGCACGGCTTCGGCAGCGGTCACATCGGTGATGATGACGAACTCGTCGGCAAGATGTTTTCGCAGCCAGGCCAGGTCGCGCTGCAGCGTGGCACCGGGCACGACGAGGAAGAAGGCGGTTTCGGACAGCCGCGAGACGGTGAGATCGCTCTCGATGCCGCCGCGCTGGTTAAGCATCTGGGTGTAGACGATCTTGCCCGGCGCCACGTCCATGTCGTTGGCGCAGAGCCTTTGCAGGAAGGCGCAGGCGTCGCGGCCTTCGACGCGGATCTTGCCGAACGAGGTCATGTCGAACAGGCTGACGCCGTTCCTGACCGCCAGATGCTCCTCGCGCTGGTTGTCGAACCAGTTCTGCCGTTTCCAGGAATAGCGGTATTCGCGCTCCTGGCCCTCCCGCGCAAACCAGTTGGCCCGCTCCCAGCCGGCGACCTCGCCGAACACCGCGCCGCGCGTCTTCAGATGTTCGTGCAGCGGCGAACGGCGGACGTTTCGCGAGGTTGCCATCTGCCGGTAGGGAAAATGATCGGCATAGAGCAGGCCGAGCGTTTCGGAGACGCGCTCCTTGAGATAGCGGCGGTTCTTCTGGAACGGCTGGGCGCGGCGGATGTCGACCTCCCAGAGGTCGAAAGGCGCTTCGCCATCATTGATCCATTGCGCCAGCGCCATGCCGGCGCCGCCGGAGGACACGATACCGATCGAATTGTAGCCGGTCGCCATCCAGTAGCCGGAAAGCTCCGGCGCCTCGCCGAGATAATAGCGGTCATCGGGGGTAAAACTCTCGGGGCCGTTGAAGAAGGTGTGGATGCCGGCGGTGGCCAGCATCGGCATGCGGTTGACGCCCATTTCCAGGATCGGCTCGAAATGGTCCATGTCCTGCGGCAACTGGTCGAAGCAAAACTCCTCGCTTATGCCGTTCATGCCCCAGGGCCTCGCCACCGGCTCGAAAGCGCCGAGCATCATCTTGCCGGCATCTTCCTTGTAGTAGGCGCACTCGTCCGGCACGCGCAGCACCGGCAACCGGGAAAGCCCGGGGATCGGCTCGGTGACGAGATAGAAATGTTCGCAGGCGTGCAGCGGAATGGTGACGCCGTTCTGGGCGCCAAGTTCGCGTGCCCACATGCCGGCGCAGTTGACGACGACATCGGCTTCAATCGTGCCTTGCTCGTCGCCTTGCGCCCAGGAAACGCCGGTGACGCGGCCGGCCTTGGTATGCACCTTGGTGACCTTGACGTTTTCGACGATCGTCGCACCGCGCTGGCGCGCGCCCTTGGCCAAGGCCATGGCGATGTTGGCCGGGTCGCACTGGCCGTCGAGCGGCAGATGCACGGCGCCGACAACATCGGACACATTGAGATGCGGGTACATCTCCTTGACTTCACTAGGCGAAATCTCGCGTACGTCGACATCGAAGGCGCGGGCGAGAGATGCCTGCCGATAGATCTCGTGCTTGCGCTCCTCCGTCAGCGCCACGGTGATCGAGCCGACCTGCCGCATGCCGGTGCCGACATCGGTCTCTGCCTCCAGCTTGACGTAGAGGTCGGCCGAGTACTTCGCCAGCCGCGTCATGTTCTGCGAGCCGCGCAATTGGCCGATCAGGCCGGCGGCGTGCCATGTCGTGCCCGACGTCAGCTGCTTGCGCTCGAGCAGCACGATATCGGTCCAGCCGAGCTTGGCCAGATGATAGGCGACCGAGCAGCCGGAGACGCCGCCGCCGATGATCACCGCCCTCGCTTTGGTGGGGATGGCTTTCGGGGGCAGGGCGTTCATGCGGCCTCGCGGCGATAGAAGGAGGCGAAGCGGCGCAGGCGCGTGGCAGCTTCCATCAGAACCGGCTCAGGCTGGCAGAGGCTGAAGCGGATGTGGCCGGCTGCAGCCTCGCCGAAGCTCGAGCCGGGCATGACGCCGACCTTCTCCTGGTCGAGGAAAGCCCAGGCGAATTTCTCGTCGTCCGGCTCGATCGCCGATATGTCGAGCATCACGTACATGCCGCCTTCGGAGCCGCGCACGGTGATGTTGTTCATACCGCGCATGGCATCGAGAACGACGGCGCGCCTTGCGGCATAGCGCTCGGCGATTTCCTTGACGCCGTAGCCATTTTCGAGCGCCTCGGCGCAAGCCAGGCTGATGAAGGCCGGCAGGCCGTAGGTCATCACCAGATTGAGGTCAGTCAGCAGCGAGACCATCGGTTCCGGCCCGGTCAGCCAACCCATGCGCCAGCCGGTCATGCCGTGGCTCTTCGACATCGAATTGATGACCAGCGTGCGTTCCGCCATGCCGGGCAGCGAGCGTGGTGAGACGTGTTCGCCGCCGCCAAGCGTCCAGTAGACTTCGTCCGACAGCAGCCAGAGGTCATGCTCGCGGCAGATCTGCGCTAGCTCTTCCAGGCGCTCGCGCGAATAGACGGCACCGGTCGGGTTGTTGGGCGTGTTGATCAGGATGGCGCGGGTGTTCGGCCGAAGTGCGGCGCGAATGTCGGCGGCGCGCGGCTGAAAGCCATCCTCGGCGGGGGTCTCGACGACGCTGAACTCGGCGCCCGCCGCACTGAAGGTATTGGGATAGGTGGCGTAATAGGGTGCGACGACGATGGCATGGTCGCCCTGGTCGAGAACCGCTTGAATGGCCGCGTAGAGAGCGGCCTGCCCGCCCGGCGTGGCGATGACCTGGTCGGGATTTGTCGCAACGCCGGTGCACAGCGTCGAAGCCGCCGCCATCGCCTTGCGCAGGCGCGGAACGCCGGCAAGCGGGGTATAGTGGTGATTGCTGGCGCGAACCGCCGTCACGCAGGCTTCGATCGTCTCGTTCGGCGTGTCGAAATCGTGGTCGCCGACCGACAGCATGATGATGTCCTCGCCGGCCTGCTTGCGCGCCCAGGCAGCGGAATGAACCTCCCAGCCATCCTTGCCCGAAGGCACGATGCCGGAAATGCGCGATGATGGCCTGGGCATTATGCTACTCCCGAAATTTCATAACCGGCCTGTTCGAGCCGGTGGCGCAGCGCGGCGATATGGGCCGGTCCGACTTCGCAGCAGCCGCCGACGATGCCGGCGCCGGCCTCGACCCAGCCGACCGCCTGGCCGGCATAGGCATCCGGATCGAGGTCGTGGCGGGCGTGCAGCACTTCCACTGTGCCGCCATGCTTGAGCGCCTCGACCGAGGTGAAGCCGTTGGCATAGGCGCCGACCGGACCGCCGAGAGCGATCAGTTCGGGCAGCGCTGCAGCGATCGCTTCGGGCCGGCAGCAATTGACCAGCCGGGCCGCGACGGGCAGACCGTCAAGAGCGCCCAACGCCGCCGCAATGGCTTCGCCGCTGCGCAGGCGCGGCGTGCCGTGGTCGGCAAGCGTCCACGACACCCATACGGGCTTGCCGCTTTCCGACGCCGCGGTGACGGCGGCGCGCGCCTCTTCGGCCGACGCCATGGTTTCGCACAGAAACAGATCGACGCCGTCCGCCTGCTCGGCAACGATACGGCGATAGATGTCGAGCGTATCCTGGAAGGATATCGTCAGCGCCGGCGCATAGCTGCCGAACAGCGGCGACAGGCAGCCGGCGATCGCCGCGTCGCCGGCCTGGTCGCGCGCTTGCCTTGCCAGTTCGATGCCGCGCTTCTGCAGCGGCTTGAACAGCTCTTCCGCGCCTTCGCGCGCCAGCCGCTCCGGCGTGGCAGAATAGGTGTTGATGGTGATGACGCGGGCGCCGGCGCGGATGAATTCCGCATGCAGGTCGCGCACCAGATCCGGTTCGTCGATCAGCACCCTGGCCGACCACAGCGGCGTCGGCTCGGAACTGCTGCGGCGGACCAGCTCCTGGCCCATGCCGCCATCGGTGAGGATCACTTTCTTCATGCTCTGAGCCTCTCGTTCTTTGGATCCCATAACGGCTCATCCTTCTGCACGACCGCCTTGAAACGTTCGCCGAAGATCTCGACCTCAACCGCGGTTCCCGGCTCGGTGAGGTCGGCGCGCAGCATGCCGAGCGCGATCGACTTGTCGATGCGATGACCCCAGCCGCCGGACGTTGTCTCGCCGACGATCCGGCCGTCATGCCAAAGCGTCGACATGTAGGGCGCATCGCAGTCGCCGGGGTTTTCGACGACCAGCGTGACGAAGCGCTTCTTGATGCCCTGCTGCTTTTCGTTCTGCAGTGCCGCCTTGCCGCGGAAGTCGGGCTTGTCCCATCTGACGAAACGCTCCAGCCCGCCCTGCAGGATCGAATAGTCGCTCGACAGGTCGCCCTTCCACGTACGGTAGCCTTTTTCGAGCCGGAGCGAATCCAGCGCGTACATGCCGAACGGTTTTAGGTCATGCCTCTGCCCGGCCGCCCAGACGGCGTCGAAGATGGCTGCGGTATCGTCGACCTTGCTGTGGATTTCCCAGCCGAGCTCGCCCGCGAAGGACACGCGCACCAGCTTTGCCCAACGTCCGGCGATACTGGTTTCCTGATGCGTCAGCCAGGGCAGGGTGAGGTCGGCCGCGCAGAGTTCGGCGAGGATGTTTCGCGAGTTGGGGCCGGCGAGGATCTGGGTGGAGTACTCCTCCGTCCTGTCGACCAGCTTGAACATGGCGTCCTTCGGGATGCGCGACTTCAGCCATTCGAAATCATGCCACTGCGCCACAGCGGCGGTGATCAGCGTCATCAGGTTCTCGTCGTGGCGGACCACCGACATTTCGGTGACGATGCGGCCCTTGTCGTCGGCAAAATAGACGAGGCCGATGCGGCCGGGTTTCGGCACCAGGCCTGTCACCTGGAGGCTCAGCCATTCGGCGGCACCCGGACCGTCGAGATTGAAACGGGAAAACCCCGGCAGGTCCAAAATGCCGGCGGCATCGCGGACGGCGAGGCATTCCTCGCGCACGCGATGCTGCCACGGCCCGTCGCGGCGGAAGGTCAGCGTGGATTCTTCGGAGATGTCGTCGCCTGCCTTCGCATACCAGGTGGCGCGTTCCCAGCCATTATAAGCGTCGAACCGGGCGCCGAGTGCCTTGATGCGGCCGTGGAGCGGCGACAGCTTGCGGTCGCGCCCGGCCGGCCAGGCATGGCGCGGGAACTGGATGGCATATTCGTTGCCGTAGATCTCCATGCCCTTGGCGACGCAATAATCCGGGGCCGAGGCAAAGGCGGTGAAACGGCGCGGATCGCACGACCACATGTCCCATTCGGTCTGGCCCTCGGTCACCCATTCGGCCAGCACTTTGCCGGCGCCGCCGCCCTGGGCGATGCCGAAGGTGAAGACGCAGGCCTCGAAGGCGTTGGGCACGCCGGGCATCGGGCCGATCAGCGGGTTGCCGTCCGGCGCATAGGGGATCGGCCCGTTGATGACCTTGGACAGCCCGGCGGTGCCGAGGATCGGCACGCGGGCGACAGCATCGGCCAGGTAATGTTCCAGCCGGTCGAGATCGTCGGGAAACAGCTGGAAGGAAAAATCGTCGGGCATCGGGTCGTTGTGGCCGACCCAGTGGGCGCGGCAATTGCGCTCATAGGGCCCGAGGTTCATGCCGTTCTTTTCCTGGCGCAGATAATAGGACGTATCGACGTCGCGCAGCAGCGGCAGTTTCTTGCCTTGTTCCTTCGACCACGCCGCCAGTTCGGGGATTTCCTCGAATAGGATATATTGATGGCTCATCACCATCATCGGCACCTCGCGGCCGAACATCCTGCCGACTTCGGCGGCACGGTAGCCAGCCGCGTTAACGACGATCTCGCAGCGGATCTCGCCTTGCGTCGTCCCGACCACCCACTCGTCGTTGTCGCGGCGCACGCCGGTGACCGGACAGAAGCGGATGATTTTCGCGCCCATGTCGCGGGCACCTTTAGCCAGCGCCTGGGTCAATTGCGCCGGGTCGATATCGCCGTCGCTCGGATCGTAGAGCGCGCCTTTCAGCTCATGCGTCTCGATGAAGGGGTAACGGCGCTTGATCTCGTCGAGCCCGACCACGTCGATGTCCATGCCCTGGTAGCGGCCCATGCCCTTGGCGCGCTGGAATTCCTGCATACGCTCGGTCGTATGGGCGAGCCTGAGCGAGCCGGTGACGTGGTAGTTCATGGGATAGCCGACCTCGTCGGCCAGCCGGCGATAGAGCTCGGTCGAATAGCGCTGCATGTTCATCAGCGACCATGACGAGGAGAAGGTCGGCACGTTGCCGGCGGCATGCCAGGTCGAGCCGGAAGTCAGCTCGTTCTTCTCCAGAAGCACGCAGTCGGTCCAGCCCGCCTTGGCGAGATGGTAGAGCGAGGAGGCGCCGACGGCACCGCCTCCGATGATCACCACGCGTGCCGTGGTCGGCAAACCGGCCATGTTCTTCTCCAGATCAATAGACGGGCGGCGAAACCACCCAGATCACCACAGCCGGTTCCGCTCCAGGGTTGCGCCAGCGGAACGGCTTGCCGTCGAAGCGGAAGGAGTCGCCTTCTCCAAGCCGGTGCCAGACGCCGGCAATTTCGATGTCGAAGCTGCCGGACGCGACGTAGCCGGCTTCCTCGGTCGGCCGGCGCGCCTCGGCCTTCAGCTCGGCACCCGGGGCGAAGACCGAACGCAGCATCTCGAAGCTACCGCCGAGATCGGGCGACAGAAGCTCCTCCACGAGGCCGGAATCGCTTGTGCCAAGCGTGCGCCGGTTGCCGGCGCGCACGACCACGCCGCGCTCGGTCTCGACAGGCACGTCATGGCTGAAGAACAGGCTGACCGGCACGCCGAACAATTCGGCGAAGGCCCTGAGATCGCCGAGCGACGGGACCGACAGACCGCGCTCGACCTGGCTGACCCAGCCGACGGAACGGCCGAGCTTCAGTGCGATTTCAGCAAGCGTCAAGCCGCGCGCCTTGCGCAACGCGCGAATGTCGCCGGCCAGCAGCCGTTCGCCGCTGTCCTGTTCCGATCTGGCGGCGGTTGAGGGCAAAGCCATCCCTGTTTCGATGAAAAATTCCCAGCGGATTTCATGTGATGGCAGGCTCATGAAAAAATCAAGAGGATTTTCACGCGCCCACAAGATTTACTTGCGCCATTTTGACGGTTCGGGCAAAGGCTCGGCGCACGAGCGGCGAGTGGGGGCGTCCGGTCGAGGCGGATAGGCTTATCGGGCGTTCAAAAGACGCACAAGGATGCTCCATCACTTCTAGTCGGCGCTTGATCCTTCCGGAAGGCCGGGTTCGGGATCAGACGCAAAGGGACGGCCATGCTGGAAAACAACTCCCGGATTGCGGCGGCGATCGTCGATGACGCGATCACCTCGCGGCGGTCGGTACGCGCCTTCTTGCCCGATATGGTCGACGACGAGACCATCCGCGATATTCTCGCCGTTGCCGCACGCGCGCCCTCAGGCACCAATATGCAACCCTGGAAAGTCTATGTGACCAAGGGCGAGGTCAAGCAGCGCATCACTGACGCTATCCTCAGCTCGGGTATTCGCGCCGAAAAGGCCGAGTGGGACGAGTACCGCTACTATCCCGACCAGTTCTTCGAACCTTATCTGACGCGACGGCGGGCCAACGGCTTCGGCCTCTACGGCGTGCTCGGCATCGGCCGGCGCGAGGTCGACAGGATGCGTGCACAGCACGACCGCAACTTCGTCTTCTTCGATGCGCCGGTCGGCATGATTTTCACCGTCGACCGGCGGCTGAACAAGGGGTCATGGATCGACTACGGCATGTTCCTGCAAAATATCATGGTCGCGGCGCGGGGCAGGGGCCTGCACACCTGTCCGCAAGCTGCCTTCGCGCCTTATCACCGGCAGATCAGGCCGGTGCTCAATATTCCCGACGAGGAGATCGTCGTCTGCGGCATGGCGCTCGGCCATGAGGATACGTCCAAGCCCGAAAACGCATTCCGCACCGACCGCGCGCCGCTGGAAGAGTGGGTGACGTTCGCGGAGTAAGGCTGGCGACGCGCCGTCTAGCTACTGCACTTCGTAACCGACTTCCTCGCTGGCGTGGCAGAGCGCCTTCCAGAACGAGCGTGCGAACGAGCGGAACACATAGATGTCGAACTGATCGGCGCCGGTGCGCTGGATCTGCGCGAAGACGTCGTGATGCATGGTCGAGCGGCCGGCGCCGATCGGGAAAGCCGGCAGCGCGAAGTCGATAGCGAAGAATTTCGCCAGCACCCACTCGGCCTTCGGCCCGGCGATACGGATCGCGGTGCGGCCGTGCGAAAGGTCGGTCACCGTGCCGATGGCCGCAGTGACGACATCGGCAAAGGCCGTCGCCAATCCCTCGGCTTCATCGACAACCGTAAATTTTCCCGGCGCAAAGCCGAACACCGACCTGACGCCGTCCGAGACACCGCCGCCGGCGCCGTCGGGCAATGCCAGGCCGGTGACCGCATGGATGCCGGCCATCAACTTCTTCTCCTCGCCGGGCCAGGCGGCGAGCTGCAGGATCGACCCCGGCCCGATTTCGGAGAGGATGATTTCGACGCCGTGCTCGAAATTGCCATGCGAGCCCGGATGCAGCACAGGCTCAAGCGGCGATTGGCGTTCAACCATGCATGCGGCTCCCGTCCGGATCGAAGAAATGGTTGGAGACGATCTCGACCGGCCCGAACCGGTTGCGCAACGGGTCGGAAACATAGGCACGCGAGCCGCGCCGCGCCTTGCCGCCCTTGACCAGGGCAAGCGCGATATATTTGCCGAGCGCCGGCGAATAGCAGCAAGCGGTGATGTGGCCGAGCGAGCCGCGCGGATTGGCTTCGTCAAGCTCCTCGACGATGTGCGCGCCGCCATTGAGCGGCTGGTTGTCGAGTGTAACAATACCGACAAGCTCCAGGCGGTCGGGTGCGATCAGCCCCTCGCGGTCCATCATCGCCGAACCGATGAACGGCTTCTTCTTCGACAGCATCCAGTCGAGATGCAGGTCGCGTGCCGTGGTGCGGCCGTCGATCTCGGCGCCGGTGACGTGGCCCTTCTCGATGCGCATGGTGCCCAGCGCCTCCAGTCCGTAGGTCACCAGCCCGAATGGCTTGCCGGCTTCGATCAGCGCCTCCCAGACATGGGTGCCGTAGCCGGCGCCGGAATAGACCTCGAAGGCCATTTCGCCGGAGAAGGACAGCCGGCAGATCATCACCGGCACGCCGGCGATTTCGCCGTGGACGATGCCCATGAAGGGCAGGGCGGCATTGTCGACGGCGGTGCCGCTGACGCACGCGGCCAATATCTGCCTGGCCCTCGGCCCGCCGATGGCGGCACCGGCCCATTGGTCGGTGACCGAGGTGACGTGGACCTTCAGCTCCGGCCAGATCACGTCGAGGAAATACTCCAGATGCTGCATTACCTTGCCGGCATTGGCAGTGGTGGTGGTCATCAGGAAATCCTGCTCGCCAAGCCGCCACGTGGTGCCGTCGTCGAAGGCGAGGCCGTCCTCGCGCAGCATCAGTCCATAACGCGCCTTGCCGACGGCCAGCGTCGAAAACATGTTGGTGTAGACGCGGTCGAGGAATTCCGCCGCGTCCGGGCCTTGTACCGCGATCTTGCCCAGTGTCGAGACGTCGACAATGCCGGCGCTCTCGCGCGTGGCTCTCGCTTCGCGCACATAGGCCTGCTCGATCGTCTCGCCGGGATGGCCGTAGATCATCGGCCGGTACCACAGGCCGGCCGAATACATGGTGGCGCCGTTGGCGACGTGCCAGTCATGCATCGGCGTCAGCCGCTCGGGCTTCAGATCGCCGAAGCGTTCGGCGGCAAGCGAGCCGATCGACACCGCAGAAAAGGGCGGGCGAAAGCGCGTCGTGCCGACCTCTGGGATCGGCTTGCCGAGCGCCTCCGCCATGATGGCGAGGCCTGGTATATTGGAGCTCTTGCCCTGGTCGGTCGCCATGCCGAGCGTGGTGTAGCGCTTCAGATGCTCGACCGAGACGAAGCCTTCGCGATGCGCCAGCCGCACGTCGTCGGCCGTCACGTCATGCTGGAAGTCGACGAAGCTCTTCCCTTCGGCCTTGATCTCGAACACGGGCGCCGGATCGGGATCACCAGGTGCTGCCTCAACGGCAGGCAAGGCCGCCGGCGTGGCGGTTGCGCCCGCAGCGGAAAGACCGGCGGCGCGGCCTTCGGCGATCGCCTCGGCGGTGGAGAAACTGCCGGTGAAGGCGCCGGCGCCGATCCATTGCCGTGTCGTCGGCTTGGGCGGCAGGAAAGCTTGCAATGCTTCGTTCCATTCCGCTCTGGCGCCGGCCTGGCTGGCCAGATGGATGGTCGGCGACCAGCCGCCCGACATCAGCAGGCAATCCGCGTGGATGCTGCGCGCATCACCGGAAAGCGCGCTGTTGACCATGTCGAAGCGCTGCACCTTGAAGCCGGAAAGCGCCTTGCCGCCCTCGGTGGCGATCACGGCGTGGCCGGAAAAGATCTCGGCCTCCGCTTCGCCGGCCAGCTTGCGCATTTCGCTCGAAAGCTCCGGGCGCACGTCGACGATGGCGACGACGACGGCACCGGCCTTCTTCAGCGCAAGCGCGGAGCGATAGGCGCTGTCATTGTTGGTGAACAGCGCGATCCTGTCGCCCGGCAGCAGGCCATATTCATTGGCATAACGCTCGGCAGCATGCGCCAGCATTACCCCTGGCCGATCATTGCCTGGAAAGACCAGCGGACGCTCCAGGGACCCGTTGGCCAACACCACCGATTTGGCGCGGATCGTCCAGTAGCGATGGCGCGGCTCGCCCCTGCCGGGCGTTTCCTTGTGGTCGGTGACACGTTCGAGCGCGGCAAGCGTGTTGCCGTCATAATAGCCCCAGACGGTGGTGCGCGGCAGCAGGCGGACATTGTCACGGCCTTCGAGCTGGCCAGCGGCGCGCGCCGCCCAGTCGGCGGCCGGCATACCATCGATCGTCTCGCCCGACCAATTGGCCGAGCCGCCGAAATGCGGCTCGAGCTCGGCCAGGACGATGCGTGCACCCTGATCGGCAGCCGCCTTGGCGGCCATCAGCCCGGCCGGGCCGGAGCCGACCACCAGCACATCGCAAAACGCATTCATACGTTCGTAGCGCGCCGTATCGGGAGCCGTGCCTGCCTTGCCCAGGCCGGCGGCACGGCGGATGAAATGCTCGCAGAACATCCAGAAGCGCGTGCCCTTCAGCGGACCGATCACCGGTCCCATGAAAGTCTTGTAATAGAAGCCGGCCGACAAAAGCTTGCCGCCGAGCTGGTTTACGGCACTGACGTCCCAGGCAAGCGAGGGGAAGCGGTTCTGGCTGATTGCTGCCAGCCCGTCATAGATCTCGACCATGGTGGCGGGAATGTTCGGCTCACGAACCTCGCCCCTCAACACGGTGACCAGCGCGTTTGGTTCCTCGACACCGGCGGTCAGCAAGCCGCGCGGGCGGTGATATTTGAACGAACGCCCAAACAGGGTGACGCCGTTGGCCAGCAGCGCCGAAGCCAGTGTGTCGCCGGCGTGGCCGGTATAGGGCGCGCCGTCGAAGGTGAAACGGATGGTCCGCAGCCGGTCGATGCGGCCGCCGGCCTCGGTACGGCGCGGGCTCATGGCTTGTCCTCGGCCCGGTGCCGCGCAACCGAGTTGTGGTCGCCGCGCGCGAACGCGGTGCTGGAGATCTCGTGCGTCAGCGTGTTGCGCACGACCCTGAGATGGGCGCGGCAGCCGCCGGAATGCTGCCAGATCTCATTGTGGTCGCCGGCCGGGTTAAGCCGGTCGTAGACATAGGCGTTCCAGGCGTCGAGGTTCTGCGAGGCGGGCTGTGGGCGCTGGCGGTTGCCGTCGCCCTGATAGGTGAATTCGATCACGTCGCGCGGGCCGCAATAGGGGCAAGTGATGAGCATGGATCTCTTAAACTTCTCGTTTGACCATGATCTGGTCCGAAAACCGGTTTCCACTTTTCGCTGACGTGGACCTGCGGTTCGGGATCATGGCCTAATGCAGCCGGGGCGTGGCGCCCTGGCCCTTGTCGTCGATCACCAGGCCACGGTAGAAGCGGTCGAGCGTGAAGGCCGCGTTGAGATCGTGTGGCTCGTCCTTGGCAATGGTCCAGGCAAAGCACCAGCCGGA
Organism: Mesorhizobium sp. M0751; assembly: GCF_040320265.1. Taxonomy (NCBI): domain Bacteria; kingdom Pseudomonadati; phylum Pseudomonadota; class Alphaproteobacteria; order Hyphomicrobiales; family Phyllobacteriaceae; genus Mesorhizobium; species Mesorhizobium sp. M0751. The sequence goes on from NZ_JAMYPH010000026.1 coordinate 23,873, forward strand.
AGCCGGCGTCGCCTTGAAGCCGCCGTAGCACCAGCCGCAGTTGAGATACATGCCCGGCAGCGGACCGGTGGTGATGATTGGCGAGCCGTCCATCGACATGTCGCAGACGCCGCCCCATGAGCGCAGCATGCGGACACGGGCCAGCCCAGGGAACAGCGCCAGCATCTCGCTCATCACCTCATCGACGATCGGCAGGCTGCCGCGTTGGGCGTAACTGTTGTAGCCGTCGAGATCGCCGCCATAGACAAGGCCGCCCTTGTCCGATTGCGACATATAGAAATGGCCCATGCCGAAGGTCAGGACCGTGTCGATGAACGGCTTTAGCGATTCCGTGACGAAGGCCTGCAGCACGTGGCTCTCGATTGGCATCGTCTCGATGCCGGCAAGCCGCATGACCCGCCCGGTGCTGCCGGCAACCGCGACCGCTACCTTCTTGGCGCGGATTTCGCCGCGCGTCGTCGTGACGCCGGTTATGTGGTCGCCGTCGCGCAGGAAGCCGGTGACCTCGCAATTTTCGATGATGTCGACGCCGCGGCGATCTGCGCCGCGCGCATAGCCCCAGGCGACGGCGTCGTGGCGCGCGGTGCCGGCGCGCCGCTGCATCAGGCCACCGACGATCGGGAAACGCGCGGTGGCCGAGACGTCGAGCGCCGGCACCAGGCGCGCGATCTCGGCCGTGGTCATCAGTTCGGCATCGACGCCGAGATGGCGCATGGCGTTGCCACGCCGGGCATAATCGTCGAGCTGGGCAGGTGTGTGGGCGAGGTTCAGGCAGCCGCGCTGCGAGAACATGACGTTGTAGTTGAGGTCATGGGCCAGGTTCTCCCACAGCTTCATCGAATGCTCGTAAAAGCGCGTGTTGGCCGGCAGGAGATAGTTGGAACGGACCGCCGTGGTGTTGCGGCCGACATTGCCGGAGCCGAGCCAGCCCTTCTCCAGCACCGCGACATTGGTGATGCCGTGCTCCTTGGCGAGATAGTAAGCGGTCGACAGGCCATGGCCGCCGCCGCCGATGACGATCACGTCGTAGGACGCCTTCGGGTCGGGCTTGCGCCAGGCCGGCCTCCAGTCCTTGTTTCCGGTCAGCGCGTTCTTGAGAAGCGAAAAGGCCGAATATTCCGCCATTCTTATTGTCATCCATTTCAGACTTGGCGGCAGACTATAGAGCAGGCCATCGATGCAAAGCCAAGATTGCGCCATCGCTTTTCGACTCCCCGACTTCGATTGGCCGACTTCGAATTGGATTGGCCGACTTCGATTGGCGGGACTTCGAAAAAACGAGCCGCCTGGGGTGACTTGCCCCGTGATATGAGCCTCTTTATCAAGGACGTGCTTCAAAACTGCCGATGCCGCCCGCGAGTCGCCAGAAAAATCATGTTCTTTCGTTTACTCCGCCTGGTCTTGATTCTTGCGCTTGTCGTTTCGGCGCCGCCGTCGTTCGTTGCCATGGCGCAGGCACTCGGGCAGGGCGCCGCCGGGCTGGTCGCAGACCAGCAGAAGGTCATCCAGAGTCTGACGACCAAAACCGACGATCTCGAGAAGAAGATACAGCAGGACGGCCAAGACGATGCCACCCTCGTGGAAATCCGTCTGCAATTGGAGGATCTGTCGCGGGCGGCGCTCACCAGCGCGCTAGCGTTCCGCTCGCGTCTCGGCGACATCAACGATCGGATTGAGATGCTGGGACCTCCGCCGGCCGCGGGCCAGCCGGCCGAGCCAGACATCGTAACCCGTGAACGCCAGGCCTTGGCTTCCGAAAAAGCCGAGATCAACGCCGTTATTGCCAGCGCGCAGAACCTGTCGATCCGCATCAGTGGGCTGATCGAGAAGATCGGCAACATGCGCAGCGAGCTGTTCCGCAATGTACTTACTAAGCGCTACGTGCTGTCCGATGCGCTTAGCCCTGAAGTCTTTTCCGACGCCAACGCTGAGTTTTCCGGCTTCTATAAGGCGGTGTCGTCGTGGCTGCGCTTCGCCTTCAAGTTCAAGTTCCAGGCCATTCTTGCCGCGACTTTGATGGCGCTCGCATTCGCTGCAGTGCTTTTTATCGGCGGCCGACGCCTGTTCGGCCGCGTCTTCGAAGCCGATCCCTCCGTCGAGGATCCCTCCTATCTCAGCCGCCTGTCGGTGGCGTTCTGGTCGACATTGCTGCCGACGCTGGCGGTCGGCGCCTTCCTTGTCTCGACGATCTTCTTCTTCAATTATTACAACGTTTTACGTGGTGACATCGGCATCTTCCTGAATTCGCTGGTTGCCGTTATCGCGGTGGTGTTCTGCGTCAACCGCCTGACCAACGCAGCGCTCGAACCCCGACTGCCGAACTGGCGTCTGATCCCGGTCGAAACCGGCCCGGCGCGCTGGCTGGTGCGGCTGACGACCGCCATGGCTGTCGTCATCGGCAGCAACAACTTCCTGTCTGTCGTCAACGACAAAATGGGCTCGCCACTGTCGCTGACCATCGCCAGAAGCTTCATCGCCACCATCATCGTCGGCATCATCCTGATCCTTATGGGCCTGTTGAAGCCGTTCAAGGCCCTCGACGGAAGCTGGCGCCCGTGGCCGGCGTGGCTGCGCTACACCGCCGTCGCGCTAGGCCTATTCACCATCGCATCGGCACTGCTCGGCTATATCGGCCTTGCAATTTTCGTCTCGCTGCAGGTCGTGGTCACCGGCACCATCCTGGTCACCGCCTATATCGGCTTCCTGTCGGCGCGGGCGATCGGCGAGGAAGGTGGTTTCGCCAAAACGTCGATCGGGCGCTGGCTAGCGGCCAATTCAAGCTACGAAGAGACCGCCCTCGACCAGCTCGGGCTTGTCGTCAGCGCCGCCATCAACATCATGATCGTGCTGGTGTTCCTGCCGCTGATCCTGTTGATGTGGGGCTTCCAGCCCGGCGACATCCAGGCCTGGGCCTACAAGCTGGCGACCGGCCTCACCATCGGTTCGGTGACGATCTCGGTCATCGGCATTCTCACCGGCGTCGTCGTCTTCATCATCGGCTATTTCCTGACGCGCTGGTTCCAGGGCTGGCTCGACGGCTCGGTGATGGCGCGCGGCCGGGTCGACACCGGCGTGCGCAATTCGATCCGGCTGGCGGTCGGTTATGCCGGCGTCGCGGTCGCGGCACTGGTCGGCATCTCGGCGGCCGGTATCGACCTCTCCAATCTCGCGCTGGTCGCCGGCGCCCTGTCCCTCGGCATCGGTTTCGGCTTGCAGAATGTCGTCTCGAATTTCGTGTCGGGCCTGATCCTGTTGGCCGAGCGGCCGTTCAAGGTCGGCGACTGGATCGTCGCCGGCGACATCAGCGGCACGGTCAAAAAGATCAGCGTGCGCGCCACCGAGATCGAGACGTTCCAACGGCAATCGGTGATCCTGCCCAATTCAAACCTGATCAACAATGCGGTCGGCAACTGGACGCACCGCAACAAGCTCGGCCGCATCGACATCAAGGTCGGCGTTGCCTATGGCAGCGACGTCAAGCACGTGCATGGCGTCCTGTTGGAGATCGCACGCAGCCATCCCCTGGTGCTGAAGAACCCGGAACCCTTTGTGCTGTTTTCCAATTTCGGCCCGGCCGCACTCGAATTCGAGATCCGCGTATTCCTGGCGGATGTTCTTAGTGGCAATATCGTCCAGAACGACATCCGCTTTACCATCTTCGATGTGTTCGCCGACCAGCATATCGAAATTCCGTCGACGCCTCGCGCTGTCGTCGAGACCAAAAAGCACGTGGCGTGGCCGATCGACGACGACAAGATCGAAGTCGAATTCGCCGAGCGGGAACAAGCAAAAGCCCTAGCGGCGGTCGAGGCGAAACGTCTCGCCAAGTCGGGACGCAAGGTGCGGAAGCCGGACCCCGACTAGCTGTTTGGAGCTTGCCTTCAAGCCTTCGGAAACCAATTGCGGCATGAATGCGGCATTCAGTTGCTGTTCAGCTTGCATCTCATATAAGCTCACCTGCAAACGGCGAGAATGCCTTGCGAAATGCAACAGAGGCGGTGGCAACACCGATACTGCAAAATGTGGAAGTCTCTCGTCGCCGCCATCGCTTTTCTGGCCGTGGGCGGTTCGGCCCATGCCGCCAGCGCGGTCAACAAGGACGCGGAGACCCGCACGCTAATCGTGACGGAAGGCGGCGGCAAGACCGAGCTGGCGCTGGCCGCCGGCGAAACCGTGGAATTTTGCCCGAGCGGCTGTTTCGTTACCTTGCCGAATGGCGACCTCGAGGCGCTGACCGGTTCGGAAACGATCGAGATCTCGGGCGGCGTCGCCCGTATCAAGTAAGGTCGACGTCGTGACCTTCGAAGGCCGGGCAAAATGCCCGGCCTTTGTTTGCTTCCAGTAATAGGCGATGAAGGGATGCACTTTTCTTCGAAGCTGCGCAGAACGGGCTCTAGCAGGGCCTTCGTACCGAGCGGGGCGAAGGCGTAGCTCTAGCTGCATTCGACGAGCTGGTGGCGCGGGCTTTTTTGGCGATGTCGCAAACAGGCTGCAAGCACGCCGCCGCGCCGCCCTATAGTCTGCTCGCAATAGCATCTTGGAGTCGCGGGCAATGGCAGGGTTTCCGGAAAAGGCGAAGGTCGTCATCGTCGGGCTGGGCGGCATCGTCGGCGCATCGGTCGCCCATCACCTGATCGAGCGCGGATGGGACGATATTGTCGGCATCGACAAATCGGGCATCCCGACGGATATCGGCTCGACGGCGCATGCTTCCGACTTCTGCTACACGACCAGCCACGATTTCCTGTCGTGCTGGACGACGCTCTATTCCATCGATTTCTACGAAAAGATGGGGCATTACGCGCGCATCGGCGGCCTCGAGGTCGCCCGCGTCGGCGACGACGACCGCATGGCGGAGATCAAGCGCAAGATCGCCTCGGCGAAGGCCTTCGGCACACGCGCCCGCCTGATCGATCCGGCCGAGATCAAGGAAAAATTCCCGCTGATCGAAGAACAGATGGTACAGGGCGGCCTGTGGGATCCCGACGCCGGCCTCGTCATCCCGCGCTCGCAAACGGTCGCCGGCAAGCTGGTCGATCAGGCGGAAGCCTCCGGCAAGCTCAAGGCGTTTGCCAACACCTCGGCCAGGTCACTCGTCATCGAAAACGGCCGCATCAAGGGCGTGGTGACCGACCGCGGCACCATCGAGGCCGACTATGTCGTGGTCTGCACCGGCATCTGGGGACGGCTGATTGCGGAAATGGCGGGCGAGGACCTGCCGGTCATGCCGATCGACCATCCGCTTACCTTCTTCGGTCCGTACACTGAGTTCGCCGGCACCGGCAAGGAGATCGGCTGGCCGCTGCTGCGCGACCAGGGCAACTCGGCTTACATGCGCGACACCGGCGACCCCAAGACCGCCGAAGGCGGGCAGATCGAATGGGGTTATTACGAAGAGACCAATCCCCGCCTTTGCCATCCGCGCGATATTCTCGAGAAAAACGAGGCACGGCTTTCGCCGTCGCAACGCGATCTCGACATGGAGCAGATCCTGGCGCCGCTCGAGCGCGCCATGGAACTGACGCCGATCCTGGGCGAGCTGGGCTACAATGAGAGCCATTCCTTCAACGGCCTGCTGCAGGTGACGGCGGACGGCGGCCCCTCGATGGGCGAAAGCCAGAAGGTGAGGGGCCTCTGGTATGCCGTGGCGATCTGGGTCAAGGACGGCCCCGGCATGGGCAAGCTCATCGCCGACTGGATGACGGACGGCCGCACGGCGATCGACCACCACGCCATCGACTATTCGCGCTTCTATCCGCACCAGACGAAAGAGCAGTTCATCTGGGACCGCTGCACCGAAACGGCGATGAAGGTCTACAACCCGGCCGTCCATCCGCGCGAACCCTTCTCCAAGGCCCGCAATGTCCGCCGTTCGCCCTTCTGGGAGCGCGAGAAGGAACTCGGCGGCTATTTCATGGAGCTCGGCGGCTGGGAGCGCGCCCACGGCTACGCCGCCAACGCGCACTTGCTCGAGAAATACGGCAACCGGGTGCCGGTGCGCCAAAACGAATGGGATAACCGCCACTTCTGGCGCGTCTCGAATGCCGAGCATCTCGCCATGAGCGAGGATTGCGGCATCGTCAACCTCTCGCATTTCGCCATGTACGACGTGGAAGGCCCGGATCATGTCGCGCTGATGGAATGGCTGTGCGCGGCAAAAATCGGCGGCGACGGCAATATCGGCAAGGGCATCTATACCCATTTCCTCGACGAGGAAGGTATGGTGCGCGCCGACCTGACCGTCATCCGCATGGCCGACCGCTGCCGCGTCATCGACGGCGCCGATGCCGGACCGCGCGACTTCCAGTACATGCGCCGGACGGCAGAAGACAAAGGCTTCGACGTTACCGTCACCGACGTGACCGAGAAGTACGTGACCGTCGGCATCTGGGGTCCGAACGCGCGGGCGACATTGAGCAAGTGCGTGGAAAACCCCGACGGGCTGACGCCGGAGAATTTTCCCTTTGCCGCGATCAAGCCAGTCAGGATCGGCGGCAAGGACGTGACCGCCTTCCGCATCTCCTATGTCGGCGAGCAAGGCTGGGAACTGCACATGCGCTACGAGGACGGCCTCGCTGTCTGGGACGCGCTGCGCTCGACCGGCGTGATGGCCTTTGGCGTCGAGACCTATGCCAACAGCCGCCGGATGGAGAAGAGCCTGCGCCTGCAGAACGCGGATCTGTTGACCGAATACAATCTGCTGGAAGCCGACCTTGCCCGCCCGAAGGTCAAGGAGGCCGATTTCTGCGGCAAGGCAAAGCATCTGGAATATCGCGCCCGGGCGCATCAGCCGGCCATGCTTTGCACCCTTATCATGACCGACAATACCGATTCCGACGGTGTTCCCCGCTATCCGGTCGGCACGATGCCGGTGATGGACCCGCAAACCGGTGAGACGCTGGTCGACGAGCTCGGCCGCCGCTCCTTCACGACCTCGGTGGCCTACGGTCCGACCATCGGCAAGAATATCGCGCTCGCCTACCTGCCCTGGGCTTATTGTCAGGAGGGCCGTAAACTGAGCGTCGAATATTTCGGCGAGAAATACCCGGTCGAAGTGGCTGCCGTCGGTTACAGGCCGCTCTACGACCCGGAGAACCTCAATCCGCGCAGCTGACGTTAGAGACGCGCTCGCAAAAACGTGACTGGAACAGCCGCGCTCTCGGCGGGGCTTTTCTCTTTGTCGATCGACTATTTTCGCTTACCGTGCGGCATGTCTGGTTTTGCCTGTGCAAGACATCTCGTCTCGGGTGCCGCCGCGCTGGCCTCGGTGCTATGGCCGACGGCGATATCCCGAGCTGCCGAACCCGTCGACATCGAACTGGTGCTGGCAGTCGACGTTTCGCTTTCCATGTCGCCCGACGAGCTCGAAATCCAGCGTCACGGCTATGCGGCGGCGCTGACGCATGACGATGTGCTGCAGGCAATCGGCGAAGGCGCTCACGGCAAGATTGCCGTCACCTATGTCGAATGGGCTGGCGCGACCTGGCAGCAGGTCGTCGTTCCGTGGACGGTGATCGCCAATCGTGCCGACGCCGAGCGGCTGGCAGCGCAGCTTTCCGCGCATCCGCCGGCCAGTGCCAGGCGCACCTCTATCTCCGGCGCCTTAGAATTCGCCAGCGATCTCTTTGCTGAAAGCGGCTTCCAGGGCGTCAAGCGGGTGATCGACATTTCGGGTGACGGCCCCAACAACCAGGGCGCACCTGTCGATGTCACCCGCGACGCCGTGATCAAGCAGGGCATCACCGTCAACGGCCTGCCGCTGATGACCAGGGGCGGGTTCAGCAGCGCTTACGATGTCAACAATCTCGACCGTTACTACAGCGACTGCGTCATCGGCGGGCCGGGCTCCTTCATGATCCCGGTCAATGACTGGACGCAGTTTCCGGAGGCCATCCGCCGCAAGCTGGTGCTGGAGCTTGCCGGTCCGGCCTCGCCCCAGCGAGCGGCGGAAGAGGCGGCGCACCCGCCATTGGTGCTGGCACAAGACAGCCCCGTCACCGACTGCTTGGTCGGGGAAAAAATGTGGCGCGACCGCAGCTGGATGTACAACAGCCGCTAATGCCGAACTCGCTGTCCGCGATGACATACCGCAGTGCAGCATATGCTTCATTGACAAGCCTGTGGGCGTCTGTGACACAATTCCCCATCCGAACACATAAAAGGGGAACCGACATGAACAGGATCGGAATTCTTGCAGCAAGCTTGACGCTTGCCATTGGATTGTGCGCGCCGGCGATGGCTGCCACATCGGTCAGCATCGGCATCAGTGGATGGACCGGCTTTGCGCCGCTGACGCTCGCCAAGCAAGCCGGCATCTTCGAAAAGCACGGGCTCGACGTCACCTTGAAGAAGGTGCCGCAAGCCAGCCGGCCGCTCGCCATCGCCAGCGGCGACCTGCAATGCGCCGCCACCACGGTCGAGACGTGGCTGGTCTGGAACGCTAACGGCGTGACGACCAAGCAAATATTCCAGCTCGACAAATCCTACGGCGCCGACGGCATTGTCGCCCGCAACGACATCAAGACTGTCGCCGATCTCAAGGGTAAGTCGGTCGCGTCTTCGGCGCCGGGCACGTCGCCCTATTTCATGCTGGCCTGGGTGCTCAACAAGAACGGCATGTCGACCAAGGACGTGACGGTCGTCAACCTGGAGCCGGATGCGGCGGCGCAGGCGTTTCTCGCCGGCCAGAACGATGCGGCGGTCACCTATGAGCCGTTCATCTCGGCAGTGCGGGAAAAGTCCGACCAGGGCCATATCCTTGTGACCACTCTCGACTATCCGATGGTGCTCGACACGGTCGGCTGCACGCCGGAGTTCCTCAAGGCCAATCCGGATGCGGCCAAGGCGCTCGCCGACAGCTATTTCGAGGCACTCGACCTGATCAAGAGCGATCCGGCGAAATCCTACGAGACGATGGGCGCCGACGTGAAGCAGTCGGCCAAGGAGTTCGAAGAGTCGGCCAAATACCTGAAATGGGCCGACAGGGCCGAGAACAAGCAGTTCTTCACCAAGGAATTCCAGGACTTTTCCAAGACCGCCGGCGAGCTTCTGCTGCAGATGGGCTTGATCAAGGAAGCGCCCGACGTCTCGACATTGGCCGACACCAGCGCCGTCGCCGACTAACCGGCAGGATTGTCCCCCGGCGGCGGCGCGTGCGCCGCCGCTTTTTCATTCAGATCCAAAGGACGGTCGAAGATGCCGCGCCCCTTGCATCCGGTCTCGCCGGGCACTCGAACCGTGCTCGGCATCTCGTTCTTCGTGCTATTCGTGGCGTTCTGGGCGTGGATCACGCTTGGCGGCCACGTCAATCGCATTTTCCTTGCCGATCCGCTGTCGATGGTGAGAGACGGCTGGCGGCTGCTGGTCGAGGACCGCTTCTGGCTCGACATCCTCATCACCATCTGGCGCGTCTTCGGCGGGTTTCTGATGGCGGCCATCGTTGCCGTGCCGCTCGGCATCGTGATGGGCGCCTGGAAGCCGGTGGAGGCGTTCCTGGAGCCGTTCGTCTCCTTCGCCCGCTACCTGCCGGCATCGGCCTTCATCCCGCTGCTCATCCTGTGGGCGGGCGTCGGCGAGCTCGAAAAACTGCTGGTGATCTTCGTCGGCTCGGTGTTCCAGATCATCCTGATCATCGCGGTCAAGGTCGGCGGCACACGGCGCGACCTGGTCGAGGCCGCCTATACGCTTGGCTCGTCCGACAACGGCATCGTGCGGCGCGTGATCATGCCGGCCAATGCGCCCGAGATCGCCGAAACCCTGCGACTGGTGCTCGGCTGGGCCTGGACCTATGTCATCGTCGCCGAGCTGATCGGCTCGTCGTCGGGCATCGGCTACATGATCATCAACAGCCAATCGCGGCTGGCGACGGGGCAGATCATCTTCGGCATCATCGTAATCGGCCTGATCGGGCTGCTGTCGGACTTCGCCTTCAAAGCGCTCAACCGCTGGCTGTTTCCGTGGAGCCTGGCGTGAGCAAGCTTCTCATCGAAGGCGTCTCGCGCACCTTCGCCGGTGTCGGCGGCGGGCAGCCGGTCAAGGCGCTGATGCCGATCGATCTGGCGGTTGCCGCCAACGACTTCATCACCATCCTGGGGCCATCCGGCTGTGGAAAGTCGACGCTGCTCAGGATCGTCGCCGGCCTCGAAGCGCCGAGTAGGGGACGTGTTCTGCTCGACGGCAGGGTGGTGGACCGGCCGGGTCCAGACCGTGGAATGGTTTTCCAGTCGTACACGCTGTTCCCGTGGCTGACCGTCGCCGAGAACATCGCCTTCGGCCTGCGCGAACGCGGAATGGCCGAGCACGAGCGCAGCGAAATCGTCGCCTCCTATGTCGATCTCGTCGGGCTGAAGGGCTTCGAGAACCATTGGCCGAAGCAACTTTCAGGCGGCATGCAGCAGCGCACGGCAATTGCCCGGGCACTGGCCAACGATCCGGAGATCCTGCTGCTCGACGAGCCGTTCGGCGCACTCGACAACCAGACCCGCGGGCTGATGCAGGAACTGCTCCTCGGCATCTGGGAGCGCCGGCAAAAGACGGTGCTATTCGTCACCCACGACATCGAGGAGGCTATCTTCATGGCGTCGCGCGTCGTGGTGATGACGGCGCGGCCCGGCCGCATCAAATCGGACGTTGCCGTCGACCTGCCGCATCCGCGCCACTACACGCTGAAGACCAGCCCGGAGTTTTCGGCACTGAAGGCGCGGTTGACGGAAGACATCCGCGTCGAGGCGATGCGCACGGCGCAGATATAGTCGGGTCAGCAAGGCGCCTGAACGGCTCAGAGACTTCGTAAGTCCTTGATAAGCACGTAAAGATGCAGCGGGTCTGTCGGCGATTGCGCGAATCCGTAGCGCTCGTAAAACGTGCGGGCGCCGTCGTTCTTGGCGTGGACGACGACCGCGCGGATACCTGCAATATCGGCCGCCTGCAAACTGCGCAGGACGGCATCGCGCAACAGTCCGCCGCCGACGCCTTTGCCTTGCCAGTCCAGACTGACCGCAAGACGCGCCAGCAGCATTGCAGGCACCGGATGGCGTGCGAGACCTTTCGTCAATCGCTCGGGCGCACCCTCATATGCGACTTCACCAACGACCAGGGTATAAAAGCCGATCACGTCTTCGCCAGAGAGACCAATGTAGGTTTGCGAAGCATTGGCTTGCTGGTTTTGGAATGCATAGCGGACGAGAAAGCGATTGAGCGGTTCTTCACCGCAGTCGAACATGTCCACCACATGCTTGCGGGCCAGTTTCTCGATCTGGAATTCGCTCACGCCGGATCGCGACGGGAAAAGATGCTTGGTTCATTCAATAGGCGCTTGAGGCGGGGGAGATCACGCGTTGGCGCGTCGAGCGCTGCCATGAACGCGACCCATTTTTCGGCGTCGAGATGGAAGCTGCGCCGGTCGGCTAATGTTTCTTCGGCTCGCGCAAGCGCGCTTTCAAGCACGAAATCGCTGAGCGAACGGCGTTCAGTCGCGGCGGCGCTTGCGAGTGTACGCTTTGCCTGGGGGCTAAGGCGCAAGTCCAGTTTTTCCGATCTGATGGTTCTGGTCGTCATTGGTACCTCTCGATGGAAGGATACCACATTTCGCCAGACAATGTCATGACAATTTTCGGCTGCGCCCGCGAAACGTGCCGGATCAAGCCGCCAGAAGCTGTTTGCGGTCGACGCGTTCTTGTTGCGGCGAGCGGGCATAGAGTTCGCGATAGCATTTGGAGAAATGCGAGGCGGAAACAAAGCCGCAGGCGACCGCCACTTCGACCACCGGCAACGACGACTGGATCAGCAGGTGCCGAGCGCGGTCGAGGCGGATCTCCAGATAGTAACGGGCAGGGGAGCGCCCCATCTCGGTGCGGAACAGGCGCTCGATCTGCCGGCGCGACAGGTCGACATGGTCAGCGATCTCGATCAGCGAGAGCGGCTCGGAGAGATTGGCCTCCATCAGCTCGATAATGGTCAGCACCTTGGAATTCTGCACGCCAAGGCGGGCGCGCAGCGGCAGGCGCTGGCGGTCGGTTGGGCTGCGCACGCGATCGGTCAGCACCTGCTCGCAGACGCGGTTGACGAGGCTTTCGTCGAAATCGTCGCCGATCAGCTTCAGCATCATGTCGAGCGCGGCGGTGCCGCCGGCGCAGGTGTAGATGTTCTGGTCGATCTCGAAGAGGTCGGCGAAGACATTGGCCTTGGGGAACGCCTCGGAAAAGCCCGGCAGGTTCTCCCAATGGATGGCGCAGCGCTTGTTGGACAGCAGGCCGGCGGCGGCCAGGATATGCGCGCCGGTGCACAGGCCGCCGACGGCAACGCCGCGATTGTACTCCTCGCGCAACCAGGCAAAGGCAGATTTGTTCTGGTAGCGCTCGACATTGATGCCGCTGCAGACGATGGCCATGTTCGGCCGGTCCGGTCCGGACATTTTCTTGCGCTCTTCCTCCAGCGAGGTGTTGACGGCGCATTCGACGCCGTTCGAGGCCCGAACCGGCTTGCCGTCGATGCTGGCGAGCCGCCAGCGATAGGCTTCATAGCCGAGCATTCGGTTGGCCGAACGCAACGGATCGAGCGCCGTCGCGAAGGCGATCATGGTGAAATCGGGGACCAGGAAGAATACGAACGATCGCCGGATCGGGTGCTTTACGACGTTCACGGGTAGATCCTCACGCTGCAATGGCGCGAACAGGATGTCGCGATCAGCATAGCGACATCAGGAAAAACGTTTCCTGTCAATTGGCTAGATGGCAACGGAAAGACTTTATTTGCGACATGGGTCGCAAATGGGCAATCGCTATGCGGCGAAGGACACGATGTGCCGCCGGATTGACCAAACGAGCCGACGCAGTCTGCGCACACGAAAACGCCGCCTCGGCAAAACGAGGCGGCGCTGGATCGACTTCGAAGCAGTGCTAGGCTGCTTCCGTCAGGATCGCTGTCTCAGGCGACAAAGCCGAGGCGCGCGGCAGCCATGGCGCCGGTCTGGCCAGGCATGGTGTTGGCCAGGCGCTGGCGCTCGAGCGCGGTCGTCAGGTTCATTTCGCGGCGGGCAAAGAGGCGGGCAAAAAGCTTCATGATCATCTCCATTCGGTTGCTCAGACGGGTCGCCTTCGCTTGATGGAGTGGGGCAGCTCGTTTGTTGATGATGATATAGGCTTAGGTGAGGGGAAACTAAATCGCAAAAGCGAAGCACTTGATATGAAAAGCGACACGGAATGCGACAAATTTAGGCATTCTGCCCAGGATTTTCGATTATTTACAATGTGTTGATTGCCAATGCAGGCTGCTATGCGACTTGCTCATATGCGGCATGCGACGGCGACATGGCTCGGGAAAATCATTGGAATACAAACAAAAAGGCCTGCCGGGCTGATCTGCGCGGCAGGCCTTCAGCTGTTGATACACACGGTTTACTTTGCTCCAGCCCAGGATCCCACACCATGGCGAGTGCCGGTCTTGGCATCGGCAGCGTCGGGCCAGCCGATATCCTTCTGCAGTTCAATCGGCAGCGCGCGGATGGCGCGTTCCGTCTGGTAGCGGGCGCGGGCCTCACTGAATTCGGTCGCGATCCGACCGATGGATGACAGGATAGACATCTCATTCTCCTTCGCGTTGGGCCGGGATTGTCCCGGCGCTTGCAGCGTCAGGCGGTACACCGGGTTTGTTTCAGCTTCATTTCGTGTCGATTGCAGGTCCGTGTCATGGTTGTTTCGGGACCACTTCTATGCGTCCTGTCTTCGATGGAGTTGACTATCCTCCCAAACTGATGTTCAATCAAACGAAATGGAATGATGGTTTGCATCAGAAAAATTGAAGGTCGCTTCCCATGAACGCCCCACTCAATCATCCGCTGCCGCTGCTCGATCTCGATGTTCTGCGCACTTTCGTCGCAATCGCCGAGACCGGCAGTTTCACCACTGCGGCCAATGCGGTCTTCCGCACGCCGTCGGCCGTCTCCATGCAGATCAAGAAGCTGGAGGACATTCTCGGCCGCTCGGTGTTCGCGCGCGACGCCCGTTCGGTGACGCTGACCACCGATGGCGAGATGCTGCTCGGCTATGCGCGCCGGCTGCTGTCGATCAATCGCGAGGTGGTGTCGAAGTTCATCATTCCAGACATTGTCGGGGTGGTGCGGCTCGGCTCGCCGGACGATTACGGCGAACGTGTGCTGCCGCATGTGCTGAAGCGGTTCGCACAATCGCATCCATCAATCGCGGTCGACGTCACCATCGACCAGAGCGTCAATTTGCGCCGGCGCATGGACGACCGGGCGCTCGACATCACGCTGCTAACCAACTCCTACAAGACCAGCGCGATTGGCGCCGAAGTGCTGCTCACAGAGCCGATCGTCTGGGCCGGTGCCAAGGGCGGTTGCGCGCATCTGCGTGAGCCGCTGCCGGTCTCATTGTGGGAAGAGGGCTGTGCCTGGCGGGCAGGGGCATTGGAGGCGCTTGGCCGCGAGGGCCGCAACTACCGTATCGCCTATATGAGCGCACACACGGCCGGCCAGCGCGCCGCGATCATGGCGGATCTTGCAGTCGCGCCGCTGCCGAAATCGTTCCTCGGCAGCGACATGGTCGAGCTCTGCCCGAAGGACGGCATGCCTGACATCGGCACCTACAATCTCGCCATGGTGGTGACGCCGGACGCCAGCGCTCCGGTGAAGGCAGTCGCCGACCACATCCGCGCGACGTTTGAGATGTTCAGGGAAACCGGGAAGTTCTGACCCAAACTACGACCTGAGCGGCGCAACCAGATCGCGAGGGGTTCCGTCCCGATCTTTCTTTTGCAGCGCGAGCTCGCCTGCCTTGGCATGATAGCTGTCGGTTTCGTTGGTCAAGAACGCCACGATGCTGTCCCGCGCGCGCCGCGCCTCCGGCATGTCGATCAACGGCCAGACATGGAACATGCCTTGTTCGTGGACGACCTCAATTTCGACGCCCGCCGCGCGCGCCTTTTCCGCGAAGATCAGATTGTCGGGGGTGAGCAGATCACGTGAGCCGGTCAGCAGCAGCGTTTTGGGCAGCACCGACAGGTCGCCGTAAACCGGGCTGATGCGCCAGTCGGTGGGATCTATGCCGGCGCTGTAAAGCCGGATCGCCTCGCGGCCGCCGGCAATGCCCAGCCATGGGTCGTTGCGTTCAGCCTCATACATTTCTGGGTTGGCGAGAGACACGTCGAGGCCGGGCGAAATCAGCACGTGGCGTGATGGCAAGGGCAGGCCGTCTTGCGCAGCCATCATGGTCAGCACGACGGCCATGTTTCCGCCGGCGGAATCGCCCATGAAGATGATGTCATTTGCCCTGGTTTCGCCGAACATCTGGCGGTAGACGGCGCCGACCATACCGAACATGGCGTGGAAATCGTGTTCAGGAGCAATGGGATAGATCGGCACGGTAATACCGAACCCCAGACGGTCGGCCATGTCGGCGATCAGCCGCCAATGATAGGGTGTAATTTCAAAGACGTAAGCGCCGCCGTGCAGGTAGAGAATTCGCCTCCGCTCACCAGCCTGGGGAGCGATCTCATAGACGGGAAAGCCGTTGATCGTGCGGGTTGTGATCTCCAGGTGCGACCGCAGCGACGCAGGCGGCTGATGGTTTTCCGTCTTGCGCGCATAGGCGATCCAGCGCTGCAGGTTCTCCGGGCTGGAAAACGCCTTCTTGCGACTGTACCTGAGGACAAACGACACGACGTGGCTTTTGAGACTGGGCATGCAGATACACGGACTTCGGCTGAGCCGACTAAGAGAACCCCCGACTATTTCGAAGATTGTGTCGCCACCAAAAAAGTCAAGATTGATGCAATCTCAACACGGTCGTTTGATCCCAGCTGTCGACAAAGCGTCCGGCCATGAAGTCTCTGGCCTATTGGCGCAGCTCAACGCCGGGGCAGTAATGCGGCGCGCAGCCAATTGCTGGGTGCAGCCGGAGCCGCATTGCGGCCCCGGCGAATACCGAGCAGCTTGCATTTGTCGAGGAATTTCATCCGCGCTGCATGCCCCATCCGACCGAAAGCGGCGACACCGGCCAGCCAATGTCCTTCTGGATCTCAGGCGGCAAGCTGTTCAGGATGCGCAGCGACTTGCGCGCTTCGCGTGATTTCTTGAAGGCCGCACCATAGCGGCCGAGGCTTTCGAACATCGACATCGTGATCTCCTTGGAGCGTTGCGGCGGGACAAGGGATGTCCTCTCCGGCCATCGATGCCGGTTAAATGCGCCGCATATGTATCTGGCGGATTTCACGAAAACGCGATTTCGTTTCCAGATCGGCGCGATCTGGAAACATTTGCATACAAATGAAAATGGAAGGTCTGACAGCCTAGCGGGGGCGAGTCATCCCCGCCCGCGCCGCGCGGCGTGGCCCTCGCGCGAACGCCGCCGCGGGGCGGCGTCGCCGGCAATGCCGTCTTCGCTCACCGTCTTGCGTGGCGGCAGTTTCACCGCCGCCGACAGCTTGGGGAACGGGTCGACCTTGTTCGGGAGTGCCATGGCATAAACGAAATGTTCCTGGAATTTCGGCTCCAGCGCCGTCTCGATCTTCTCGATCTTGCTGACGGTTTCCTCGATCTCGCGGCGATAGCCACGGTTCAAGAGCGCCATGCGGGCGCCGGCGCCGGCCGCATTGCCAACGGCCGAGACCTTGTCGAGGTCGCAATCCGGGATCAGGCCCAGCACCATTGCGTATTTCGGGTCGATGAACGAGCCGAATGCGCCGGCAAAGTGGATGCGGTCGACATGATCGGTGTGCTGCTTTTCCATCAAAAGCTTGGTGCCGGCATAAAGGGCGGCCTTGGCAAGCTGGATGGCGCGCACATCGGTCTGGGTGATGGTGATCTTGGGCTCGCCTTCCTTCAGCACATAGGAGAAGGTGCGGCCGTTGGCGACGACGCGAGACGAGTTGGCGCTCAGCGATCCATCGACGACGCCGTCCTCGGAGATGATTCCGGCGAGATACATCTCGGCGACCACCTCGATGATGCCGGAGCCGCAAATGCCGGTGACGCCGGTCGCCTGCACGCTGTCGAGGAAGCCCGGCTCGTCGGACCAGAGTTCCGAGCCGATGACGCGGTATTTCGGCTCCAGCGTTTCGGGATCGATGCGGACGCGCTCGATGGCACCCGGTGCGGCACGCTGGCCACCGGAGATTTCCGCACCCTCGAAGGCTGGGCCGGTTGGCGAGGAGGCCGCCACGACCCGCTGGCGATTGCCGAGCACGATCTCGGCATTGGTGCCGACATCGACGATCAGCATCATCTCGTCCTGGCGGTGCGGGCCTTCCGACAGCGTCACCGCGGCCGCATCGGCGCCAACATGGCCGGCAATGCAAGGCAGCATGTAAAGCCTGGCGCCCTGGTTGAGCTTCAAGCCGATATCCGATGCCTTGATGTGCACGGCGCCCGAGACGGCTAGCGCGAAGGGAGCGCCGCCGAGCTCGGTCGGATCGATGCCGAGGAACAGATGGTGCATGATAGGATTGCCGACGAAGACGGAATCCAGGATGTCGTTGCGCTGAACGTTGCCTTCGGTGCAGACCTTGTCCACAAGCCCCGAAATGGCCTCGCGCACGGCGACCGTCATGCCTTCGCGGCCGTCCGGGTTCATCATTACGTATGAGACACGGCTCATCAGATCCTCGCCGAAGCGGATCTGTGGATTGGATGTGCCCGACGAGGCGGCGACGCGGCCCGACAGCAACGACACCAGATGCATGGCGATGGTGGTCGAGCCGATATCGCAGGCAAGCCCGTACGCCTCGTTCTTGAGGCCGGGCCACAAAGCGATGACCCGCGCGGTCTCGCTGTCGGTGTCCTTGTGGATGGCGGCGGTCGCGGTCCAGTTGCCTTTGCGCAAAATGCCTTGCACCTGCGGCAACAGATGGAAATCGAAATCCAGGCTCTTGAGGCCCCAGTCCTTCATCAGCGCGATCTTCAGGCGGTCGAGGTCGCCGAGCGGCTTGTGCATGTCGGGTTCTTCGATCTCGACATAGCACATGCGGATTGCTGCATCGCGGGCGATGACCCTGGTGTCGGCATCCTTGCGGATGGTCTGCGCGTTGATGACGGTGTCCTGCGGGACGTCGACGACGAGATCGCCGAGGATCTGCGCCGAACAGGACAGGCGCCGGTGCTCGGGCAGCCCGCGTACGCGCTCGTAGCGCTCTTCCTTGGCGCCCTTGGGCGAGATGTGGTCGTTGGAGGAAACGATCTTGTGCTTGGCGAAATTGCCTTCCTGCACCTCGATCTGGCAACGCCCGCAAGTGGCACGCCCGCCGCACACGCTCTCGACATAGACACCGAGCTGGCGCGCGGCATCCAGCACCGGCGTGCCGACCGGAAACCGCCCGCGCTTGCCCGACGGCATGAACAGCACGAGCGGATCGGTGATGTTGACGGGAGAGTTCATACGTTCCAGTCTTTACTTTCTACGCTGCTAGGGTCTTGGCAGCGGCAGCTATGCCGCTGTGTTTCGGTTCCTCCCCAGTCCTAGGCCCCATATCGTGTCGGCCAAGCCATGGCTCAACCCCGGGCCATCCGCGCTTCGCGGCCGCCGCGCCTGCGTCCGCCATTGCCATTGCCGTCGCCCGGCGCGTTGACCTGTGTCCGGGCGGCAACGGCCTGGCCGCCTTCAGCAGGCTTGTAGTCCTTGTAGGTCCTGATCCAGTTGGTGCAGTTCTCGTCGGTGCCGTTCAGCACGTTGGCGCCGCGCACCGCTTCCATTTCCTGCGGCCGCACCGGGTTCATGATCGCCGAGGTCATGCCGGCGCCGATTACCATCGGGATGAAGGCGGCGTTGATGCCGTGACGGTGCGGCAGGCCGAACGAGATGTTGGAGAGGCCGCAGGTGGTGTTGACCTTGAGTTCCTCGCGCAGCCGGCGTAGCAGGGCAAATACCTGGCGGCCGGCATCGCCCAGCGCGCCGATCGGCATGACCAGCGGGTCGACGACCACGTCATGCGCCGGAATACCGAAATCGGCGCAGCGCTGAACGATCTTCTTGGCGACGGCAAAGCGCACATCGGGATCCATCGAAATACCGGTCTCGTCGTTGGAAATGGCGACGACCGGAACGTTGTATTTCTTGATCAGCGGCAGGATAGCTTCGAGCTTTTCCTCCTCGCCGGTGACAGAATTGACCAGTGGCCGGCCCTTGGCAACCTTCAGCGCCGCTTCGATTGCCGCAGTCACCGAGGAGTCGATCGACAACGGCAGGTCGACCAGGCCTTGCACGATCTCCAGCGTCTGCACCAGCAGCGCCGGCTCGGTGGCGTTGGGATCGACTGCGGTGACGCCGGCATTGACGTCGAGCATGGTCGCCCCACAGGCGGCCTGCTCCAGCGCATCCTTGATGACGGTCTCAAAATTGCCGGCGATCATTTCGGCGGCCAGTTTCTTACGGCCGGTCGGGTTGATGCGCTCACCGATCACGCAGAAGGGCTGATCGAAGCCGATGATGATTTCTCGTGTCGCCGAGGCGACGATGGTCCGGGTCATGAAATCTCTCCACCGTGATATAAAGAGTTCTTTATATCGTTATCTGTTTCTGATCAAGCGAATGCTGACGATTCGCGCCGTCAATGCGCGGTCTTGACCATGTCGACCTGGGTTTCGGTGAGGTCGTCATGCAGTATGTGGTCGAGCCGGTCGGCAACGAGCTGGTCGTCGCGGCGGATTTCGCGCTTCCACGGCCGGCGGCCCTTCAGCACGCCGGATTCGTCGACGATCTCGGCGACATACTCTTCCTGGCGGTAGGCCATCACATGGACACCGGACACACCGGGAATTTCCTTCACCTCATTGATGATGTCGATGCAGAGCTGCTTGCCTTCCTTTTTCTGATCCAGAGCGCCTTCCAGGCGCTTGACGATCTGATCGGGAATGTGAATGCCCGGCACGTTGGAGCGGATCCATTTGGCCGTCTTGGCCGAGGCCAGCGGCCCGACGCCGCACAGGATGAAACATTTTTCGGTATAGCCGAGATCGCGGACCTTCTGCATGTAGGTGCGGAACATCGGTACGTCGAAGCAGTACTGGCTCTGCACGAACTGCGCGCCGGCGGCGATCTTCTTGCCCAGCCGATAGGGCCGGAAATCGATCGGCGGCGCGAACGGGTTGATGGCCGCGCCAAGGAAAAGCTGCGGCGGCGTCGTGAGTTTGCGGCCGGACAGGAATTTGCCGTTGTCGCGCATGATGCGGCAGGTTTCGAGCAGCGACATGCAGTCGAGATCGAACACCGGCTTGGCGCCGGGCTGGTCGCCGGCCTGCACGCCGTCGCCGGTCAGGCACAGCATGTTGGCGACACCCATCGCAGCACCCCCAAGCACGTCGCCCTGGATGGCGATGCGGTTCCGGTCGCGGCAGGCGATCTGCATGATCGGGGCATAGCCCATGCGGGTCAGCAGCGCGCAGATGCCGACCGACGACATGTGGCAGTTGGCGCCGGAAGCGTCGACGGCATTGATGGCGTCGACCCAGCCGTCGAAAATCCTGGCGCGGTTGTAGACGTCTTCCGGATCGGCGCTGTCGGGCGGATTGAGCTCGGTCGTCACTGCGAACTCGCCGCGTCGCAGAACCCGCTCAAGCCGGCCGCGGGAGGTGTGGCCGGGCAGGGGATCGAGCGGCAAATGGATGCCGGCCGGATTCTCGTCTGGCTGGCGGCCGATCATGCCGACGCTCCGGTGTTAGTAGTGTTCTGGGCCGCATTGCGGGCGGCCGCGGCCTGCGCGGTCACCCGCAGCCAGGCGGAAGTTTCGCGCAAGGACTGATCCACCGGCTTCTGCACGTCCAAAATCTTGTCGCCATGCACCATGTTCCGCGAGCCTTCCCAGGCCTTGACCCAGACGCAAGGCATGTCTGGCTCGACCTCGCAATTGCCGTTGGCGCGGACACCGCCGCAAGGGCCGTTGCGCAATTGCTTGGGGCAGTTCATCGGGCACGACATGCCGGTCGAGGATAGGATGCACTGGCCGCACATGCGGCAGTCGAACATGAATCCCTTGACGCGCTTCTCGACGAATTTCACCGGCCCTTCGACACGGCTGTAGCCGATGCCCTTCCATAGCGGGTGGAGAGTCAGGAACATGTCGGCAAACCTGGCGTAGAACCATTCGAGCAGCCGCGAATGCCGCACCGACCAAAGCCGCACCGCAAACGAGCGCTGCACGCGCCGCTGCGGCGACACGTCGGCCGGCTTGTAGTCGGATTTCGGCGCCGCGTTCTTGACGATGGTCGCCTGGGTCACGCCGGCTTGAGCCGTCGTCACCGGCATTGATTGGGGATCAGACATTTTCTTTGCCGCCCGCCTTGACCAGAGCGACCAGCCGCTCACGGTCGTATTTCGCATCAAGTTCCTGAAGGGCTTTCTCGGCCTCGGCTTCAAGATCGTCACCGACCGGGATGGGCTCTGCCTTGCGCCATTCGGCAAGATAGTCGTCGGTGCCGCCGGCGCCGGTGCGCATGGCGCACATGTCGATCGCCTCGGTGAAGCGCAATGGCAGTTCGCGCTTGGCGTTCTGCCGGCCCTTCTTGACGATGACCTGGGCGGGGATGTCGCGCCAGTAGACGACGATAAGATCGGCCATGAATTCCTGCTCCTGTAGAACGCCGCGCGTCCAATCGAACGCATAAACGATGCTCTACCACCTAACTCAGCTGCATCGTGCCCTCCGAAGATCGATTCCGATGTTTTGGGCCGATGCAGTGGTTTCGAGCATTGCCGGAAGCGCTGTTGGGCTGCTTGTTATGGGACGACGCGGGGGCCTTCAAAAGCGACGCAATCGACGGCCGCGGCTGAAAGCGGAGTTTCTTCCAGCACTGGTCAGCCGGCGCGGCCATCGAAGCTGCCGACCAGCTTCCTGTGGAAGCGCACGTAACCTCGTTCGGTCGTGCGTAGATGCCCCGCGACGATCTCATGGAAGCGCGGCAGGCGGTGGAAGGGAACGGCCGGATAGGAATGGTGCTCCGAATGGTACGGCATGTTCCAAGCGACGAAGCGCACCAGCCTTGTGGTGAAGGTGGTGCGGGTGTTCTCGAGCATGTTGGCGACATGCGGGCACAACGCGTGCTCGGCCAGCAGGTAGGCCCGCAAAAACGGCTGTCCTACCAGCACCGGCACGATCCAGACCCACAACACCAGTGCGGATTGCACGGGCAGAGATGAGGCCAGCAACGCCGCATAGCCAGTCAGGAACAGCCGTGCTTCGGCAACCACCTTGCCGCGACCCTTTTCCGGTACGAAGCCGTCGCGATTGCGGCCAGCCGCGTTGGTCGCGACCACGCGGGCCATGCCTATCCAATAGGGGCCGCCGGACAGATAGCGCAGATATTGACCGACCGTCTCCGGCTTCGGCGCCATCAGTTCGGGGTCGTTTTCTGGGTCGTGCGTATGGCGGTGATGGGCGAAATGGAAATAGCGGAACCATGTCGGCGGCAGCAGGATCAGGAAGCCGGCCACGGCGGCAACAGCGCGATTGAGCCACGCCGTCCTGAACGCCGTTTCATGGATGGTCTCGTGCAACGGCGTGAAGAAGAAGACGATCAGGATTCCCTGCGGCAAGATCAGAAGCGGCCAGAACGGGATGCCTGCGGCGATCAGCGCGCCCAGCAGGATAACCATCCCGCCATGGACGGCCAGCCGGACAATGCCTGGCCGGTCAAGCCTGGCGGTGAGGTCGCGACGGTCCTCGACCGAAAGGCCGGCAATGATGGTGCGGTGGTCGATGTCGCTCATGACGCAATGTTAGTGGCGGGTGGCTGTCCGGTAAATCGGCGCGTCACCAGACGCCGTTCTTTATCCCGGTATAGAGATAAAACCAGACCGTCGGATGATACCATTGTTTCGAAGGCAGGCCGGGATCGACCGTGCCGAGCTTGCCGGCCAGCGCATCCCTGACCGCTTCGACGCAGATGTCGCGCGAGAACGCCGCCTGCCGCAACGCGTAGCTTGAAATCGTGTCGCCCGGCTGCGGTTTGCCACGCGCCTGCCGCAGCACGCCGCCAGTGTCGCCGCCGGCGTCGACGAGATGCACTGTGGTGCCGAAGTTCTCCGCATCGCCTGAAGCCAGCGCCCAGTAGCCGCCGTTCATGCCACGATATTTCGGGGCGATACCGGCATGGTAGTTGAGGACCGGGCAAGGGATTTTTGCCAGCGTCTGCCGCGACAGCAAGCGGCAGCCGGCGAGCAGAACCACACCCGGCTGGATTTCCGCGATCGCCTGCAGGCATTCCGGCGCGTTGGCCGACGGGACATGGATGATCGTTTGCCCAGGCTTCGGTTCGGTTTGCAGCTTCTCCCCGACGGCGAGCCGTGCTGCGTGGCCGGCGAAGAAGCGCTTGCCGAGGCGCGTCAGCATCATCGTGCCGAGTTGACCGATGGCCGAGGCCCAGCCTTGCCCCCGCGCCCGGGCGAGAAGCAATTGCTTTTTGGATTCAGGAGCTTCGAGGATGACGCTGACCGGGCCGAGTTGATCGGCGACGGCGTTGACGATCGCCCAAATATGCGGGCCGCCTTCGGTGACGACGACGATCGGCCGTTGGTTTGGTTTCGACCGTGCCATACTTCGCGACCCCACAAAGACCTGTTCTTTGCGCGCGAATGCTAGGCTGACCGGGTTAACCCTTGGTGATCGGAGGGCTCAGCGCTTGAATTCGAGGATGTCGAGCTTCGATTCGTAATAGGGCGCCGGGAACTCGATGCGCCATTCACTGACGCTGTTGCGGAAGGTGTAGCCGACCTGGTCGCTTTGCGGGCCGCTGCCATAGGGCTTCGCCGGATCGTTGTTGACGTAGAAGGAACCGAGATAGATCGCGCGTTTCTCGCCATCGTCGAAGAAACGGCCCTTGGTGCGTTGCGAGCCGCTGATTTTTTCCAGCATCCAGCCCGAACCATCGTCGCTCACCTTGCATTTGAACCAGCCATAGATGACCAGCGCGCCGGGACCGCCGGCCTTGATGGTGCGGCATTGCCAGTTGCCCGTTAGATCCTTGTCGGAAAAGGCGACCAGCGGCTTCGCCAGAAGCGCGTCGAGCTGTTTGACCTCGGCGGGATCGCCCGCCTTGGCTTCCTCAAGGGCTGCCTTGCGCGTCTCGTCATATTTGTCGAGCCGCGCCTTGTCCGCGGCGGTGATCAGCTTCTGCACCTCGCCATCGGCGAGCGCGGGCAGGGCGAAGCAGACAATTCCTGCGGCAATCAAGAGACGAGCGATCATCGGTGCGTTTCCCGTGAATGGCTGGAACAGCCTGTTTTCTTGTCTGGCGCATAACTTACCGGTTCGCGGCGACCTGTCATCCGTGCTTAACAGCGTCAGGTCAAAAATCGTGGTTTCATCGATGCGGATCTTGCTGACGGGATCGTCAGGCTGGCTGGGCAGCGCGCTGGCGCCGCGCCTGCGGGCGCTTGACCATGACGTCATCGGCCTCGATCCCGTTGCGTCGGCGCAAACGCAGATTGTCGGCTCGATTGCCGACCGCGATCTGGTCATGCAAGCGGTCAGCGAAAACCGTATCGAGGCGATCATCCATAGCGGTGCGCTGCACAAGCCTAACATCGAGAACCACTGCAACAGCGATTTCGTGGCGACGAACGTGCAGGGCACGCTCAATCTTCTCGACGCGGCGGTGGCATCAGGCGTTCAACGCTTCGTCTTTACCTCGACGACGTCACTGATGATCTCGCAAGCCATTCGCGCCGGCTTCACCGGCGGCGCGCGCAAAGCCGCCTGGCTGACGGAAGAGATGTCGCCGGAACCGCGCAACATCTACGGCGTCACCAAGCTTTCGGCCGAACATCTCTGCCGTCTCTATCATTTGCAGTTCGGCCTGCGGGTGATCGTGTTGCGCACCGCCCGGTTCTTTCCCGAGGCGGACGACATGGCTCATGTGATCGAACAGTCGGATGCCAACACCAAGGCCAATGAGCTGTTGTTCCGCCGGCTGACGGTGGAGGACGCAGCCGACGCCCACATCGCTGCTCTGGAGAAAGCGCCGCAAATGGGCTTCGACATCTTCATCATTTCGGCGCCAACACCGTTCCAGCCCGACGATTGCGCGGCATTGATCGCCGACGCACCGTCGGTTATCGCACGCTATTTTCCGGATTATCCGGCGCTCTACGCGAAGAAAGGCTGGACGATGTTTTCGTCGATCGACCGGGTCTACGACGCGTCGCGGGCGAGGGACCGGCTGGGTTTCGTCTGCAAGACGAGCTTTGCCGATGTGCTCGCCGGCATCGAAGCTGAAGAAGGCTTTGCCTAGAAGTATCGTCAAGCCAGGATTGCGGCGCTGGCCAGTTCCTTCGTCAGGTCACCGTAGCCGGTCGAGCGGCGCTCATAGGCGAGGCCGAGCATTTTCGCCGCCTTTTCGGCGACCTTGTCGAGTTCCGGGTCGTCGGTCTGAGCGATATAGATCAGCTTCTCGTAGTTGCCGAAATAGTCCTTGATCAGCTCCGGGTGCTTGTCCAGGCCGAGCGGCTTCATGAAGAATGCATCGAATTGCCGGCAGAGGAAATCGGTCATGTAGAACGACATCATGTCGTCATCGGCGACCTTCGCATAGGCATCCATGCCCTGGTAGAAGGCAAAGCAATGCGGCCCGGCCATACGCCCGACGCCGTGCTTCTCGCAGATCCGATCGAGCAGGCCACCCGTGCCGCAATCGGCATAGCCGACGAAGATGTGTCGGTAGCCGTCGGTCTTGGCCTTCTCGATAGCCTTGTCCATGGCCGGCGCGATGCGGTCCGGATAGAAATGAAACTCCGCCGGCAGGCAGGTCAGGTCGAGATGGTCGAGCCCGAGCTGTTCCTTGACCGCCAAAATTTCGCGCGCAATCATCCCGCAGGCGATGACGAGCAGCCTGTCGCCTTGATCGGATTGTTGTTTTCGCGCGGTAGTCATGGAACCAGTCTAATCCATCTTCGTTGCTGTCCAGCGAATTTATATCCTGAGGGAGACACCATTCATGAAACTGTTCCGCGTTGCGCCAATCGCTATTCTCGCCTGCGTCCTGGCTGTTTCAGCCTGCGCCAACACGGTGCGCGGCGTCGGCAAGGATCTCAAATCCACTGCGAAGGCGGTTGACGATACCGTCAAGAAACCCTGATCTGCACGATTTCAAACATTTGGGAATAAAAAAGCCGCACTGCAAGGCGCGGCTTTTCTCGTCGGTGCCGATTTTGTTGGCTCAAGCCGAAGCGCGGACGTTGTGCTTACGCTTCATGAAGTCCTTGGCGGTCTCGACCGCCACCGCGGCGTCGCGGCAATAGGCGTCGGCGCCGACGGCTTTGCCGAATTCCTCGTTGAGCGGTGCGCCGCCGACCAGCACGACATAGTCATCGCGAATGCCCTTTTCCTTCATCGTATCGATGACGACTTTCATGTAAGGCATGGTCGTCGTCAGCAGCGCCGACATGCCGATGATGTCGGGCTGGTGCTTTTCGATGGCATCGAGATATTTTTCGACCGCATTGTTGATGCCGAGGTCGATGACATCGAAGCCGGCACCTTCCATCATCATGCCGACCAGGTTCTTGCCGATGTCATGGATGTCGCCCTTGACGGTGCCGATCACCATCTTGCCCTGCTTCGGCGCGCCGGTGGCGACAAGCAGCGGACGCAGGATGAACATGCCGGCCTTCATCGCGTTCGCCGACAGCAGCACTTCGGGAACGAACAGGATGCCGTCGCGGAAATCCTCACCGACGATGCGCATGCCTTCGACCAGAGCCTCGGTCAGCACCTTGTAAGGCGCCCAGCCGCGCTCGAGAAGGATATTGGTGCCTTCCTCGATTTCTTCCTTCAACCCGTCATAAAGATCGTCGTGCATCTGCTGCACCAATTCGTCGTCGGAGAGTTCCGAAAGGATGATCTCGTCGTCGGCCATTTTTTCTCAGGCTCCTTGCCGGCTACAACTATCGCGGCAGCTTAAAAATATCGCGTCAATACCTAACCCGCACGGGCCGGTTGTCCATAGCTGATTTGCGACTTCCCGCAAAACGAAAGCGACCGTAAATCTCTTGGAATTCTTGTCGATTTTGCGACAGGCGTTGGCGCTGGCGGGCCGTTTCGAATAGGGTGCATGGCTACGATCCGGCCAGAGACCGCAATATGCGGCCGCAAACGGATTTCAGGCCGGTACAAGAGCCCGGCCGGAGTAAATCAGGCCAGAACGAAAGCCAGGGAAGAACGATTATGAGTGAGAACGCGCCGGTCGACCAGGAAGCGTCAAACGCACGGCGCGGGCGCGCTGCCAGCGGTGGCGCCGCAGCCCGACGGGCTGCGCGTTCGGGCGGCGGCCCCGGCACGCAGCTCACCTATATCAAGCGCAAGATCAACGTCTATGAAGTGCTGGACGAGGAAGGGCTGGCGCTGATCGAAAAGAACACCGACACGGTGCTGGAAGAGATCGGCATCATCTTCCGCGACGACGCCGAGGCGCTGCAGCTTTGGAAAGAGGCGGGCGCCGACGTCAAGGGCGAGCGGGTGCATTTCCCCAAGGGCCTCTGCCGCTCGCTCCTGAAGACCGCTCCGTCCGTCTATACCCAACACGCCCGCAATGGCGAGCGCTCGGTGCAGATCGGCGGCAACGCGACAGTGTTCGCGCCGGTCTATGGACCGCCCTTCGTGCGCGATCTCGACGGCGTCAGGCGCTATGCGACGATCGAGGATTTCCGGAATTTCGTGAAACTCGCCTATATGGCGCCGTCGATCCACCATTCCGGCGGCACGGTGTGCGAGCCGGTCGACGTGCCGGTCAACAAACGCCATCTCGACATGGTCTACAGCCACATCAAATATTCGGATAAACCGTTCATGGGCTCGGTGACCGCGCCCGAGCGCGCCGAAGACACGGTGGCAATGGCCAAGATCGTGTTCGGTGACGATTTCGTCGAGAACAACACTGTGCTGACCAGCCTGATCAACGCCAACTCGCCGATGGTCTTCGACGAGACCATGCTGGGGGCGCTGAAGGTTTATTCGCGCCATAACCAGGCCTGCATCGTCACGCCGTTCATCCTTGCCGGTGCGATGAGCCCGGTAACGGTCGCCGGCACGCTGACCCAGGTTTTGGCCGAAGTGCTGGCCGGCGCCTCGTTCACGCAGCTTATCCGGCCGGGCGCACCTGTGCTGTTCGGCACCTTCGCCTCATCGATCTCGATGCAGTCGGGCGCGCCGACCTTCGGCACGCCGGAGCCGTCGCTGGTCTCGTATGGCGCCGCACAGCTTGCCCGCAGGCTTGGCCTGCCGTTCCGCACCGGCGGTTCGCTCTGTGCTTCAAAAATCCCCGATGCGCAGGCTGCCTACGAGAGCGCCAACACGCTGAACTCGACGATCCTCGCCGGCACCAATTTCGTGCTGCATTCGGCCGGCTGGCTCGAGGGCGGTCTCGCCTCCTGCTACGAAAAGTTCATGATGGACATCGACCAGCTCGGCATGACGCAGAAGTTCTCCGAGGGTGTCGACCTGTCGGAAAACGGTCAAGCGATGGATGCTATCCGCCAGGTCGGCCCGGGCAGCCACTATCTTGGCTGCG
This sequence comes from Mesorhizobium sp. M0751, assembly GCF_040320265.1. Classification (NCBI taxonomy): domain Bacteria; kingdom Pseudomonadati; phylum Pseudomonadota; class Alphaproteobacteria; order Hyphomicrobiales; family Phyllobacteriaceae; genus Mesorhizobium; species Mesorhizobium sp. M0751. The sequence continues at coordinate 52,380 of NZ_JAMYPH010000026.1, forward strand.
ATCACACCCAGGCGAATTTCCAGACCGCGTTCTACCGTTCCAACATCGCCGACAACAATTCTTACGAGCAATGGCTGGCCGAAGGCGAAAAAACCGCGCCGCAGCGCGCCAACGAGCTCGCCCGCCGCTGGCTGGAGAGCTACGAGGCGCCGTATCTCGACCCGGGCATCGACGACGGGCTGAAGGACTTCATCGCGAAGAAGAAGGCGTCGATGGCCGACGCCTTCACCTGAAAGGAGCCCGAATCAGGCGGGGCTAAAGTCGCCAACATCATCCACAAGGAAGTCTGGCGGAGTGCCTTCTCCGACCCGGACAAGAAGGGATGATCCCGAGCGCAGCATGACTGAAACCATCGCGGCTGCGCTTTCCGCCCACGGCCTCTCCGGCGCTGCCGGCGCCTGGCGGCCAGCATCTTGGTGGCCGCCGCGATCCCGTGCTATTCCGCTCGCCTAGCCTAACGACGTTCGCCTTCGATGGGCGAGCGGCTATTGAGGACTGTGCGAATGCCTTTCAATCCAGTCAGGCGAAACCGGAATATCGGCACGCCAAAGCAGGGCCATGGGCAAAACAACCGCATGGTCATTCCTCGACTATCGACATATGCCAGATGGTGCACGGCGCAACTCAATCCCGGCCAAAGGCTCTGCAGGAACGTGAATGGCAGGGATATAACATTCATTGTCGAAAAGACGTCTGGCGGGTGTGTTCACGCATGTACGGTTGAAGATGTCGTTTTCGTGCTTTCTCAGATTCCGCACGCTGACTGGGCCGGGTTGGAAACATTTGTCTTCCGTCAATCGACGCGAAAGACCCGCATTCTCAGACCTGCGTGGGGTCGGATGTTCTACCATGCCGCTCTTGGTTTTCGCGGAACTCCCATCGTAATAAGTGGTCCGACAATATTTTTGGAAGCTACGGACGTTGGCGAGACTATCGAGTGGTCCACTGCGCTAGACCCCGAGGATTCGGCAGAGTTGAATAGACTTCGCCTGGACGGCCATAATGTCAGTCGAGTTGGAAGCAAGTATGTAGTTGCCTCTTCATCCGTTTCCGTGCGAGCAACGCAGCTGTACCGGACGCTTCTACATGAGATCGGCCATTGGGTTGATTGGCTTGAAAAGGTGGAAACTCCTTCCGACCAAGGTGAGTATTCCTCTAAATTTGCCGACCTTTATTTTGCTCGACCCAAAAGTGAGCTGGAGGCTTTTGCCCATCGCTACGCCGACAATTTGCGTGAAACGCTTGAGAAAAAGGGAGTAATCCCGTTTCCAAGGATCGAAGGGTGAGAGAAACCCTCGAACGCAGTATGATCGAAACCATCGCGGCAGCGCTTTCCGCTCATGGCCTCATCCTGCGCGGCGGTTTCAATTTTGCAGGCGGTGAGGAAACACCTGGCGGTGTCTCCGGCGCTGCTGCCAGATCCGTTCTGCTGGTCGGGCAGGCGGGTGCCGCACCTTGGCCGCACTTCCTGCGCTGGCTGGAGAGACAGTCACAGCCGATCGACGATCCGCTCGACAGATGGTCTCGCGAAGTGATCGGCGCCGTGGCCGAAAGATTCGCGGCACGCGCAGTGTCGCCGTCCGACAGGCCTTATCTGCCGTTCCAGCAATGGGCGATGCGTGCAGAGGGGCTGAAGCCGTCGCCGCTCGGCATTCTCATGCATCCGCAATACGGGCTCTGGCATGCCTATCGCGGCGCGCTGCTGTTCGAAGACGAAATCGCGCTCCAAGAACCCCGCGACGTGATTCACCTTTGCGATACATGTCTGGAAAAACCTTGCCTGAAATCCTGTCCGGTCGAGGCTTATTCTGCGGATGGGTTTGCACATGAAACCTGTCTCGCCCATGTGCGCGGGCAGAACGGCGCGCCTTGCCGGACCGGCGGCTGCCTCGATCGCAACGCCTGTCCTTACGGTGCCGATTATCGCTATTGGGCCGAGGTTCAGGCCTTTCACATGGCAGCATTCGCGCGTCTTTAGCGTCGCCGAATGCCGCACGAAATCTTGAAGCAGATCGCCTCATTACAGCTTGCGGCGACGGTCGCCGCGGGTATCTATCGCACGTCAGATCGACGGAGCGGATGATGGCCACGCAAGCGATGCAGATCAAGACAAGCGACGGCATTGCCAAGGCACGGCTGTTCCGTTCGGCGGCCCCGGCCGGGGCAGCGATCATCCTCTACATGGACGTTTTCGGTCCGCGACCGGCGCTTGATCAGATGGCGGAGCGGCTTACTGGCGAGGGCTATGCGGTGCTTGTGCCGGACCTCTTTTACCGCAATGCGCCCTACGGTCCGTTCGATCCCAAGACTGCGTTCGGCGACGAGAGGAGCAAGGCCGCCATCACTGGTCTCCTGGGCGGCACGACCCAGGAGATGACGATCCGCGACAGCGGCGCTTTCCTCGATGCACTTGCTGCGCAAGGCCTGGCCGGGCCGGTTGGCATTGTCGGCTACTGCATGGGCGGAGCGCGGGCGCTGAACGCGGCGGCCAGCTATCCCGACCGCATCGCCGCCGCGGCCAGTTTTCACGGCGGCAATCTGGCTGGTGACGCAGCCGACAGTCCGCACCGGAAGGCCACCTCGCTCAAGGCAAGGATCTATATCGGCACCGCCGGTGTGGACCGCAGCTTTCCGCCGGAGCAATCGGCGCGGCTGGCCGAAGCACTGCGCGCCGCCGAGGTCGATCATGTCCTAGAGAACTATGCCGGCATGGCGCATGGCTGGTGCATGCCGGACCATAGTGCCTTCGATGCAGCCGGCGCCGAACGCCACTGGAAGCGGCTGACGATGCTGTTCGCGGAGACGCTCGGCCACGGCGCGCCAACCATTACGACGTGACTGCCCGCCAAAAAATTCTTTCCATCGCCCCAAGGAACCGCCATTAGCCTTCGTCCAACAGGCAAATGATGGCGATGATGCTGGACGAAAGCGAAGCCTCCGACGCCGATCTGATCGGACGGGCGAAGGGCGGAGACAGGGGTGCTTTCGGCAAATTGCTCGAAAGGCACTATGGTTTCGTCTATCGCGCCGCCTATCGTTGGTGCGGGAAAAAGGCCGACGCCGAAGATATCGCCCAGGAAGTCTGCGTCCGGCTCGGCCGCGCGATCCGCGACTATCACGGCAGTGGTGCCTTCACGACGTGGCTCTACACCATGACGCTGAATGCGGCGCGCGACATGATGCGCAAGACCGCCCGCGACACTGCCAAGACCGAGGCCTATGGTGCCTATGCGCTGATTTCGGGGGAAATCTCGGCAGAGCCGGAAGACCCAGCCGAGGCGCTCTGGTCAGCGGTGCGCAAGCTGCCGGACAAGCAGCGCGATGCGGTGCTGCTGGTTTATGGCGAGGGGCTGAGCCACGCCGCCGCCGCCGAGGCGATGGCAATCTCGGAGGCAACGGTTTCCTGGCACATCCATGAAGCAAAGAAACGGTTGAAGACGCTAATGCGTTCAGCCGGGGAAGTGTGACCATGGTCGACGACAATCAACTGAACAGGCTGCGCGACATCGCAGCACCGGCGCCCGGCGCGGATGCAAAGGCGCGTGCCCTCCAGGCCGCGCTGCGCGCCTATGACATGGAAGAAAAAACTTTGCCGGCCGCCCAAGGATCGGTGAGCGGGCTTCGTCTCACAGAGCGAGCACAAAGGCTCTGGAGCGAAATCATGCAAAAGAAACTCTTCGCCACGCCGGCTATTGCCGGGCTCGTTGCCCTGCCGATCGCCGGCTATGCCACCATCTACATGTTGGGGGAATCCAAATTCGGCGGGCCCAAATTCGGCGGGGACGATAAGATCACCGAAACGCTGGCTGACAAGCCGGCGACCGTCAAACCGCCGGTCGTGGCCGACGCGGACAAGCAGAAGAAGGCGGACGCCGACAGTGAAAGCCGCGACACCGGCGAGGCGCTTGTGGCGCCGACATCGCCGCCGAAAGCGGAATCGACCGCAGTCGGCGGGTTGACGCAGCAGGACGTGCTCAGCCACAACGCACCTGAACCGGCGCAGAGTGGCGAGCTTGCGTTGAATGGCGGCGCAAGCTCCGCGGCTCCGGCCGTCGATGGCGGTGCGCGGGTCGGACGCATGCCTGGCACGGTCGCCGAGTCCAAGCTGATGGGACAGCAGCCCGCCGCTGCGCCGGCCGACCAGATGCTGCCGCAAGAGGAAAACCGCGACCGCGTCGAGGATTTCAAGACCAATCCGGTGCACGCCGCACTCGAAGATCCGGTCTCGACATTCTCTATCGATGTCGACACCGCTTCCTATTCCTTCGTGCGGCGCTCGCTGAAGGAAGGTTTTATCCCGCAGGCCGATACGGTGCGCGTCGAGGAGATGGTCAACTACTTCCCCTATGACTGGAAAGGCCCGGACTCCGCCTCGACGCCGTTCAACTCGACTGTCAGCGTCATGCCGACGCCGTGGAACGAGCACACCAAGCTGATGCATGTCGCCATCAAGGGTTTCGACGTGAAGCCGGCCGAGCAGCCCAAGGCCAATCTGGTCTTCCTGATCGATGTGTCGGGCTCGATGAACGAGCAGGACAAGCTGCCGCTCCTGCAGTCGGCCTTCCGGCTGCTGGTCAACAAGCTGAGACCTGACGACACCGTTTCGATCGTCACTTATGCGGGCGATGCCGGTACCGTGCTGGAGCCCACCAAGGCTTCGGAAAAGGACAAGATCCTCGCTGCCATCGATAATCTGACGTCGGGCGGCTCGACGGCAGGCGAGGCCGGCATCAAGGAAGCCTACAGGCTGGCGCAGAAATCCTTCGTCAAGGACGGCATCAATCGGGTGATGCTCGCCACCGATGGCGACTTCAATGTCGGCCAGACCGACGACGACGACCTGAAGCGGCTGATCGAAAAGGAGCGCAAGACAGGCGTATTCCTGTCGGTGTTCGGCTTCGGCCGCGACAATCTGAACGACCAGATGATGCAGACCATCGCCCAGAACGGCAATGGCACCGCTGCCTACATCGATACGTTGGCGGAGGCCGAGAAGGTGCTGGTCGAGGATGCCTCCTCGACACTGTTCACCATTGCCAAGGACGTGAAGATCCAGGTCGAGTTCAACCCGAGCAAGGTCTCGGAGTATCGGCTGATCGGCTACGAGACCCGTGCGTTGAACCGCGAGGATTTCAACAACGACCGCGTCGATGCCGGCGAGATCGGCTCAGGTCATTCGGTCACCGCGATCTACGAGATCACGCCTAAGGGCAGCGGCGGCGAACAGATCGACCAGCTGCGCTATGGCCAGGCCTCGGTGAACAATGGCGGTGTCGCCAATGCCGACGAATATGCCTTCGTCAAGATCCGCTACAAGCTGCCGAACGAGGACACTTCGAAGCTGATCACCACGCCGGTGACGTCAGCCAACGAGGTGGCGTCGTTCGACCAAGCCAGCACCGACCAGCGTTTTTCCGTTGCCGTCGCTGCCTTCGGCCAGAAGCTGCGCGACGAGGATGCGACCGCGAAGTTCGGCTACGACAAGATCATGGAGATTGCCACCGCCGCCAGAGGAGCCGACCCGTTTGGGTACCGGTCCGAGTTCCTCTCGCTTGTGCGCCTTGCCTCGGCGCTCGGCGGTAACCGGTAGTGGCAATGACGGCCGGTTTCTTTCAGATGGGATCGTTCTGATAGGGGGAGCCGGCCTACGGGCGGGTGAGGCAGGCCGGCGAGGGAAACCTTGCCGGCCTTTTTTCCGCGGCCGCACTGCTTCGCGCGGACCGCGTCGCAGACGAAAGCGTCAGGCGCGTCCGCGGCGCCGCTCGCGGCGGGCTTCGCTGGTCTCGGCGACGTTGACCGTCGCCTGCTTATTACGCATCGGGCCAATGCGTTCGACGATCTGCTCGACGGTCGGGCGATCCGACTTGGTGTGCGCATCGAGCGCCTTGCGCATGGCGGCAAGGTGCTGGAACGAGGTGCCGCAGCAGCCGCCGACGATTTTGGCGCCGGCATCGACGGCGAGGCGCACATAGTCGGCCATCAGCTCGGGTGTGCCGGAATAATAGATCTCGGCGCCGCGAAATTCGGGAATGCCGCAATTGCCCTTGACGATCACCGTTGCTTCCGGCTTCGCCTCGGTCATGTCGAGCAGCGAGGCGAGAATGTCGGAGGCGCCGACACCGCAATTGGCGCCGACACCGAGCGGTGTCTGCGACAGGCCATCGACGACGCCGTGGATGTCCTTCGGCAGCAGTCCCATCATGGTGCGGCCGGCGGTGTCGAAGGAGCCGGTATAGGTATACGGCAAGCCAACGCGGATGGCAGCTTCGGCGGCGGCGCGGATTTCGTCAGGCGCCGACATGGTTTCGATCCAGGCGACTTCGGCGCCGCCGGCCTTCAGGCCCTCGATCTGCTCGGCAAAGGCTTCGACCGCCTCGTCATAGGTCATGGCGCCGAGCGGCACCAGCAGCTCGCCGGTCGGGCCGACGGAGCCGGCCACGATCACCTTGCGGCCAGCCTTGCCGGCGACGGCACTTGCGATCTCGGCCGCGCGCTTGTTCAGCGCGTAAACCCGGTCCTGCGCATGGTGCAGCTTCAACCGGTGACGAGTGCCGCCAAAAGAGTTGGTCAGGATGATGTCGGCGCCGGCATCGACAAAGTTCTGGTGCAGGCTGGCGATGGTGTCGGGCGCGGTGTCGTTCAAGAGCTCGGGAGCCTCGCCGGCCTCAAGGCCCATGGCGAACAGATTGGTGCCGGTGGCGCCATCGGCGAGCAGAACGCCCTTTTCGGCAAGCAGAGCGTCGATCGGATTGGTCATGTGAAATACGCCTTCCCGGAAGAATAACTGAGATAAGGATATAAAGAATTCTTTATGTGCCGTCAATGTCGGCACGGAGAGCAACGGGTCAAAATCGCATCTCCGCCAGCTTTCGTGTGAAGCTGGCCGCTTCATGCGCGTTGACGTCCGCGGCACGGATCAGATTGTCGAAATGGCTGGTCAGGATGCGGATCGGCTGGGTGGCGTTCAGCACCAGATACATGTCGCCGACGTAAATGGCGGCGCGATAGGGCCCGAAGATGGTGTAGGGGATCGAATAGCGCGTCCGCCCGTCATAGAGAAACAGGCGGAAGGTGGGATAGAGGTCATCGAGCAGCGTCGCCATATGCAGGAGCTGCTGGTGGCGGTCGGCCTCCGGAAAGCGGTCCCAAACGCCCAGCCCGCGCGCGAAGATCTCCAGCGTGTGGCGCGGCATACAGACTTCCATGTCGGTTTCGGGCCGTCGGTTGTAGTCGATGCGGTACTGCGTTTCGCCGGCCTGTGCCTCGCGGCTCTTGTTGGCGATGACGGCTTCGTAGTCGACAAGCGCCTCGGTGCGCAGAAGATCGGGAATGCCGGCCGGCACGTAGCGGATTTTCGTTCCCGCCGCCTCGGCATGCCAGCGAGCCAGCAGCGTACGGTCGAAGCCGTCCGGCGCCTCCTCGATCTCAAGGCTCTCGCGGATTTCACCGGTGACGCCCTCGTCGTGGCTGAGACCGAGCAGCCAGTCGAGCGAGACTTTGAATTCGGCGGCGATGTTGAGCAGCGTTTCAGCACGGGGAAGGCGGGTCGAGGCGCCGGAGAGCAGCTGTGACAACGCCGAACGGTCGATGCCAACCGCGGCGGCGAAGGCCGACTGATTCAAATCGGACCTTGTCAAGAGCATTTTCAGGCGCTCGCGAAAGATCGTCGACAGATCGCGCTTGTCCAAATCGCCATCCCATTCGATGGGAGGAAAAATTTGCGCTGAAGCCGCGAACGCGGAGCTTCAGGCGTAAATGAATCCTGTGCGTTGTTTACAATGCATAACATATGCAGCTGAAAATGCGCAATCGCAACAGTTTGTGCGCTTTATCGCGTTGCAGCAATGCAACGCTCCTGACACAATGTTGTCAGGAATCAAACGGGTTCCGGCGACTGGAAGGCAGTGGTCGATAGCATGACGAGCACGGGCAATAGGCGACACGGCGCAGCGGCCATCGAATGGCCGACCGTATTTCTCGCACTTCTCTGCTACGGCGGCTGGCTCGCTACCGGCTTCCTACTCTGGCCCTCTTACCCGCTGCTGGCACTCGCCTTTCTGACCCTGATTGCGGCGCTGCAATCCTCGCTGATGCACGAGGTCCTGCACGGCCACCCAACCCGGAACGCGCGGCTCAACGAAGCCTTAGTGTTCCTGCCGATTGGCCTTGTCTGGCCGTTTCGCCGGTTCAAGACCATTCACCTGCGCCACCATGCAGACGAGCGCCTGACCGATCCGCTCGACGATCCCGAAAGCTATTATAAGGCGCTCTGGCAGCATGAGGAGCTGCCGTCGGCGATGAAAATTCTGCTGAAGGTCAACAACACCATGCTCGGGCGTTTGGTGCTCGGTCCTTGGCTTTCCTGCATAGGGTTCTTCATCGACGACGCCAGGCAGGTTGCCGCGGGCGACAAGGTCGTCCGCAAGGCCTGGCTGCTGCACGCGATCGGCCTCGCCATCGTGCTGCCTATCGTGCAGTTCGGCTTCGGCATGCCGTTATGGCTTTACGTTCTGGTGCCAGTATGGCTGGGACAATCGCTGATTTCGATCCGCACCTACGCCGAGCACCAATGGTCGGAACATCCGGAAGGCCGCACGATCATCGTCGAGCGCTCGCCGCTGTCCTTCCTGTTCCTCAACAACAATCTGCATTTCGTCCATCACAAGACCCCGACGGTGGCCTGGTACAGGCTGCCGAAACTGTTTCGCGACCGCCGCGACGAGTGGCTGCGGATGAACAATGGCTACGCCTATCCGAACTATTTCGCGCTGCTCAGGGCCTATGCCTTCAAGGCGAAGGAGCCGGTCGTCCATCCCGTACTGCGGCGCATGCCGGAACCGGGCCGTGCATTCAAGCCGCGCGTCAGGGCACGCAGCCTCAATGGACTTGGCAGCGCGCCGGTACCCGCCGAGCCGCCGAAAGAGTGAATTTTGCGTTGTTGCAGGTGGTTCCGGGCGGACGACGCTTTCCTGAACTTGTCAATTTCCCGCATAACGGTCAAATCCCCGGCATGAGCGAATTCATTGCGGCTTTGCCGATGTACGACTGGCCGGAAGCGCGGGACGAGGTCGACGCGCAATGGGCGCGGCTGCGCGATCTTTTCAGACAAAAAGGCATCGATGCGCCGGAGACGATCATCCGCCGCAATGGCGATTTGCCTCCAGTGCCTGGCGGTATCCGCGACGATCAAGGGAAACTCATTGCGCCAGATCCGGTGACATTGCCGCCGGACGAGCTGGATTTTCACCGGCTCTGGCTGCACCCGGCGCTGCTCTTTGCGCAAACCTGCTGGGGACCGATGGAACTCGGCCTGTCGCACCGCGTCCAGTTCGTCGGCCAGCCGCGTTACGACGCCTTCGAAGGTGGACAGGGCGAACTCTATTCGAGCGCCATCGTCATGAGGGCGGGCGAGGCACCGCCGACAAGGTCGCCGGCCGACGGCGGCGCCATCATTCCGCTCGATCTGCTACGCGGCAAGCGTTTCACCTTCAACAGCCTCGATTCCATGTCGGGCATTGTCGCGCCAACACGTGACCTGCAAGCTTTGGCCGAGAGTCTGGATATCTTTTCCGGGCTGAGCGAAAGCTGCGGGCACCGTGCTTCGATCGTTGCTGTTGCCGAGGGCAGGGCCGACGTCGCGGCGATCGACTGCGAGAGCTGGGCGCTGGCGCAACGTTTCGAGCCTGCGGCGCAGAAGGTGACGGTCGTCGGCTGGACAAGGCGCCGCAAAGGCTTGCCGTTCATCACGGCCAGGACGACGCCGGAAACGATCGTCGCCACGATGCGCGAGGCGATCGCCGCGCTCACATAAAGCGCGTCGCGTTCGGTCCGCCTCATGCGAGCGCTTTAAATTCCTGTTTTTTTTGCATGTCATTATCACAAAACCGCTGCACACCCTCGGGTCAAGCCCGAGGGCACGCTTTTGCGTGACATGCATTAGGTCGCTCAGCCGCCAAGCAGCCGATTGTCGAGCGGGTAGGTCGAAAGCTTCTCATTGGCGGTCTCGGTGATCAGGATCTGTTCCTCGATCTTGACGCCTTCGTAGCCGCCAAGCCGGCCGATATAGCTCTCGACGCACAGCACCATGCCAGGTTCGAGCACGCCGTCGGGTGTGTCGTCGGTCCAGTCGCTAGCATGCGGCAAAGTCGGGTATTCGTCGGCAAGGCCGACGCCGTGATAGAGCACCCCGTAACGGGCCGGGAAGCAGTCTCCTGGCGGCACTGACGAGCGCTCGACGAGGTCGCGGAACGATACGCCCGGCCGTATCAGCTCCGTGTTGTGAGCGATCTGGTCGGCGGCGATGCGGAACAGGTCGCGCTGCTCCTGCGACGGCGGCGCGTCACCGCAAAGCCAAGTGCGCGAAAGGTCGGCGCAGAAGCCGTAAGGACCGATCAGGTCGGTATCGAAAGCGACGAGCTCGCCGGCCTCGATCGTCCGCGACGAGCACTCCTGGAACCACGGATTGGTGCGCGGACCCGACGACAGGAGCCGGGTTTCGATCCATTCGCCGCCGCGCGCGATGTTGCCACGATGGAGTTCGGCCCACAATTCATTCTCCGAGATGCCAGGCCTCAGCGCCTGCTCCATCTCGCCCATCGCCGCCTCGCAAGCGACGATCGCCCGGCGCATGGCAAGGATCTCGTCGGGTGATTTGATCAGCCGCGCATTCTCCATCACCGCCTCGCCATTGCCGGTCGAGATGCCGAGACGGGCGAGCTCTTCGATGCCCTCGGGATTGATGTGGTCGACTGCGATACGGCGATTGCCGCCGCCATGTTCCAATACCAGCTCGGCGATGCCGGCTGCCCAGCGGCGGACTTTCTGAGCGGTCAGCTCGCCGCTGTACAGATAAGCCCACGACACCGCCGGCCGCACCTCGTCGACGACGCCGGAATGATCGGAAAGGTGCTCGCAGGAGAAATAGTCGAACAGCACCACCGGGCCATCGGTGGCGACGAAACAATGCCTGGTTCGATTGTGCGCGACCCAGAGCTGCATGTTGGTCGCATCGGTGGCGTAGCGGATGTTGACCGGATCGTAGAGCAAGGCTCCCGCATAGTCGCGGCGCTTCAGCTCGGCGCGGATGCGCTCGAGCCGGTATCGGCGCATAGCGGGCAGGTCAGGAGCAGCAATGCCCGCCGCCTGCCATTCGGCTTCCGCCAGCGCTCCATAGCCCAGCGCATGCTGGTTGAGTTCAGCGGCCTTCAGCCGCGATTTTTTGCGCAGCACATCGTTCGAGCCGTCCGGTTCGAACGGCATGATCTTGCGGTGATGACGGGGCCGGTCAGTCGGGTTCCTGTCCACCCTCGGCTCCTCCGCTAACGCCTTCCTTGGGCGCCGTGGCTCCTCCCACCGCCATTCTCTTCAATCTTACATAGGCGCCGGGCCGGACGGACTTGTCGGTGCCACGCAACAGCGGAACCATCATTTGCCGCGGCTGGCCGTCCGGTTCGTAGCCGGCCGCTTTGAGCTGCTCCAAAATGACCGGCCGCGGATCGTCGCGGTCAAGCCAGACGAGTACGGCCGGCTCCTGCATCAGCATTTCGAAATTAGGCACTTCCTGGTCAAGTGCGACCAGTTTTTCGTCGACCAACCGCAGGTTTCCGACCCATGCACCATCAGAAATTGCGGTTTTGACCGGTCCGTCCGCAGTCAGTTGGCGATAGAGGGCGGGGTAATCCACGCGGATCATCCGCGACAAGCCACTGGTCCCGTTTATCTGGACGTACCAGGTGGCGGGCGCGAGCAGCACGGCGATGATCGCTCCAGCCGCGATCACCAGGAGCTGCGCATTCCTGCCACGCGGCGCCAGCCGTTCCATTGTGGCGACGATGGCCAGCGGCAACATGAACAGGACAGGCAGCAGCCAGCGGTCCTTTACCACCGTCACGCCGGTAGCCAGTACAAGTATTGCCAGCATGGCCAAGCCGAGCGCCAAGGTACGCCACAACACAATTTCCCGGGCCGGACCTTTCGGATGCAGCTCCGAGAAACGGAACTTCGCCAGTCCGAAAGCCAGCGCGGAAACGAGCACCGGCAAGACCGCGAAATTGAAGGTGCCCATGATAAACTTGCCGGCGCCGACAAAGGCCGCCGCCACGCGCCCTTGTTGGGTGTCTATTCCGAACTTCTCGCCTCTCGATAATAAATCGGCGGGATGCATGAGGCTCCAATAGGTGGTTGGCGCCAGCACCAGTATCGCGACCGCTATGCTGATGGCGAACTTCGGATCGAGGATTGCGCTGCGCCATTCGCGCAGCGACAGCACTGACGCAACAAGGGCGACCACCAGGAAGACATCATTATATTTGGCAAGAATTGCCGCCGCCGTGGCTAGGCCAAACGCCGCATAGGCGATCATGCTTCGGCGCTCGAGAAGATAGGCCATGGCGAGCAGGAGCAGCGAGCAGAAGCCGACGACGGCGACGGAATGCGACAAGGCGCGCTGCGATTCCCAGACGATCTGCGGGATCGTAAACAGGGCGAACATGGCCGCCGCCGCTGTCGCTTTGGTGTAGCCGAACCGCCGCATGGCGGCGAACACGCTGCAGGCGGCGAGGAACAGCACTGAGTATTTGACGAGCTTCAGCGTGAAGATACTGGTGCCGAAAACATGCGCGGCCAGCCAATTGATCCAGGTGTAGAGGGGTGGTTGCGAGCCGCCATATCCAGCCCAGAGATACGGAACGTAGATCAGCTGCTCCGCATCATCGATGCCGACGCCGGTTCCCGCCCAGGAGCTCAGCAGGGACAGTATGATGGTCTGCAAGGCGAAGTATGCCGCGACCATGACGATCGCCGCCGGGAACGGGCCGATCCGTCCCTCGGCCAACCACTCGGCCCATCTCAGATTGTACTTCAATGAAATCTCATCGCCCTTGCCAGCAGAGTGTTGCCGGCTGCGCTAGCATGAAGACATGCTCCGCACAATGCGACCGCCTGGCTGCGCCTATGTCCTCATCTTTTCGCCGCTCGGGTCGAAGGGCGGTTCGACATTGATGCGTGCCGGCCGCCGGTGCCCGAGGATTTCGATCTCGAACAGTCCGGCGCTCTCGTTTTCGGCGAGCGCTGCCGGTACATAGCCTTGCGCCATCGACTTCTCGACATAATGCGCATAGCCGCCGGAGGTGACCCAGCCGACCACGCGCCAGTCGCCGTCGACAATGCCGCGCACGGCAGATGCGCCTTCGGCGGCGTTCGAGCCGCGCACTTCCTTGCCGCCCGCGTCGAAGCGTGGCGCGCCATAGCCATGCGGCTTTTCCACGGTGCCGTAATCCTTGCCGCCGACCTTGGCCCAGATCGGCTCGTCGCCCATGACGTCCGCATCCGCTGCATCGACGACAAAGGAAACGCGGCGCAGCTTCGGCCCCGCCGCCTGTTCCCTGGCTGCTGCCTCACGGCCGATGAAATCGTTCTTCTCCAGCTTGATAAAGCGGTCCATCGAGCCTTCGAACGGTCCGTAGATCGGACGTAGCTCGCGGAACCAGGTCGGGAAGTTCTTCTCAAGGCGCATAGAGAGCAAAGCCCGCATGCCGAAATCGATCAGGCCAAACTCTTCGCCAGCCTCCTTGATCGCCTTGTAGACCAGGCGCTGGTAGGCAGGCGCCATCCAGATCTCATAGCCGAGGTCGCCGGTGTAGGTGATCCGGTTGACCATGCAAGGCGCGCCGCCGACCGCCATCTCGCGGAAATCCATGAAGCGGAAGGCCTTGGTCGAGATGTCGACATCGACCAGTTTCTGCAGCAGGTCGCGCGATTTCGGCCCGGCGATCGAGAGACCGACCAGCGTCTGGTCGAAGCGGTAGATGCGGATGCTTCCATCCTTTGGCAGATGCTTCTCGAACCAGCGCATGTGGTATTTTTGCGCTGCCGAAGAACCCCAGATCATGAAGCGTTCTTCCCCAGCCCTTGGGTCCGCCTTGGCGATGGTGAAGTCGCCGATCAGTCTGCCGAACTCGTTCAGCATCGGCGTCAGCACGATGCGGCCGGTCTTCGGCATGCGATTGGTCATCAGCCGGTTGAGAAAGTCCTCAGCCCCTGGTCCGGAGACTTCGTATTTGGCGAAGTTTGCGATCTCTGTGACGCCGACACTCTCCCGGGTGGCCCGCACTTCCTCACCGATCGGGCCAAAATCGTTGGAACGGTGGAAGGACACGACGTCCTTCGGCTCCGAACCTTTCGGCGCGAACCAGAGCGGGGTTTCGAGACCCCAGCTATCGCCCATGACGGCATTGTTGGCGATCATCGTGTCGTAAAGCGGGGTCGTCTGCGCTGGTCTTGCCGCCGGCAATTCTTCGTTGGGAAAGCGGATCGAGAACCGGCGTGAATAATTTTCGCGCACCTTTGCGTTCGTATAGCGCAGCGTTGCCCATTCGCCGAAGCGCGCAACGTCCATGCCCCAGACGTCGAAGCCGGGGTCGCCATGGACCATCCAGTTCGACAGCGCCAGGCCGACGCCGCCGCCCTGGCTGAAGCCGGCCATGACGGCGCAGGCGCACCAGAAATTGGTCAGGCCCTGCACCGGGCCAACCAGCGGGTTCCCGTCGAGCGCGAAGGTGAAGGGGCCGTTGATGATCTGCTTGATGCCGGCCTTTTCGATGCCGGGGAAATGCTTGAAGCCGATCTCGAGCGACGGCGCGATGCGGTCGATGTCGGGCTGCAGCAGTTCGTGGCCGAAATCCCACGGCGTGTTGACCGGCGACCACGGCTTGCAGGCTTTTTCATAGGTGCCGAGCAGGATGCCGTTGCGCTCCTGGCGGGTATAGATCTCGCCCTTGAAGTCCAGCACGCCGATCATTTCGCGGCCAGTCGACTTGTTGAATTCCTCGACCTCCGGCATCGGCTCGGTCAGGAGATACATGTGCTCCATGGCCAGCACCGGCAATTCGACGCCGACCATGCGGCCGATCTCGCGCGCCCACAGGCCGCCGCAGTTGACGACATGCTCGGCTTTGACCGTGCCTTGCTCGGTGACGACGTTCCAGGTGCCATCGACCTCCTGCGTCAGTTCGACGACGCGGTTGCGCAGCACGATCTCGGCGCCCAGCCTCCTGGCCGCCTTGGCATAGGCGTGTGTGGTGCCGGAAGGATCGAGATGGCCCTCGACTGGATCCCACATGGCGCCGACGAAATTCGTCTCGTCCATCAGCGGGAACATCGCCTTGGCTTCGGACGGCGTGATCAGTTCGGTGTCCATTCCGAGATAGCGGCCCTTGGCGTGGGCGAGCCGCAGGAAGTCCATGCGCTCGGGCGTGTCGGCCATCATCACGCCGCCGGTCAGGTGCAGCGAGCAGGATTGGCCGGAAATCTCCTCGATCTCCTTGTAAAGCTGCACCGTATAGGCCTGCAGCTTGGCGACGTTGGGATCTCCGTTCAGCGTATGGAAGCCGCCCGCTGCATGCCAGGACGAGCCGGAGGTGAGCTCCGAACGCTCGATCAGCATGATGTCGGTCCAGCCAGCCTTGGCAAGATGATAGAGCACCGAGCAGCCAACGACCCCGCCGCCGATGACAACCGCTTTTGCATGAGATTTCATGAAGATAGTTCCGTTTTTGAAGAGATTGAATCGAGTGAGCGGGGCGCGAAAACAAAGCGAAGATCGGATACGGCGATGTTTCCGGCCAGCCTGCCATCAAGCGCGGCAAGAATGGTTTCACAGACGGAAGTACGATGTTTCAGGACGTCATGGTTCCAAAGACGCAGGATCGAATAGCCTTGGGCGCGCATGAAATCATCGCGGCGGCGGTCATATGAACTGCCGGCGTGTTGTTGTCCGTCGACTTCAACGACAAGCCAATTTTCGCGGCAGACGAAGTCTGCAAAAAAGGCGCCGATGGAGAACTGACGCGTAAAGCGATAGCCGCCAAGCTTGCGCGCCTTTAGTTCAAGCCAAAGCAGCGCTTCCGCCTGATTGCCTGCTTGCCTGAGTTTTCGTGCTCGCTTGGTTGTACCTATTTTGCGGCGGCTGCGCGTTTCACGAACGGCTTCCCCCACTCCGTCGCCGCTTCGCGGCGCCACCTCTCCCCCCTCCGGAGGGAGAGGAAGGGAGCTGGCTGGAATAAGGTCGCGCCCTTCCTCTACCCCGTCGATCGGGGGAGAGGTGTCGAGCGAAGCTCGACGGAGTGGGGGTCGACTACTCATCAGATGATCAGAAATCGGTCGGCGCGCCGCCTTCAGCCCGGCGCTTGTCGACGAAGGCGTTGAGCTCCTCGCGGATTGCCTGATCCATGTAAGGCTCTTCATAGGACGCCAGCCGTTCCTTCCAGATGCGATTGGCCTTTTCGAGCGCGGTCGGCGATCCGGCCTCCGCCCAACTCTCGAAATTGCGCCAGTCGGAAATGATTGGCGCGTAAAACGCGGTTTTGTAGCGGTCCTGCGTGTGCTGGGTGCCGAAGAAATGGCCGCCGGGGCCGACCGACTGGATGGCGTCGAAACCGAGCGCTTCCTCGGAAAGATCGAGCGGCGTCAGGAACTCGGCGACCATCTGCAACAGGTCTATATCGAGGATGGTCTTTTCGTAGGAGCAGCGCAGGCCGCCTTCGAGCCAGCCGGCCGCATGCATCATCAGATTGCCGCCACCCTGGATGGCGCCCCACAGCGAAAACACGCTTTCATAGGCGGCTTGCGCATCGACCGTGTTAGCGGCGCAGGTGTTTGAGGTGCGGTAGGGGATGTTGTAGCGGCGGGCGAGCTGGCCGCCGACCAGCTGCGCCTTCATATATTCCGGCGTGCCGAAGGCCGGCGCGCCGGACTTCATGTCGACATTCGAGGTGAAGCCGCCGTAGCCGACAGGCGCGCCCTTGCGCACCATCTGCGCAAAGGCGATGCCGGACAGCGCCTCGGCATTCTGCTGCACCAGCGCGCCGGCAATCGTCACCGGCGCCATGGCGCCGGACAGGGTGAACGGCGTCACGATGACCACCTGGCCCTTGCTCGACATCTGGATGATGCCTTCCATCATCGGCACGTCGAGCTTGAGCGGCGAATTGGTGTTGATGATGGTGAATACCGACGGCTCTGCGAGCAACTGCTCATGGCTGATGCCGCGCGCGATCCTGGTGATCTCGATGCCGTCGACGTTGCGTTCCTTGCCGAGAGAATAGATGTGGAACATCTTGTCGGTCAGCGTGGCGAGGTCACGGATGCATTCGAGGTGGCGTACGGACGGATGGATGTCGATCGGCTCGACCGGATAGCCGCCCGTGCAGTTCAATATGTTGTGCATCTGCGCAAGCTTGAGGAAGTTGCGGTAGTCCTGCTGGTTGCCTGGCCGGCGGCCGCGGTCGACGTCTGAGCAATTGGGTGCCGACGCCATCATTGAGATGATCAGATTATCGCCACCAAAGCGCACATTGTGCGCCGGGTTGCGGGCGTGGATGGTGAATTCCGGCGGGCAATGGGCAACCAGTTCCAGGATCATGTCGCTGTCGAAGCGCACTCGCTCGCTGCCTTCGCGGACATCGGCGCCATGCGCCTTCATGATGCGCCGGGCTTCGTCATGCAGCACGTCGACGCCGATTTCCCTGAGCACGCGCAGAGAGGCGAGATGGATGGATTCCAGCTCGTCGTCGGAAACCAGCCGGGTCGGCGTCAGCGGGTTCTTCAACTGCCGAAACGGCGGCTGCTCAAACGCCGTCGATCCGCCGGCACGCTTCCCCGCGCGGCCGCCGCGACGGGCGCGGTCATTTGCCAGTGCCGGTTCGGCGGGCTGAAGGGCGGCGGTCATGATAGTCCTCGTACGCTGCGGCAATGCGGCGGCATAATGGACTGCCGGCCGTCCGGCCATTGCGGAGGCGGCGACCACTAGGGCGAGGGAAGCGACATGCCCTGGGGGCAGCCGGCGGGATCGCCAGCCTCTTGATCGCGTTCCGGCTGGCGCAAGCGGTTTTCGTTGCCGGTGCTTACCGCGATGAAAGCGAAACGCTAGTCCTGCATCATGGACCGCGCGGAACAGAACAGCGGCGAAATAGGGCAATGGGCGGCGATCACCGGCGTGATCGCCACCGTCTCGGTGTTCGCCATCGCGCAAGGGCTGAGCTATCCGCTGTTGAGCTTCATCCTGCAGCGCCAGGGCGTCTCGCCGGCCATGATCGGCCTGTCGGCGGCTATGACGCCGATCGGCTTCATCGTCTCGTCGCCGCTGGTTCCGGCGCTGGCGCGCCGTTTCGGGGCAGGACGCACCGCGCTTACTTGCGCGGCACTTTCCGCGCTGGTGCTGGCGCTGATCGGCTGGACGCAAAATGTCTATCTGTGGTTTCCGCTGCGCTTTTTGATCGGCGCGGTCACCAACCCGCTCTACGTGCTGAGCGAAGTCTGGGTGATCGCACTGGCGCCGCCAGCACGCCGCGGCCGCGTCATGGGCATCTATTCGACGATCATTTCGGCGGGTTTTGCGGCGGGGCCGCTGTGCCTGCTTGCGGTCGGCACCGTGGGATGGCCGCCATTTCTGGTCGGCATCGGCGCGTTCCTGTTTTGCGGCGCCTGCCTCGCTTCGGTGCTGGCACGGCTGCCGAGGGTCGACGAGAGCGGGCACCGGGTTTCGGTCCTGGGGTTCGTGCCGCAGGCTTGGCTGTTGTTATCGGCGGTCGTCGTGGCCGCCGGTTTTGAACAGGCGGTGCTCGCCTTGCTGCCGGTCTATGGAACGCATTACGGCATCGCCGAAGCGCGCATGTCGGCGCTGCTGTCAGTGATGATCGCCGGCAATATCGTTATGCAGGTGCCGCTCGGCCTGTTGGCGGAACGACTGACGGCGCGGCTGGTGCGGTTCATCTGTGTTTCGATGACTGTGCTCGGATGCGTTCTGTTGCCGGTTCTCATCGAGACGCCGCTGATCTGGCCGTGCGTCTTCATCTGGGGCGCGGTTTCCTACGGCATTTACACGATGTCGATCATCGAGCTCGGCGAGCGGTTCACCGGCTCGGCACTGGTCGCCGGCAACGCCGCCTTCTCTTTGATGTGGGGCGTCGGCGGCGTCGCCGTGCCGCCGCTGGCGGGCAGCGCCATGGATGTCCTTGGGGCAGGCGGCCTGCCAATGACGCTCGGTGCCATTTGTCTGGCGCTGGCGACAACAACAGTCATGCGGCGGCGGATGGTGTGAATGCCTGAAGTCGCCGTTCTGACGCAATGACTTGAATATAAGCGGCCCGATGTCGATCTGGGCGGTACCGACGCCCGACTCAACCGGAGATCTCATGACCAAATCGAATACCAAGAGCCAGCCGGATCCGGCGGCCGAAGATCCCTTTCTCTGGCTGGAGGACAGACGAGGCAAGCAGGCGCTCGACTGGGTGCATCACCAAAATGCGATCACGGTCGGGGAGCTGCAAGGTGATCCGTCCTATCAGACGTCGTTCGAGACGGCGCTCGACCTGATGACGGCCGAGGATAACATCGCCGTCGGGACCGCTATCAACGGCCAAGTCTATAATTTCTGGCAGGACCGGACGAACGTACTCGGCCTCTGGCGGCGCACCACGGTCGCCTCCTACAAGACCGACAAGCCGGAATGGCAGACGATCATCGACTTCGACAGTCTGGCTGCGGAAGAGGGGGTGAAATGGGTGTTCAGCGGCGCCAGCCGGCTCTACCCCGACTTCAGCCGCTGCCTGCTCAACCTGTCGCCGGATGGCGGCGATGCCAGCGAGATGCGCGAATTCGATATCGAAAGCAGATCGTTCGTCGATGGCGGCTTTCGCGCTCCTGCCTCGAAATCGAGCTTTAGCTGGCTGGACGAGGACACGCTTATCGTTTCCGCCGCCTTCGAGGAGGACGACAAGACTCAGTCCGGTTATCCGCGCGTGGTCAAGCTTTGGCGGCGCGGCACGCCACTGGAAGCGGCGATGCCGATCTTCGAGGCGCTGAAGCAGGATCTTGCCGCCGGCGGGTCCGTCGAATTCGACGGCGACAAGCGTCATGTCTTCCTGGCCCGGACCATCGACTTCTTCGCCTCGCACAATTTCCTGCGGTTGCCATCGGGCGAAAACAGGCGCATCCCGCTGCCGGACGACGTCACCGATACGGCGCTGTTCAAGGGCCAGTTTGTCTTCGGCGTGCGTACCCCATGGACGGCGCCGGACGGCACGCTGTGCAAGCCCGATGGGCTCTATTCACTCGATTTCGAGCGCTGGATCGAAACCGGGCTATTCGGATCCATCGATACCGTGCTCGAGCCGGCGCACCGCGTCTCGATTGCCGGCATTGCCCGGACGCAGGACCGGCTGTTCATCAATTTGATGGACAATGTGCGCGGCAAGGTGATCGCCGGCGAGCGCAGCGACAGCGGCTGGGAGTTCAAGCCCGTTGCTTTGCCCGAAAACGGCAATGTCGGCATCAGCCATGCCGAGCATTTCGGTTCCAGCGTCTCCTTTTCCTTCACCGATTTCCTGACGCCGAGCTCGATCATCTGGTCGGACGACAATGCTGCGACGCTGGCACCGGTGAAATCGCAGCCCGCGCGTTTCGACGCGTCGTCCCTGGTCTCCGAACAGTTCGAGGCGCGCTCGAAGGATGGCACGATGATCCCGTACTTCGTCGTCAGGCGGCGCGACCGGGACGGGCCGGTGCCGACATTGCTTTACGGCTATGGCGGCTTCGAAGTGCCGCTGCTGCCGGGCTATGCCGGCGTGCGCGGCAGGCTGTGGCTGGAGAAGGGCAATGTCTATGTGCAGGCCAACATCCGCGGCGGTGGCGAGTTCGGCCCGAACTGGCATCAGGCGGCGCTCAAGGCCAATCGCCAGAATGCCTTCGACGATTTCGCCGCCGTGGCGCAAGATCTGGTCAAACGCGGCATCGCCACACCGGCCACGCTGGGCATCCAGGGCGGATCGAATGGTGGCTTGCTGACCGGCGTCTCGCTGACCCAGCACCCGGAATTGTTCGGCGCGGTGATCATCGACGTGCCGCTGCTCGATATGCTGCGCTACACCGAACTGCCGCCCGGCGCGTCATGGATGGCCGAGTATGGCGATCCGGCGAAGCCGGAAGAGGCAGCCTGGCTCGCCGCCTATTCGCCCTACCAACATGTAGACACGGATCTAGCCTATCCGCCGGTGTTGCTGACGACCTCGACCGCCGACGATCGCGTCCATCCCGGGCATGCCCGCAAGATGGCGGCGCGGCTGCAGGCGGCCGGCCATGGCAAGACGCTGTTTTTCGAGGAGACCGAGGGCGGCCATGGTGGACGCGGCGACCGGCGGCCGCAGGCCGCACAGGCGGCGATGAAGTACGTCTTCCTGCAGCGGGCCCTGACCGGCACCAATTGACTGGCATCGCTTGACCGGCACGGCTTGAACTGAGGGCTCGAGGCAGCCTAAGGTACATGCATGGCTCGGCTGGCGAAATCGGGTTGCGCATTTGGGGTGGCGGTGACGCCGTCGTCGCGCACGCTACGCGCCGAGCTGTTGCGGCTCTGCGCTCGCATCGGCTATTCGCCGCCCGCTGTCCTCTGACGAATCCGCCCCGGCGCGAAAGCTGCCGGATTGGTTCAAGAGGAAAGACCAGACATGACCTACCAGAATTATTCGCTGAAGCAGCTTCAGCAGATTGATGCCGCGCATCACCTGCATCCGTTCACCGACCACAAAGAGATGCGCGAGACCGGCTCACGCATCATCACCCACGCCAACGGGCCGTTCATCTATGATGCCGAAGGCACGGAAATCCTCGACGGCATGGCCGGGCTGTGGTGCGTCAATGTCGGCTATGGCCGCGACGAGCTGGCCGACGCCGCCTACGCCCAGATGAAGGAATTGCCCTACTACAACTCCTTCTTCAAATGCTCGACGCCGACGCCGGTACTGCTCGCACAGAAACTGGCGGAGATCGCGCCAAAGCATATCAATCAGGTGTTCTATGGCTCGTCCGGTTCGGAGGCCAACGACACGGCGCTGCGCCTGGTCCGCCACTATTGGGTGCTGGAAGGCAGGCCCGAGAAGAACCGCATCATCTCACGCAAGATGGGCTACCACGGCTCGACCATCGCCGGCGCCTCGCTCGGCGGCATGGATTTGATGCACAAGCAGCTCGGCGGCGCCGTGCCCAATATCGTCCATGTAATGATGCCCTATGCCTATGAGCTGGCACTGCCCGGCGAAAGCGACCATGATTTCGGCCTGCGCGCGGCAAAGGCCGTCGAGGACGCGATCCTCGAAGCTGGCGCCGACAAGGTCGCCGCCTTCATCGGCGAGCCGGTGATGGGGGCAGGCGGGGTGAAGATCCCGCCGATGAGCTATTGGCCGGAAGTGCAGCGCATTTGCCGCAAATACGATGTCCTGCTGATGCTGGACGAGGTCATCACCGGCTACGGCCGTACCGGCGAGTGGTTCGCCGCACAAGCCTTCGATGTCGAGCCTGACACCATCACCACGGCCAAGGCGCTGACCTCCGGCTATCAGCCGCTGTCGGCGCTGCTGGTCGGCGACCGCATCGCGGCGACGCTGGTCGAAAAGGGCGGCGAATTCTATCACGGTTACACCTATGCCGGGCACCCGGTGGCCTGCGCGGTGGCGCTGAAGAACCTCGAGATCATCGAGCGCGAAGGTCTGGTCGAGCGCGTCAGGAACGACACCGGGCCTTACTTCGCCAAGGCGCTGCAGGAACGTCTCGGCGGGCACGATCTGGTCGGCGAGGTGCGCTCGTTCGGGCTGATGGGTGCGATCGAGATCGTCAAGGACAAGGCAACCAAGGAGCGCTTCCTGCCGGCCGGCAGCGCGGCGGTGATGGTTCGCGACCACGCGGTTGCGCAAGGGATGATGCTGCGCGCCACCGGCGACACGATGATCCTGTCACCGCCGCTGATCTGGACGCGCGAGACGATCGACATGGCCTGCGACCGCATCGCGAGGGCGCTCGACCTGGCCGAAGCAGATTTGCGCAAGCGGTGAACGAAGCGGGTCGTCGGATGTCGAAGGCGATGTGACGCATCGCAGAATGATGTCCGCCGCATTCCTTCGCGCCCCCCTCTGTCCTGCCGGACATCTCCCCCACTTGGGGGGAGATCGGCCGTCTTCATCGATTTCGCCAATTGTCAGCGTTGCAGAATGAGCGGGGCGCCAAAGCTGCCAATCTCCCCCCTCGTGGGGGAGATGTCCGGCAGGACAGAGAGGGGCGCTGTCCCGCCAGCGTCTCGATGCAAAGATGTCTACGAGGGGCGCAAACGCAAAAACCGCGCTCCATCGGAACGCGGCTTTGCCAGATACGCATGGCGCTTCGCCAACAAT
>NZ_JAMYPH010000027.1:0-63992 GCF_040320265.1 Mesorhizobium sp. M0751
GCGCTCGTGTCCTCGAATGGCATCCCGAACCCCCCAGCGCAAAACGCGCCAAACTGTTCGCGATGTCCTCGCACACCTGTTCGCGATGTCCCCGGTCCAAACACCCCCTTGAGGGGGAGATGGCCGACAGGCCAGAGGGGGTTGGTCCGACCGGGCTCGGCCTGCTGCAGCGGTTGGCGCTTCACGCGAGACAACCCCCTCTGTCGCCTTCGGCGACATCTCCCCCTCAAGGGGGGAGATCAGCAGCCTCAGCGTCGCGCGCTTACCGTCAGCTCCGGTTTCTGGCTGATGGTCTGGAACACCACGCAGTAGCGCTCGGTCAGTTTGAGCAGCGCATCGATGCGCTCCTGCGGCTCGTCGGTGTCGAGGCCGAATGTCAGCCGGATGGCGCGGAAGCCAACCGGCGCATCTCTCGCCACGCCAAGCGTGCCGCGAAAGTCGAGATCGCCTTCGGCTTCCACCGTGGCTGCCCCAAGCTTGAAGTCCAGCGCCGTCGCTACCGCCTTCAGAGTGACGCCGGCGCAAGCCACCAGCGCCTCCAGCAGCATGTCGCCGGAGCAGAGTTCGAGCCCGGTGCCGCCGGTCGCCGGATGCAGCCCGGCAATGGCGATCGCCCTGCCTGTCTCGACCTTGCAGGCGATCGATTGGCCGTCGATCGAGCCTTTGGCGCGGAGAGTAATCAGCGCGCGCGAGGCGTCGTCGCGATAGGCCTCCTTCAGCGGCGCCTGCATGGCCTTCAATGCGATCGCATCCATTTCATTTCTCTCCCATAATTGCCCTGGCTTCGCTGCTTTACGGCTATGCCTCCTGCCCCAAACGCAAGTCCCGGCTGGCGTAGCGCTTGGCAGGGTTTTGCCCGTATAGCCTGACGACACGGAACATCCAACGCCTTCAAACCGTCTCTCGCAACACTTTCGTAAGGCCGCCGGACAATTGCCGACATGGCCATCCTGGAAAGGCGCGAAAGGGTTTCGCCGGCATCCCTGTTCACCGGGTCTGCTGTTTCGATGCACGACGCCTCGATCAAGCTGACACTATGGTGTCAGGACGGGGCAGCGTAAGCTGGTGAGATGACGGAATCGCTGGACATGCCAGGCACTGTGGAAAGCGCCCGCGAACGTACCCTCGGCATCATCCTGGTCTCGGCATCGGCGGCCGTCTTCGGCCTCACCGGCGTGCTGACCACATCGATCCATGCCGACCCGCTGACCATTACCTGCTGGCGCGGCTTCGTCGGCTCGATCCTGATCAGCCTCTATGTGCTTTGGCGCCGCCAGCGCTCCGGCGGTCGCGACAGCTTGCGGCTCGGCTGGCGAGGCTGGCTGCTGGCGATCGAGGGCGCGCTCGCCAGCATCGCCTTCATCTCGGCATTCAAGTTCACCTTTGTCGCCAATGTCGCGATCATCTATGCCACCGCCCCTTTCGTCACCGCGCTGCTGGCCCTCCTGTTGGTCCGCGAACCGTTCCGGCTGCAGACGCTTGCCGCCGCTGCTGTGTCACTATGCGGGGTGGCGATCATGGTCTGGTCCGGCTTCGGCACCGGCCATCTGTTCGGCGACGGGTTGGCGCTGCTGATGACGATCGGCAGCGCCCTCTACATGATCATGGTGCGCGCCTTCAGCGACACACCGGTGGTGTGGGCGGGTGCGGTGTCGGCATTCCTTCTGTTCGTGCTCGGCTGGTTCGTCGCCGATCCGCTGGCTGTCTCGGCCAGGGACGCTGTGCTTCTAGCCACCTTCGGCGCCTCGTTCGCGCTGGCTTCGATCCTGTGGACGGAGGGCACCCGGCTTATTCCGGCGGCCGAGTCCGGATTGCTGGGTTCGGCAGAAGTGCCATTCGCGATCCTGTTTGCCTTCCTGTTCCTGGCGGAGATCCCGCCGGCAGCCAGCATGGTCGGCGGCGCCATCGTGCTTTGCGCGGTGTTCGCTCACGCCGGCCGCGACTGGCTGATGGCCAGGCAACGCGCAGCGGAGGCACGACCAATACTTGCCGCGTCCGAGGGCGAGTTGGTGGTTCGATCACGAGAAATCCGTTCCTGAAAATAAATTTGAAAAGTCATGGAACCATCATAGGGCTCAGGCATTATGGCTGCGACGGGCCACCCCAAGTCCCCCCAAACCCCTCGGCCCGTCTTACTCAGAAGCCGACCGCAAGGTCGGCTTTTTCTTTGCTGTCTTAATTGGCCAGGGCCAGGTTGCCGCTCAACAACGTGGCCAGATCCTGCGCCGGCCGGTCGGCATCCTCACGCAAGCGGACGGCGAATTCGGCGACCGGCACCGGCGGCAGATCAAGATCGCGCGGCGCCTCGACGATGCCGGAATGAGCGAAGCGCGCCGTCCTCAACGTCAAGGCGATGCCGGCGTGCACCGCCGTGCGCAGGCCGGCAAGGCTGGCACTGCCGGCAGCAATGCGGTAGCGACGGCCGGCCGCATCGAGTGCGCTGGTCGCCGCTTCGCGAAACCCGCAATGGGGATCGAGCAGCGCCAAGGGCAGTTCGTCGTGGCGGGTGGCCAGCCCGTTCTGTGAGCAAAGCCAGATCATTGGTTCCTTGAGCACACCGACTTCGTCCCGTGTCGGCACCTGCCGCATGGCAATGGCCAGATCAAGGGTGCCGGCCTGCAAAGCCTGCGCCAGTTCGGCGGAACGGCCGACGCGCAGTTCGATCCTGACGCGCGGATGGCTGACAGCAAAAGCCCTGAGCAGCTGCGGCAAGCCGCTGTCGGCGAAATCCTGCGTCGTGCCGATGGCGACGCGCCCGTCGGCGTGCGCCCCTTTGAGGGCCAGCCACGCCTCGCGATGTGCGGCAAGGATGCGACGCGCGTGGCCGACCAGATCCTCGCCTGCCGGCGCCAGGCCGCGCCCTCGCCCCTGCGGCACCAGCAGCGGTTCGCCGACAACATCCTCCAGCCGCTGCATCTGCGCGGTCACTGCGGACGGCGAGCGGCCGACGATCGACGCAGCCCGCGCCAGGGAACCGCCATCGACGAAAGCGAGGAAAGTCTTGAGGAGGTCGGGATCGAACACCTGCATAATTCGATATTATCAAAGTATTTATCAAAAACAATTCGATTTTTTTGGTCAAAGGACGATGGCATGATTTTCTCGACGGCGAAGAGACGCCGCTTGAAACCGAGGAGAAGAAATATGCCGATTATCAATGTCAGCGTTACCGGCAAGCCTGATGCCGCTTTGTCCGCCGCCATTGCCAAGGAAGTGACCGAACTGACGGCCACGCATCTGCGCAAGGACGCGACGATCACAGCTGTTGCCATGTCCTATCACGACCCCGAGCACTGGTTCGCCGGCGGCAAGTCGCTGGCCGAGCATGGCACCAACACGGCCTGGCTCGACATCAAGGTTGTCGACGGCACCAACACCAAGCTCGAACTGGAGGCGTATCTGCAGGCAATTTTCGCGGCATTCGGCCGGCTGCTGGGCAAGGTGCATGAGGAAAGCTACGCCCTCGTGCATGAAGTGCCTGCGGCCGCCTATGGCTTTGGCGGCAAGACGCAGGAATTCCGCTTCATCAGCGGAAGGATGAAAGCGGCGTAGCTGCGATAGGCAGCCGAGCCAAGTGATGACAGGAGAGAAGGAAAAATGGAGCCGCATTGACGTTGATCCAACTTCGGCTAGGTTCTCACCCGAAGCGGCCAGTGAAGAGCCGCGACGTGAGATTGTTGGGAGATGCGGCGATGATCCTGACACTGGCGCTGCTTGCGGGTCTTGTCGCGGCCTGGCTGCTGATCGGCGTGGTGGAGAAGTTCCGCCTCGGCCTGCGCTTGAGCCAGGCGCTGCTCTACGTGCCGTTCAAGCTCGCCTACCGGATCAGCGACGAGCGCATCAAGATTGCCCGCAGGTCGGCGGCCCCCGTCATCTACGTCATCTGGCATCAGTCACGCATTGAGCCGGCGCTGATGCTGTCGCTGCTGCCGGAGGACACGCTGCACATCCTCGACCAGGCTTCGGCCAGATCGCCGTGGCTGGAGCCGTGGCGCGAGCTCGGCCGTACCATCGCCTTCAACGCCGAGCATGTCTTCGTCAGCCGCAGACTCGTGCGGGTGCTGAAGGGCAAGGGCCGGCTCGCCGTTTACCTGCCGGATGCGGTCGAGCCCGACGTCAAGTCGTTTCGGTTGTTTCGCGCCATCACCCGTATCGCCATGCAGGCCGACGCCCGCATCGTGCCGATCTTCGTCGCCGGCGCACGCGGCCTGCCGGCCTCGCTGACGCCGGCGGACAAGGCGCCGCGCCATTGGTTTCCGCAGCTGTCGATCAGCGCGCTGGAGCCGATGACCATCGCCGAGCTGGTGGCGCGGAACCCAGATCAGGCCTCCAACACCAATGCGCTGTTTGATCGCTTCGCCGAGGCCAGGCTTTTCGGCAGTGATCTCGACCGAGGGCTGTTCCTCGCCATGCGCGATGCGGCCGACCGTGTTGGCGCTTCGCACCCAATAATCGAGGACGTCATTGGCGGTGCGCTGAGCTACCGGAAAATGTTCATCGGCGCCAGGGTTTTGGGCCGCCGCTTTGAGGCAATAACAGCGCCGGGCGAAGCGGTTGGGCTGCTCCTGCCCAACGCCAATGGCGTCGTGCTGTCGTTCGTCGGACTTCTGTCGGCTGCTCGGGTCGCAGCAATGATCAACTATACCGCCGGCCCGGCCAGCGTCACCGCCGCCATCCGCACGGCGATGATCCGCACAGTGGTCTCCTCACGCGCCTTTGTCGAAAAGGCTAACCTCGCCGACATCGTCGAGGCGGTGGAAAAGGGCGGGGCGAAACTGCTGTGGCTGGAGGATATTCGCGCAAGCGTGACCGTGCTGGACAAGGCCGCAGCCGGCTTGCTGTGGCGCTGGCCGTTGCAGCGCCAGGATGCAGCCAAGCCGGCGGTGATCCTGTTCACCTCCGGCTCGGAAGGCACGCCCAAGGCCGTGGTGCTGTCGCACCGGAACCTTCTTGCCAATGCGATGCAGGCGGAAGCCCGCATCACTATCTCGCCGGTCGACATCCTGCTCAACGTGCTGCCCGTATTCCACTCGTTCGGGTTGACCGGCGGCACCATCCTGCCGCTGGTCACCGGAGTAAAGCTGTTCCTCTACCCCTCACCGCTCCATTACAAACTTATTCCGGAGGTGGCGCGCAAGGTCCGGCCGACGGTGATGTTCGGCACCGACACGTTCCTCGCCAACTATGCCCGCACCGCCAAGGACGGCGATTTTTCCAGCCTGCGCTTCGTCGTCGCCGGTGCCGAGGCGGTGAAGCCGGAGACGCGCCGGGTTTACCGTGAGCGCTTCCAGGCCGAGATCATCGAAGGTTTTGGCTTGACCGAGGCCGCACCGGTGGTTGCCGTCAACACCGCCATCCACGGCCGCGACGGAACCGTCGGGCGGCTGCTGCCGGCCATGCGCATGAAACTCGAACCGGTCGAAGGCATCAGCGACGCCGGCCGGCTGTGGCTCGACGGGCCGAACCTGATGATGGGCTACATGACCGGCGACCGGCCTGGCGAGTTGCAGCCGCTCGAAGGCTGGCACGACACCGGCGATATCGTTTCGGTCGATCGCGAAGGCTTCATTACCATTCGAGGCCGCGCCAAGCGCTTCGCCAAGATAGCCGGCGAGATGGTATCGCTTGGCGCGGTCGAGATGCTGGTGCAGTCGCTGTGGCCGGAAGAGCATCACGCCGTGGTGGCAGTGCCGGACAAGCGGCGCGGCGAGCGCCTCGTTCTGGTCACCACCGCCGACAATGCCGATCCCAACGAATTGCGCGAATTCGGCAAGAAAGCCGGCGCGGCCGAACTGATGGTGCCGAACGACATCGTCAAGGTCGAGGAGATCCCGGTACTGGGCTCGGGCAAGACCGACTATGTCTCGACTAGAAAGCTGGCACTAGAGAGGCTGGGACTGAGCGCAGCCGCCTGAGGTTTGCTGTCGAAAACTCTAGAGCGCGTCGCGTTTGACCGGCCTTGTGCGACGCGCCTTGGATTCTTGCTTTTATGCATGCCGTAATCGCAAAACCGCTGCACACTTTTGCGCGACATGCATTAGAAGACCACCACCGACAACAGCAGAATGGCGCCGACGGCCATCATCAGCAGGCCCGGCCAGTTCTGCGACAGGCCGAGAAAACGGAGCCCGCGCCGCCGCGGCTCCAGAGTCGGACCTGGTGTTGCGAGATTGGGCGTCACACTGTCCGGCGCGGTGGAGACAGCGGCCGGCTCACTAAGCCGCCCGCGCATGATGGCTGCAACCGCCATATAGACGAGGCCGGCGACAGTCAGTAACGCGCCGATGAGGATGACAGCCATTTCTCCTCGTTTCCGATGTTCTGCGCCCGATGCGGCAGCTTGCGCGACGCTGACCGCGCACTACCAGCTGCCGCTTAAAACGGACCTACCAAACACAAACGGTCTAGCCGCCCGGCAAGTTCCGAAAACGGGGTTTTTGAGGTGCATTCCACGGCGCCGCTCGCTCTGCGAGCCGGTCCTAAGTCTAAAAGGATGACCCTTTTCGGAATCATGCGCTGCCAGGCGCAACGCGCGAACTGGCACCAAATCTGTCAGCCAATATCCGAGGACGGCACCTTCTCGCCTTCGCGCTTGGCGCGTCTCGAATAGGCGCGCACGCTGAACGGCAAGAAGACCAGATAGCCGGCAACCGAGGCCGTCAGCGTATACCAGGGATAGGTCATCAAAAGCAGGACGTAGAGGACGACTGCGAGGATGATCGGCAGCACCCTGTCGCCCGGTATCCTGACGCTCTTGCCGGAATAGACGGGCAGTCTGCTGACCAGCAGGAATGCCACCAATATTGTAAAGCCGGTGGCAATGAAGGCTGCCAGGCGGCTGGGTTCAAGGCCAAGCCTGAGGAAGAACAGATAGAGCGGCAGCATCACCAACACCGCACCCGCCGGCGCCGGCACGCCGACAAAATATTCGGTCTGCCACTGCGGACGGTCGAGCTCTTCGTCGAGCACGTTGAAGCGGGCAAGCCTCATCCCACAGGCGATAGTGAACAGCAGCGCCGCGATCCAGCCCGGCGAACCTGCCCTGTCGAGCAGAAAGGCATAGAGCACCAGCGCCGGTGCCACGCCGAAATTGACGATATCGGCCAGCGAATCCATCTGGGCGCCGAATTTGGAAGTCGCCTTCAGCATTCGCGCCAGACGGCCGTCGATACCATCGAGGAAGGCGGCGAGCAGCACCATCACCACCGCTGGCTCGAAGCGGCCCTCAAAGCCGAAGCGAATACCGGACAGGCCGGCGCAAATGGCGAGCACAGTCACCAGATTGGGCAGCACCATGCGCATCGGGATTTCGCGAATGCGCGGGCCACCGCCGCCATGCGCCTCGAATTTCTTGAACGGCGGCGCCACCGGTCAGGAGATCCGCACGAGCGGCGTTGCGGCAACGCCGCCGAATTCCGCCAGCACCGTCTCACCGCCGACCGCGGTCTGGCCGACGGCGACGCGCGGCGTCGCGGTCGAGGGCAGGAATACATCGACGCGCGAGCCAAAGCGGATCAGCCCGAAGCGCTCGCCGGTGCCGATGGCGCCGCCGGGCTCGGCCCAGCAGACGATGCGCCGCGCTACCAGGCCGGCGATCTGCACCGCGGCGACTGTTCCATTGGGGCTTTCGATGACCAGCCCGTTGCGCTCGTTCTCGGTGCTTGCCTTGTCGAGTTCGGCATTGAGGAATTTTCCTGGCCGATGCTCGATCCTGGAAATGCGGCCGCGCACCGGGGAGCGGTTCACGTGGCAGGAAAAGACGTTCATGAACACCGAGATGCGGGTCATTTCACCGCCGCCGAGGCCAAGCTCGCGCGGCGGCACGGCCGGGCCGACCGCCGAGACGATGCCGTCGGCAGGGCTGACAACCAGCCGGTCGTCGATCGGCGTGACACGCTCGGGATCGCGGAAGAAATAGGCGCACCAGGCGGTCAGGATGAGACCGATCCAGAACAGGGTCGAGGAGAAATAGCCGAGAAAGAGCGTCGCCGCGCCGAACGCAGCGATAAAGGGATAACCCTCGCGATGGATCGGAACGAACGCATTCTTGATCGTGTCGACGAGGCTCATGGGATGAGGATAACCTTGGTTCCAAGTCCGGCCTCAATAGCGGAAACACCCCGCGCTCGCAACGCGACAATGGGAGCGCTTGAAGGTGGCGGTCGCCGCCGTCTCAGAACGGCCAAGCGAAATCCACTCAGGCGCCCGCTGCCGCCGCTTGGTCGAAATACTCCTCGAGCTCGCGCCGATCGGCCTCCGCCAAGCTCTCTTCGTGGCTGCCGCGTAGCACGCCGCCTTTCGGGGTCGACTGGAGGAGGAATACATGCTCGTCGGCCATAACCACCCAGTTCACAACCGCGCCGCCTTCCATAGGCACGACCGAGTTCGCAGAGACGACAGCATCGGTCGGATCGAACCCGGCCCTGCGCAGCAAGAGGTCGACAGCGACCGTGGATGCGCACGGCGCATCGCGCGGTTCCGTGCGGCTACTCAGGTCAAATATAAACGACGCCGTCGCAATCCTCGTTGTCGGAACGCAGCACTCTCGCCCGTCCTTGGTAAGACAGCGCCTCTCATTGGCCTTTCGGCCAGGACGATTTGCGCCAACCCGGAGGTTCTCGGCCCATGCAGAAATCAGCAGCTAGGCAAGTGCGAGTGGTGATGAACGGCTTGGCCTTCGGCGAGTCGCCGCGCTGGCACGATGGCCGGCTGTGGTTCTGCAACTGGGGCACAGGCCAGATCATCGCCGTTGACGCCCAAGGCAACAGCGAGATCGTGCTCACCGTGCCGGCCACCCTGCCCTATTCCATCGACTGGCTTCCGGACGGGCGCCTGCTTGTCGTCTCCGGCCGCGAAGGGCTGGTCCTCAGGCAGGAGGCAGGCGGGAGGCTGGTCACCCATGCCGATCTGAGACACCTGTCGAAGAGCCCGTGGAACGAGATCGTGGTCGATGGGCGCGGCAATATCTACGTCAATGGCGGTGGGCCTGCTCCGGCTCCCGGCCAGCATTTCGGCCCCGGCACCATCGTGCAAGTCGCACCTGATGGCTCGGTTCAGCAGGTGGCTGAGAACCTCGCCTTCGCCAATGGCATGGCGGTGACGCCTGACAACAAGACGCTGATCGTTGCCGAGTCCCACGCAAACAGGCTGACCGCCTTCGACATCGCTGCCGATGGTGGCCTTTCCAACCGAAGGGTCTGGGCCAATCTCGGCAACGGTTTTCCGGATGGCATCTGCCTCGATGCCGAAGGTGCGGCGTGGTACGCCGACGTTCCGAACCGGCATTGCGTGCGGGTGCGCGAGGGCGGCGCAATGCTCGAAAGCGTCGACGTCGATCGCGGCTGTTTTGCCTGCATGCTCGGCGGCGGCGACGGAAAAACGCTGTTCATCGTCGCCGCCGAATGGCGCGGCTTCGAACATATGATCAGCGATGCCCGTACCGGCCAAGTGCTCAGCGTCGAGGCTATCGCGCCGGGCGCCGGCTGGCCGTAGAGAGCTTACATCCCGGGGATCCGCTGATAGTTGGCGATATCGGCCTTGACGCCAAGTCGCGCAATGGTCTCCTGAGGATTGAAGCCGCTGCGCTCATGCGCAGCCTTGATGATCGGCACGACCTTGTCGACAGCGGCCTGCCCTTCCCATTCGACAATGGTCACGAGGTTGAACTCGCCCGGCCCCGAGAATTGCTCGAGCAGGAAATCCTGGACGAACCCTTGCTGTTGGCGCAGCAATTCATGCGTCATCCGGACCTTGGCAAGAATCTCCTCGCGGGCATTGGCCGGAACAACAAACTTGTCCACCCGGAATACGCTGCCGCCACTGACTGACTGATTTATCCCATTCATATCGATTGTCTCCGTTTTGAACGACGCATCTTGCTGCGATCCAAAACGGCCTACGATCTCAACTTAAGTTGAGGTCAAGCACAAATTTTCAGCTCACCTCCGAGGTGCGGCGGCGGACAACGACGCCGAACTCGTCGCTTTCGCGGGCAATGCGCAGCCGCTCCTCGGCCTCACTTGCCTCGCGCTGGCGGTCCCACATCGATGCATAAAGGCCGCGCTTGGCTATCAAGGCGACATGGGTGCCGCGCTCGGCGATCTGGCCGTCCTGCAGGACGATGATCTCGTCGGCCGAAATCACCGTCGACAGCCGGTGGGCGATGACGAGGGTGGTGCGGCCCTGGCTGACCAGGTCGAGTGCCGCCTGGATCTCCTGCTCGGTGTGGCTGTCCAGCGCCGAGGTCGCCTCGTCGAGCATCAGGATCGGCGGAGCCTTCAAGATGGTACGGGCGATCGCCACCCGCTGCTTCTCGCCGCCGGACAGTTTCAGCCCGCGCTCGCCCACCATTGAGCGATAGCCGTCTGGCAGCCGCTCGATGAACGGTCCGATCTGGGCCAGTTCTGCCGCCTTGCGCACATCCTCCTCGCTGGCGCCGATACGGCCGTAGCGGATGTTGTAGGCGATGGTGTCGTTAAACAGCACCGTGTCCTGCGGCACCATGCCGATGGCGGCGCGCAAGCTCTCCTGTTTGACGTCGCGAATGTCCTGGCCGTCGATCAGAATCTTGCCGCGCTGAATGTCGTAGAAACGAAACAAAAGCCGCGAAATGGTCGACTTTCCGGCTCCGGAGGGGCCGACGATGGCCACCGTCTTGCCGGCCGGCACCTCGAAGCTGATGCCCTTCAGGATCTTGCGGTTGGGGTCGTAGGAAAAATGCACGTCACGGAACTCGATCTTGCCGGCTTCGACGACCAGTGGATTGGCGCCCGGCCGATCGACGATCTCGCGCTTGACGTCGAGCAGATCGAACATGTTTTCGATATCGGTCAGGCCTTGGCGAATTTCGCGGTAGATCATGCCAATGAAATTGAGCGGCACCGAAAGCTGCATGAGCATGGCGTTGACGAAGACGAAATCGCCGACGCTCTGTGTGCCTGCCTTCACCTCGAGCGCCGACAGCACCATGACGACGGTCATGCCGATGCCGAAGATCACCCCTTGGCCGAAGTTCAGCCAGCCAAGCGAGGTCCAGGTCCTGGTCGCCGCCACCTCATAGCGCGCCGTGGACCGGTCGAAGCGCTCGGCCTCCATGGCTTCGTTGTTGAAATATTTGACTGTTTCGTAGTTGAGCAGCGAATCGATCGCCTTCGTGCTGGCTTCATTGTCGCTGTCGTTCATCTCGCGGCGGATCGAAATACGCCAATCGCTCGCCCTGACGGTGAACCAGACATAGAGCCAGACCGTGACCGCGATCACCAAGACGTATAGCCAGCCATAGGTGACGGCGAAGATGCCGGCGGTGAGCGCGAATTCGACGATTGTCGGCGCCGTGGCCAGCATGGTGAAGCGGACGATCGTCTCGATGCCCTTGGTGCCGCGCTCGATGACGCGCGACAGTCCGCCGGTGCGCCGTTCGAGGTGGAAGCGCAGCGACAGTTCGTGCATGTGCACGAAGGTACGGAAGGCGAGCCGGCGCACCGCATGCTGGCCGACCCGTGCAAACAGGGCGTCGCGCAACTGGTTGAAGCCGAGTTGCACCAGCCGCACGGCATTGTAGGCGACGACCAGCATGACCGGCGCCAGCAGGAAGGCCGGCAGCGGCGGCGGCGATTTGCTATCGCCGGCCAGTGCGTCGGTCGCCCATTTGAAGAAATAGGGTCCGGCCACTAGGGTCAGCTTGGCGACAACCAGCAGCACGGTGGCCCACACCACCCGCGCCCTCAGGTCGGCGCGGTCGGCCGGCCACATATAGGGCCAGAGATTGCGCAACGTTCTAAAGGTCGAGCCGGAATCGGCGGAAACGGTTTTCTCGGCCATTCTTGTTTACCTTTATGATTTTAGCGGCCGGAGCAGCAGGAATCGACCAGCGCGGCCAGCGATGCCGAAACATCGGCGAGCGCGGCGCGGTCGAGTTCATAGCGCGAGCGCTGGCGGTCAGGCTCGAAGCGGATCAGCCCGGCCTCGACCAGGATCTTCAAATGCTGGGAAACAGTGGACTGCGCCAGGTCGAGATGCTCGACAACCTCGCGACAGCAGCAGGAACGGCTTGCGGAAAGGTGTTTGAGAATTTCGATCCGCGCCGGATGCGAAAGGGCCGCGAGCCGGACAGCGACGGCGCGGCTATCCGGCGTACAGTTGGCCGGCATGCAGTTGGCCGGCGCGTGTTCATCTGCTGCGCGGCGTCGGTCCGTCACGAGGGGGGATTCGGTCATCGTCCATCGGCGATAAACGATGACCGGCCCTGCCGCAAGCTATCCTGATGGGCAGAACGCTACTCGGCCTTGGCTGGCGCCGTCGTCATCTGGTCGCCCATTGCCTTGAGATCGGCGGGTTCGCCTTCCTTCGATTTCTCCGGCACCTTGAACACCTGCCCCGGCCAGATGCGGTTCGGATTGCTGATCTGGTCCTGGTTGGCGAGATAGATGGTCGAGTAGCGCATGCCCTGGCCATAGACCCGCCGCGAAATCCGCCACAGCGTGTCATGGCGGCGGATAATGACTGCGCCATCGGCATGTTCGAGCTTTGGAGCCACGGTCTCGGGGGTTTCGCCCGAAGGCGTTGTGGCGGCCATTTCGGCCGGGGCTTCGGTTGTAGGAGTGGGGGCAGTTGCGGGCGTTTCGACGGCCGTTGCCGGCGCCGCTTTGGTCGCCGGAGCATTCGGCTCGGCGGGCGCCACGGCGGCAACCGCCTCACCAGGCTCGCGCTCGAACGGCACAGCGGCACGGGCCACCACCGTCACGCCGTCGGCGCCGAGCGCATCGACGTGGATGGTGTAGGTGCCGACCGGGATGTCACGTGTCGCTTCGACCAGGAAGTGGCGGTCGGGCGAGGTCTTCGCGTCGCCGAGCAGGATATCGTTGGCATAGGCGCGCACCTTGCGGCCGGGATCGGCGAGCCCGGCAACGAAAATCTTGTTGCCGTCGATTTCGACAGCTTCGACGACGATCTTCGGCTCCACCGCGGGAGTAGCGGGCGCTGCCGATGTGGCGGGTGCTGCCGGAGTCGGCGCGGCTTCAACAGCGGCCGGCGCGGCAGGAGCAGGCGCTGCTGGAACATCAGCCGCAGGCGCTGCGGCAGCCGGCAATTCGGTGCCGGTGGCGGGTGGCTGAACGGCCGCCTGCTCGCCGACAGGCGGCGAGGCGTCAGATTTCGCTTGAGGGGCCGGAACAGTGAGCAGTTCGGACGGCTTGCCCGGCTCCTCGACCATTGCCAGAACCTGACCGGTGGAATTCTGGGGGATCGAAACGACGGCGGTCTGCGCCGAGGCGGTCACGACATTGCCAGCCGTCGAGCGCAGCGTGATCGTGTAGTCGCCGGGCTTCAGCGGATCGTCGAGAATAATGGCAAAGGCGCCGTCAGGGCCGGCGACCGTCGAGCCGAGTATAGCCGAACCGTTGAGAATCTCGACCTTGGCGTTGGGCGCCGCATTGCCGGCGACGACGATCGAGCCGTTGCTTTCGACGCGCACGATGTCGAAGGTCGGCACGATTGCACCTGCTGCGGCCGGCGCGGCGGGCGCTGCGGCATCGGTGGACGCAGCGGGCGCAGGCGGCAGCCGGCCCTCGGTCGCCGGAGCGGCCGGTTTCGAAGCCGGCGGCGTCAGCGCCGCGACCTCCGCAGGCCGGGTAGAATTGAGATACGGGTCGAGTGCGCCCGATACATAGGCGGTTCCCGCCGCGGCGACAGAGCCGCCAGCCGCGAACAAAAACGCCTTCAACGGATTAATTGCCATGTTTCCCTGCCCCTTAGCCACCTAATTTCGGTCTAGCCTGTTTTGCCAAAGCCGACAAGAAAAAGCCCGCCCCAGGGCTTGACCATGCCAATAGTCCCTATCACCAATCATAACATGAACACGATTCGATCTGTCTGCGTCTATTGCGGCTCCTCCCCGGGCCGAGATGAAACCTATATCAGGGCCGGACACCTGCTTGGCCGCTCGATCGCCAAGTCCGGCCTGCGTCTGATTTATGGCGGCGGCACTAAAGGTATCATGGGTGCCGTCGCTGAAGGGGCGTTAAAGGCCGGCGGCAAGGTAACCGGCATAATTCCACGTTTTCTGATCAACCGGGAGGCGACCGAAACCGCGCTTAACCGGCTCGACGAGCTCGTCATCACCGATAATATGCACGAGCGCAAACACAGGATGTTCGAGAAATCCGACGCCTTTGTGGCGCTGCCCGGCGGCATCGGCACCGTCGAGGAGATCGTCGAAATCATGACTTGGGCGCAGCTCGGCCATCACCGCAAGCCGATCGTTTTCGGCAACGTCGGAGGGTTCTGGGATCCGATGCTGGCGTTGCTCGATCACATGGCAACGGAGGGCTTCATCCACACGGCGCAACGGGTCAAGCCGCTGGTGGTCGAGGATCCGGAAGCAATCGTCGCCGCTATCATGGTGGCGGGATCCTCCGTCGATGCACCGACGGAGGGCGTGCAGTCGGTGATTGAAAAGATGTAGAGTGAATGGTGACTAGTGAATAGCGAAATACAAGACCTTCCGAATCGGCACCTGCCTACTGACTACTGACTATTCACTATTCACTATTCACTATTCACTATTCACTCCTTCCCTACCGCCTTCCTTAAGTCCGCAATGACCGCGCGCTTGTCCTGACGCCGCCAGGCGAGATGGATCGAGACGGTGCGTTCGAACCACGGCAGATCGCGAAACACGATCTGAGGCGGCGCGGCACTCCGCAGGCTGGCCTGCACCGTCGCCAGCCCAAGCCCGGCGCTGACCAGGCCCAACGACGTCAACGGATCGGTCGTCTCATAGGCAATGTCGGGCAGGAAGCCGGCCTTCGCACAGGCGGCGAGAAATTGGCTGCGGTTGGTGTCGTCAGGCTGGCGCACCACCGTGATCCAGGTACGTCCGTCCAGTTGCTGCGGCAGTATCTCCGCGATTTCAGCCAATGAATCGCCTTCCGGCATCGCCAGAACCAGCGGCTCGCGCATGATGAGCATGGCGGCGATGTCGGGATCGTCGGCAGAAGGAGGCGTGTACACGAGGCCCAGATCGAGCGATCGTTCGCGCAGCGCTTCGATCTGCGCGGCGGAACGCTGACCCTTCAGTTGAAGATGAAATTCGGGCCGGTCGCGGCGAAACTGGCGCAGCATTCGAGCGACAAGCCCTGCATGGACCGCACCTTCGACATAGCCGATGGCGAGACGGCCGACCGTACCGCCGGCGAGATTGCGGCCGAGCTCCTCCAGTCGTCTTGCATGGGCCAGCAGCGCACGCGCCTCGGTAAGAAAAGCGCGGCCCTCGGCATTGAGATGAACACGCTGCCTCGCCCTCTCGAACAGTGCGACGCCCAGCTGCTCCTCCAGCTGCATGATCTGACGGCTGAGTGGCGACTGCGAGATGTGCAGCAACTCGGCGGCACGCCCGACGTTGCCGGTTTCGGCCACCGCGATGAAATAGCGGAGCTGGCGCAGGTCGAACATTGTTCCCTCGATGCTCAAGTCCCGTGAGGTCTCAACTTTAGCCTAATCAGTCTTGGACTGTCTGGCCAGCAGAAGCGAATATTTCCGCCATTCCAATGGCCAACATCAGGAGATTCCGATGCAGTTCTTTGCCCTTCTTGCGCGCAACACCGAAAAGTTTACCGACGCCGATTTCGCGCCGCTGCTGCCTGGCGAGGCCGAGCAGCGCCGCACGCTCTATGCCGAAGGCGCCGTCCGTCAGGTGTGGAATCGGGGCGACATTCCCGGCAGCGGCATGATGTTCGAAGCCGGCAGCGATGCCGATGTGCGCAACCATCTCGCAACTTTACCGCTGGTCAAGGCCGGCATGATGGACATTGCCGCCGTCGTGCCGCTGCAACCCTATCCCGGCTTCGGGCCGAAGCGCTGAGCGATCGTGAAAAGAGGCGGCAGCCGGCCTTTAGGACCGGCCAGCCGCCTTTCTTCGTTAGGCGGCTCGAGCGGATGCGGCAACGGTCTTGCGCGCCGTAGAAAACATCGACCAGGAGTACGTCGCCAGCGCCGCCCAGATCAGCCCAAAGGCTATGGCCTGAACGCTGCCGAACGGTTCGCCGAAAATCAGCACCGCGATCAAAAAGACGATTGTCGGCGCGATATACTGCATGATGCCGATGGTGGAGAGGCGCAGCAGCCTGGCGCCGAACGCAAACAACAGCAGCGGCACGGCGGTGACCGGGCCGCAGCCGATCAGCAAGGCGGTGTCGTTCAGCGAGCTGGAGACGAAATGATCCTGTCCTGTGGCGATCAGGAAGATGATGTAGCCGAGTGCCGGCACCGACAGCAGCAGCACTTCAAGCAGGAAGCCCTGGCTCGGGCCGATCGGCTGCGTCTTGCGGAAGAAGCCATAGGCGGCAAAGGAAAAGGCCAGCACCAGCGACACCCAGGGCAGCTTGCCGGCGTCGATGGTCAGCACCGCGACCGCGATTGCCGCCAGCACCACCGCCGCAATCTGCAGGCGGTCGAGCCGCTCGCCGAGCAGCAGCGCGCCGACAACGACGCTGACCAGCGGGTTGATGTAGTAGCCGAGCGCCGTCTCGATGGTGCGGTCGACCGCGATCGCCCAGACATAGATGCCCCAGTTGACCGAGATTAGCGCCGCCGTCAGCACCGCCATCGAAATGATGCGCGGCGAACGAACTGCCGCTTTGAAATCGGCAGTGCGGCCGGCCCAGACCAGGACAGCGGCCGCGATCGGCACCGACCAGACGATGCGGTGGGCGATGACTTCGGCCAGAGGCAGATGCGCGACAGCCTTCATATAGAAGGGCAGCAGCCCCCAAAGCAGGTAGGCGCCGAGCGCCAGCAGGAAGCCGCGACGAGCTTTGGTGCCGGCCTCGATTTGAAGTGCTTGGGTAGTCATGGCCCAAGGCTATGCGCCAGCGGCTTGCCCAAAACCATCGCAAATTGCTGATGGATCAATGGAGTCTCGCTGATGGTTCAAGAACCCGGCGTTTTCACCAGTTCATTGAGATGCGCGAAGCCCGCAGTCATTTGGTTTCGCCGGGCGCAGGCACCAATTCCATGAATTCCGCTCCAACGGTGTCGTGGCGAAAGCCCGTCACGCATTCTGCCACCTCGATCGGAATATCTGCGATAAAGTCTATAGTGGCAGCACCGGCGTCCTCGCGATCCTGATCTGCGAAGCGCTCGCGGCGAATCTCCTCGAAACAGGATGGAAGGTTTCCTGTCGCTTCTAGGTTGCGCGCACCGTCTGCGCTGGTGTGTCGTATGCTCCAGACTTCGTGCCCGTCGCGCCACTGTTCGGCCCATTGCAGCATGACCGTGTCGATATTGTGAACGACGACAATGTCCCTGCCCGTCGAAAGGTTTGCTAGGCGCTTCTCGTCCACCAGGTCCATGTTCACGTCGTTAAAAATGACGACAGACCAATTTTGACCAACCGTCACGCCATTGTAGTCAAAATCAAAAACCTCGTCCGATTGTCCGCTTTGAGCCAGACCGAAAGCCAGCGCTGCCTTCGCGAGTGGCAGACCATTGAATGCGACCCAGCTTATCGTGAAGCCCATTTCCTCACTCCGCCGCTACCAATCCCGCCATGTCGCGGTTCTTCATCAGCTTGTAGACGATCGAGTCCATCAGCGCCTGGAACGAAGCATCGATGATGTTTTCGGAGACGCCGACCGTCCACCAGCGCGCGCCGGTGCCGTCATGCGATTCGATCAGGACGCGGGTGATCGCCTCGGTGCCGCCATTGAGGATACGCACCTTGAAGTCGGCCAGCTCGAGATCGGCGATTTCGCTCTGGAATTTGCCGAGATCCTTGCGCAGCGCAATGTCGAGCGCGTTGACCGGGCCACGGCCTTCGGCGACCGACATCTTCTCCTCGCCCTCGACCAGCACTTTCACAATCGCCTCCGAGACCGTCTTCAGCTGGCCGTTGGCGTCGAAACGGCGCTCGACCATGCAGCGGAACGAGGTGACGCGGAAGAATTCCGGCAGGCCGTGCAGCATCTTGCGCGCCAGAAGCTCGAAGCTGGCGTCGGCGCCTTCGTAAGCGTAGCCCTCCGCCTCGCGCTCCTTGACCACGGCGATCAGCGCGTCGAGGCGATGGTCGTCCCGGGGCATGTCGATGCCGCGCCGCTTCAGCTCGGCCAGGAAATTGGCCTTGCCGCCTTGGTCCGAAACCATGACACGGCGGCGGTTGCCGACA
This sequence comes from Mesorhizobium sp. M0751, assembly GCF_040320265.1. Taxonomy (NCBI): domain Bacteria; kingdom Pseudomonadati; phylum Pseudomonadota; class Alphaproteobacteria; order Hyphomicrobiales; family Phyllobacteriaceae; genus Mesorhizobium; species Mesorhizobium sp. M0751. Next base: position 18,161 of record NZ_JAMYPH010000027.1, read on the forward strand.
GTTTCTGGCGGAACATGCTCGTAGGTCGCCGGCTCCTTGGCCAGCGCCGAGGCATGGATACCGGCCTTGGTGGCGAAAGCGGAGGCCCCGACATAGGGCGCCTGCGCTTCCGGCGCACGGTTCAGCAACTCGTCGAAGGCGCGGGACAGGCGCGATATACCGGTCAACGCCTCTGCCGAAATGCCTGTGGCAAAGCGGCCCGAAAAGGCCGGCTTCAACGCCAATGTCGGCACGATCGAGATCAGGTTGGCGTTGCCGCAGCGCTCGCCGATGCCGTTCAGCGTGCCCTGGATCTGGCGCACGCCGGCCTCGACGGCGGCAAGCGAATTTGCCACCGCCTGGCCGGTGTCGTCATGGGCGTGGATGCCGAGATGGTCGCCCGGTATGCCGGCCGCGATCACCTTTTCGACGATGGCGCGCAACTCGGAGGGCTGCGTGCCGCCATTGGTGTCGCACAGCACCACCCAGCGCGCGCCGGCATCGTAGGCCGTCCTGGCGCAGGCCAGCGCATAATCGGGGTTGGCCTTGAAGCCGTCGAAGAAATGCTCGCAGTCGACCATCGCCTCCTTGCCGGCCGTGAGCGCGGCCTCGACCGAGGCCTTGATCGCCTCGAGGTTCTCCTCATTGGTGCAGCCGAGGGCGACGCGGACATGGTAGTCCCAACTCTTGGCGACGAAGCAGATGGCGTCCGACTTCGACTGGACCAGCGCGGCAAGCCCAGGATCGTTCGAAATCGACACTCCTGCCCGTTTGGTCATGCCAAAGGCAACGAACTTGGCATCGGCCGTGCGACGCTCGGCAAAGAAGGTGGTGTCGGTTGGATTGGCGCCGGGGTAGCCGCCCTCGACGTAGTCGATGCCGAACTCGTCGAGCAGCTTGGCGATGGCGATCTTGTCCTCGACGGAAAAGTCGATACCCGGCGTCTGCTGACCATCGCGCAGCGTGGTGTCGAACAGATAAAGGCGCTCGCGAGCCATGGTCATTTCCCGGCAAACATGTCCGTCGCGCGGATCAGCCTGTCGAGGATGCCCGGCTCCGAATAGGCGTGGCCGGCGCCTTCGATCAGATGGAAATCCGCTTTCGGCCACGCCTTGTGCAGCGCCCAGGCATAGCGCGCCGGGCACGGCATATCGTAGCGGCCGTGAACGATGGTACCCGGGATATCCTTAAGCTTCCATGCATCGCGCAGCAGCTGTCCCTCTTCCAGCCAGCCGGCATGGACGAAATAGTGGTTCTCGATGCGGGCGAAAGCCAGGGCATAATCATCCTGGCCGAAGGGACCACTGGTTTCCGGTTCCGGCAGCAGCGTGATCGTCTCGCCCTCCCACAGGCTCCAGGCGCGAGCGGCCTCGACCCGCGCCACAGGATCGCTGCCAACCAGGCGCTTGCGGTAGGCGGCCATCATGTCGCCGCGCTCAGCCTCCGGGATTGGCGCCAGAAACCGCTCCCACTTGTCGGGGAACATCTCTGACACGCCGAACTGGTAGTACCATTCGAGTTCGGCGCGGGTCAGCGTATAGATGCCGCGCACGACCAGTTCGCTGACCCGCTCGGGGTGGGTCTCGGCATAGGCCAGCGCCAGCGTCGAACCCCAAGAACCGCCGAACACCAGCCATTTGTCGAAGCCGCACATTTTTCGCAGGCGCTCGATGTCGGCGACCAGATGCCAGGTGGTGTTGGCTTCAAGCGAGGCATTGGGCGTCGATTTTCCGCAGCCGCGCTGGTCGAACAGGATGACATCGTACAGCTTCGGATCGAACAACCGCCGGTGCTTTGGCGAAATAGCGCCGCCCGGCCCGCCATGCAGGAATACAGCCGGCTTGGCACCGCGGGTGCCGGAGCGCTCCCAATAGACCTGATGGCCACCGCCAACGTCGAGCATGCCGGATTCGAAGGCTTCGATCTCGGGATAGAGGGTGCGGAATTCGCTGCTCATAGTTTCAGGCCCTGCTGCGGCCAGTTGGCCGTCTCGTGATCGGGATGCTGGAAGGAAATGATGGATTCCTGCCGCGCATAGAAATCCGGGTCGTCGTGGATCGGCGCGTCGAAGATCGTCTCGACCCAGGGCAGCCTGGCGGCGTAGTTGACCTGGATCTGCGGCGCCAGATCGGAACGGTCGTCGAAGGCGCCGATGGCGATCTCCAGCGCACCGGGCTGGCGGTAGGTCAGCGGTGTGCCGCAGCGGGCGCAGAAGCCGCGATCGATGTTGACCGACGACTGAAAGTAACTCGGCTCCTCGCGCACCCATTCGACGCCGTCGCTCGGCACTGTCACCAGCGCGCCGAAAAACGACCCGAACTGTTTCTGGCACATGCGGCAATGACAAATGGACGGGCGGCCGAGGGCGCCGTGGATGCGGAAGCGCACGGCGCCGCACTGGCAGCCGCCGGTACGAACGGTTTCGGTCATGATTTTTCCTCCGGCGGCCATTGTTCGGTGTCGTGGTCGGGATGTTGGTAGGAGACGAGATCGGCGAGATAGGAGGCAGACGAAACGTCGGCCATTGTCTCCTCACCGGGCAATTCGTGGACGTGATCTACGTAGGGGAGCTTGGCTTCGACACCCCATTGGATGGTCGGCGCGATCTCCTCGGGGTGGTCGAATGCGGCGATGGCGAGCGCCACGCCGTCGGGCGCTTCGAAGGTCAGCGGCGTACCGCATTCGGCGCAGAAACCGCGCAAAGCCGCGTTGGACGAGCGGAAGCGTTTGGGCTCACCGCGCGTCCAGTCCAGCCTTGCGCCGCGCACCGAGACCAGCGGCAGGTAGAAATTGCCGCTCGCCTTCTGGCACATGCGGCAATGGCAGACGGAAGCATCGCCGAGCGCGCCTTCGACGCGGAAGCGCACCGCGCCGCACTGGCAGCCGCCTGAATACACCGGTTTGTTGTCGAGGCTCATCGCGCATTACTCCGGAGCATGGCAGACCGCCTCGACATTGTTGCCGTCGGGATCGAAGACGAAGGCAGCGTAGTAGTTGGGGTGGTAGTGCGGTCGCAGGCCCGGCTCGCCATTGTCCTTGCCGCCGGCGGCGATCGCCGCGGCGTGAAAGGCATCGACCTCGGCGCGGCTGCGCGCGGTGAAAGCGACATGCTGATGATCCTTCGGCTTGTCCTTGCCGGCATGCAGCCAAAACACCGGCCGGTCGCGGCCGTAGCCGCCGACCTTGGCGCCGCCGGTATATTCCAGCGGCACCATGTAAAGCAGCGAGGCGCCGAGCGGCGCCATCGCCCTGTCATAAAAAGCCTTCGACGCGTCGAAATCCGAAACGGTGATGCCGAGATGATCGATCATCTTTTTACCTCCCAGGTGGTGATGCGTTCGCCGGTGACGGGGTCCTTGCCGTCCTTCAACTGGATGCCTTGCGCCAGCAACTCGTCGCGGATGCGGTCGGCCTCGGCCCAGTTCTTGGCGGCGATCAATGCGAGGCGTTTGGCGATCGCCTTGGCAATGGCGTCTTCATCCACCTTGGCTGTTGCAACGTCGAAGCCGAGGAACAACAGCGATGCCTTCAGTGAAGCGGCAGCATCGTTGCCTTCGGCGGCTGCGTTGCCACTACCAGTGTTGAGATCAACAGCATCGCCAGCCAACTGCGTCAGCAACTGGAATGCGGCATAGGTGGCAAGGTCATCCGACAGCGCTTCGATCACATCCGCCGGCACCGGCTTTGCCGTCGGCGGCGCCAGATCGGCCGCCCGCTTCCATTTGCGCAGCGTATTCTCCGCCTCTTCCAGCTTGCGCACGGAAAAGTCGATTGGCTCGCGATAGTGCGTCATCAGCATCGCCAGCCTGAGCACCTCGCCCGGCCATTTGCGGCCGCCAAAGGTCTCCGTCTCCAGCAATTCGGTGATCGAAAAGAAATTGCCCAGGCTCTTGGACATCTTCTGGCCCTCGACCTGCAGGAAGCCGTTGTGCATCCACACCTTGGCCATCGTTTCGGTGCCGTGGGCGCATCGCGACTGCGCGATCTCGTTCTCGTGGTGAGGAAAGATCAGGTCGATACCACCGCCATGGATGTCGAACACCTCGCCGAGATAGGCGGCCGACATCGCCGAGCACTCGATGTGCCAGCCGGGCCGGCCCCTGCCCCACGGGCTGTCCCAGCCCGGTTCCTCGGGCGAAGACAATTTCCACAGCACGAAATCCTGCGGGTTCTTCTTATGCGCATCGACGGCGACGCGGGCGCCGGCCTGCTGCTCGTCGAGATTGCGCTTCGACAACTGCCCGTAGTCCGGCATGGAAGCGGTGTCGAACAGGACTTCTCCAGCCGCGACATAGGCATGGCCGCGTTCGATCAAGCGCTGAATCAAGAAGATCATGTCGACCTTGCCGTCGGGCCTGGGCTCGACGAACTCGGTGGCGCGCGGCTCGACCGTCGGTTCCAGGCAACCGAGCGCCGCAACGTCCTTGTGGAACTGGTCGGCGGTCTTTTCGGTGACCCGCCTGATCGCTTCGTTCAGCGACAACTTGCCAGAGGCAATCTCGCCGCCGAAATCGCGCAGTGCGCGGGCGTTGATCTTGTCGTCGACGTCCGTAATGTTGCGGACGTAAGTGACGTGCGCTTGCCCGTAGAGATGGCGCAGCAAACGGAACAGCACGTCGAAGACGATCACCGGCCGCGCATTGCCGATATGGGCGAAGTCATAGACCGTCGGGCCGCAGACATACATGCGCACGTTGCGCGGATCGATCGGGAAGAAATCCTCCTTGCTCCGCGTTAGCGTGTTGTAGAGGCGCAGGCTCTTCGATGCGTCAGACATACGTGCGTTCCCGGTGCGTACTTTGGCATGATCTTTTGGGATCGTGCTCTGGATGGAGTCGGTTACGCCGAGGCGCAAATCGGGGTCCAGCCTGCTGGCCGGGGCGTTTGTCCAATCTTGGAGGAGATGAGGCGAAAACGTCCAGGACCAGCGCGAGGCTAGCCGATAATGCAAATGCCACAAATGGCGAAAGACGTTCTCATGGCCGGCTTTATCGCCTTGCCCGGTGTTGCCGTCAAGTCGCTACCTTCGCCAAAAATATCGTTGGCTCACAGGATTTGAGCCATTGAAACATTTTATTAAACAGGTCGGCACTGTCATGAAACATTCGCGGCTAGATCAGCAAGCGTCATGATTTGGTCGGATTCGGCCAGCAAACGCAGACACGAAGACGTTACCAGGGAAGAGAACAATGCCTAAGCAAGAATCCAACCGCGCCAAGCAACCGGCGCTCGCCAGCCACTACCGGGCGATCGGCCCGGCAGCAATCGTCGCAGCTCTTTTGCACACCGCGAAGAAGAAGAAGCCGGCGCAGAAAATCGTTTCGCCGCGCGCTGCCTGAGAATGCCGTCGGAAAAGATTGAGGCGCTCACGGCGAACCAGAAATAGTAGCTTTTGCTAAAATAAACTCATCTGCCTGTCGTTTGCGCCGGACTTCTGGCGCTTGACCTTCTCGGGCTCAGGCTCGACGACGCCCTTCTCCTGAATCTCCGGCCCAGTATTGACGACCTTGTTGACGAGGTCGGAAACCGGGATCGCTTCGAAGAAATCGGACTGGGCGGGTCTCAGCAGATCGGCCACATCGCGCGGCTCGAGCGTGCGGCAATCCAGCCAGCGCGCGAAGTCCTCGGGATGGATCACTACCGGCATGCGGTCGTGGATATGGGCAGTATCGGCATTGGCGTGGGCGGTCAGAATGGCGCCGGTGTCCATTTCCGAGCCGCCCGGCTCGGCATAGGTCTCAATCAGCCCGGCGAAGGCGACAAGCCCGCCACGCCTTGGCCGCACCCAATAGGGCTGCCCTCTTCTGCCACCGGTTTGGTGCCATTCGTAGAATCCCGAAGCCGGTACCAGGGCGCGGCGATGGCGCATGGCAGCGCGAAATGATGCCTTTTCCAAAGCCCCCTCGGAACGCGCGTTGAACAGCAGCGGGAAGTTGCGCGTATCCTTGACCCAGGCCGGGATCAGGCCCCATCGCACCAGCATCGAGCGGCGGTCGGGCAGGTTCGAGCCCGGCGCCCGCGGCAATCCGGCGAGCGCCATCAGCACCGGCTGCGTCGGCGCGATGTTGTAGCGGGCAGGAAACCCCTCAAGTTCCGCCAGGCCGAGAAAGGCGGTGGTCTGGTCCGGAGTGGCCGTCAAAGCAAAGCGTCCGCACATGAATTCAGCTCTCGAATTGGTGGCATGTGAAAGTGGCCATGGAACCCGCCTTTCGCAACCGCTAAAGCTGTTCGCCGACGGCCGGTCCACAACGGGCTATGCCAATCGAGCGATCCGGAGCCCATGGAAGCACGCAAGATCATTCCGGCAGTCTCGGTCTGCGTCGTGCGCGAGAACACGGTGCTGCTGGTCAAGCGGGCCAGGCCGCCCTCGCAAGGCCTCTATGCCTTTCCCGGCGGCAAGGTCGAAGCCGGCGAGACGCTGGCACAGGCAGCACGGCGCGAATTGCTGGAAGAGACCGGATTGCAGGCGCGCAGCTACCGGCCGCTGCGGGAAATCCACATCGACGGCAGCGGCGACGGGCATCCGGTCGACTACTGGCTGACGGTGTTTGGGGCCGATTATGCCGGCGGCGAGGCGGTTGCCAGCGACGACGCCGAAACCGCGGCTTTCTATACGCTGGCCGAAATGACAGCGATGCCGCTCGCCGATGCGGTGTTTGAAATTGCCGACGATCTACTCGGTCCCAACAAAGACGGCGAGACCTGAGCCAGAGAATCGCCTTGCAGGCGACAAATTGTTTCAGCACAAGGACTCATGAGCCGCACGTCTTCGTTTCTCGCCGCATGCCTCGCCGTCAGTGTGGTTGTCGGCGCGCGCCCGGCGATTGCCGCCGAAGCCCCGTTCGAGCCCGGGCTGATGCGGCTGGCGGAAGTGCTCGGCTCACTGCATTTCCTGCGCAATCTGTGCGGCGAGAAGGGAGACCGGTGGCGAGCCGAGATGGAAAAACTGATCGCATCGGAAAATCCGAACCCGGAGCGGCGCGCCCGCTTCATCGCCAGCTTCAACCGCGGCTACCGGTCGTTCGGCGGCACTTATACGCAATGCACGGCCTCGGCGACGGAAGCCATCAGCCGCTACATGAAGGAAGGCGAGACGCTGTCTCGCGACATAGCCTCTCGCTACGGAAACTGACGGCGGCAGCTGCCGTTCCGGCAAACCGGCATCAAGCGCCGGCGCTGTGGGCGGCGGACGCATTCGACACTTCTCCGCTTGCCTCGGGTGAGGTCTTGGTGCAAACCTGATGTTGCACTTTTGCAACTATGTTAACGAAACATTAGCGCGCAGATGTGAAATTAACTCAAACTGAAGGTTTCCGTCCCCTTGGCCGGCCTAATCGGCTAAGTTTGAAACGGATCGGACGCAGGTTTGCTGGACGCGACGGAATTTGTAGAAGACGACCAAAAAAATGTCGTATTTACAAATACTTACTGCGCCTGCGTGTAAAAGGGACAACTCAAGCTTGATCCCTATCCAACGGATCACCGCTTGAAAGGGTGGACATCGCAATGGAACATGGCGTCAACGACATCGACGCGCTGGTCAGGGAAGAAAAGCGCCTGACCGCCGTGGAAAGCCACAGCGAAGCCTGGGCAGAAGGATTGTCGGCAGGGATCGAGCCGGAAATCATCGCCGAGGCAGCCCTCGAAACGGCATTCGGCGAAATGCTGCGCACCAATGGCGAGACCTCGGCGCTTGCCCTGCTGGATCGCATGCGTGAAAAGGTGATTGCCGGGGCCTTCGAGCCCGAAAGACTGCGGCACTGACCCCGGTTCTTTGACGACGGCGCGCCGCCGGACATCATGTCCGGGCACATGGATGGGCTGGAACCAGGGAGTAGCAGGCGGTGAATTTTTCGATATCAGGCAAGCCGCGCGGCCTGGTCCTCAGCATTTGGCTTACTGCTTCCTGCGCCACAATTCCCCTTGCACTGCTACTTGCGAGCAGTCCCGCTCACGCCCTCAGCGAGATCAAGCGCGAAGACCTGCCCTCGCCGGTCACGCCTCCGCCCGACGGCGACATGTCGCCGCCTGGAAGTACAGTGCCGATGCCCGGCCCGCTCGGCACGACGCCACCTGCAGCCAGCCAGCCGACTCCGTCCGACGGGCCGGAGCAAACCGAGCCGAAAGGGCCAGCGGACGATGGTGGCATGGCCAATCCGCATGTCGATCCGGATGCGCCTGTGCCCGAAGTCGTCTACGACCTTGCCAAGTTGCCGGAACCGGTCAGGCGCATGCACGATCTGATCGTCGAGGCCTGCAAAAGCGGCGACATCGAAAGACTGCGGCCGCTGATCGGCACGGGTAACATGATGACCCAATTGTCGCTGGGCGACATGGAGGGCGACCCGATCGCCTTCCTGAAAGGCCTTTCCGGCGACTCGGAGGGCCAGGAAATCCTCGCCATCCTGGAAGAGGTGCTCAATGCCGGCTATGTCCACGTCGATGCAGGCACTCCGCAGGATCTCTATGTCTGGCCCTATTTCTTCGCCCTGCCGCTGGACAAGCTCGATGCCAAGCAGCGGGTCGAGTTGTTCAAGATCGTCACCGCCAGCGACTATGACGATATGAAGCAGTTCGGTGCGTACATCTTCTACCGAGTCGGCATCACGCCGACCGGACAATGGACGTTCTTCGTCGCTGGGGATTGAGTGGTTTTAGCCTGTCCCTTATCGAGGCAGGGAGCTTAGCCCGCCAACGCCTCGGAAAACTCCACCGCCCTACCCTGGCCCGGCGCGACGATCTCGCCTTCCCACATCACGCGCCGGCCGCGAACGATGGTGCCGACCGGCCAGCCGGTCACCTGCCTGCCGTCATAAGGCGTCCAGCCGGCCTTGGAGCCTTGCTGGGCGTTGGCGATGGTCTCGCGGCGCTTCAGATCGACGATGGTCAGATCGGCGTCGTAGCCGGCGGCAATACGGCCTTTCCTGGCGATGCCGAAAATACGCTGCGGGCCGTGGCTGGTCAGGTCGACAAAGCGCTGCAACGTCAGCCGGCCGGCGTTGACATGGTCCAACATGATCGGCACCAAAGTCTGCACCCCGGTCATGCCGGACGGCGACGCCGGATAAGGCTTTGCCTTCTCGGCCAGCGTGTGCGGCGCATGGTCGGAGCCGAGCACATCAACGATGCCTTGGGCAACACCGTGCCAGACCCCGTCGCGATGGCGCGTGGCGCGCACCGGCGGGTTCATCTGGATCAGGGTGCCCAACTGCGCATAATCATCGGCGCTCAGCGTCAGATGATGCGGCGTCGCCTCGCAGGTCGCGACATCCTTGTGCTGTTCGAGGAAGCCTATCTCCTCGGCGGTCGAGATGTGCAGCACATGGATCCGGGCGCGGACCTGGCGCGCGATTCGCACAAGGCGCTCCGTGCAGCGCAACGCAGCGATCTCGTCGCGCCACACCGGATGTGAAGACGGATCGCCCGCGATGCGCTCGCCAAGCCGCTCGCGCAGCCGGAATTCGTCCTCGGAGTGAAAGGCGGCGCGGCGGCGTGTGTTCCTCAGGATCGAGGCAACGCCTTCGTCGTCCTCGACCAGCAGGTCGCCGGTGGACGAGCCCATGAACACTTTTATGCCGGCCGCACCCGGCAGCCGCTCGAGATCGCCGGCGTCTTTCGCATTGTCGCGGGTGCCGCCGACCCAGAAGGCAAAGTCGCAATGCATGCGGCCGGTGGCACGCCGCACCTTGTCGGCAAGGGTTGCCTCGCTGGTGGTCAGCGGATTGGTGTTCGGCATCTCGAAGACGGCGGTGACGCCGCCGAGCACCGCTGCCCGCGAGCCCGTCTCGAGATCTTCCTTGTGCTCCAGGCCCGGCTCGCGGAAATGCACCTGGCTGTCGACGACGCCCGGCAGGATGTGCAGCCCGCGGCAGTCGATCGTCTCACCGGCCGACGCCTGGCGGAGGTCGCCGATGGCAGCGATGCGCCCACCATTGATGCCAACGTCGCGAAAACCCTCGCCGTCATGGTTGATCACGATGCCGCCTGTCAGGATGAGATCGTAGATGGGGGCCATGCGGGTCCGGTCTCTTGCGGGGGAAGTGCCAGGGGCTTACGTAATGGCCGATAGTTTTGCAAGATCAGGCTCGTTTCCCACCATGCCCTTTGCCTCGCTCAGAGATCGCGCACTCGTTTCCGTGTCCGGGCCGGATGCCGAGCACTTTTTACAGAACATCTTGACCACCGACCTAGACGTGCTCGGCAGCAGCGAAGCAAAGCCAGGCGCGCTGCTAACGCCGCAAGGCAAGATCCTTTTCGACTTCCTGATCTCGCGCGCCGGCGAAAATGCTTTCCGACTTGAATGCCGTACCGAGACCGCCGATGATTTCATGCGCCGGCTGACGCTCTACAAATTGCGCGCCAAAGTCGAAATTGCCAAGCTGGATCAGCCGGTTGTGGCCGTCGCATGGGGAGGCGATTCAACCACTTCGCAATTTGAATCAGCACCGTTTGCCGATGCGCGGTTTGTCGATACTGCCGTCAAGCGCTTCTATGGTGGCGCCGCAGATGGCGGCGACCTTGCCGCATGGCAAGCCTTTCGCATCGCCCATGGCATTGCCGAAAGCGGCAGCGACTATCATCTCGGCGACGCGTTTCCGCATGACGTGCTGCTCGACGAGATCGGCGGTGTCGGCTTCAAGAAAGGCTGCTACGTCGGCCAGGAGGTCGTCTCGCGCATGCAGCATCGCGGCACTGCCAGGCGCCGGGTGTTGATTGTCTCGGCCGAACGCCCCCTGCCTACTTCGCGCGCAGAGTTGACGGTGGAGGGGCGACCGGTCGGCACGCTTGGCTCGACCGCCGGCAGGACAGGCCTTGCCATTGCCCGCATCGACCGGGTTAAGGCAGCGCTCGACGCCGGCCAGCCGATCCTGGCGGAGGACGTCGCCGTGTCGCTCGCTATCCCGTCCTGGGCGAAATTCAGCTTTCCGCAGGAAGCCGTCGGCGCGGAGGACGCCTGATGGCTGCCGATCGCGCCGGGGCGCCGCCGCGCGCCTGGCAGCGCATGCTGTCTGGCCGCCGGCTCGACCTGCTCGACCCCTCGCCGCTCGACATCGAGATCTCCGATATTGCCCATGGCCTTGCCCGCGTCGCACGCTGGAATGGCCAGACCAGAGGCGATCACGCCTTTTCGGTCGCCCAGCATTCGCTGCTGGTCGAAACGCTTGTCGGCGAACTGATGCCGGATGCCGACGCCGACGCGCGGTTGGCGGCGCTGCTGCACGACGCGCCGGAATATGTCATCGGCGATATGATCTCGCCATTCAAGTCCGTGATGGGCGGCAGCTACAGGGATTGCGAGATCAGGCTGCAGCGCGCCATCCATCTGCGCTTCTCACTGCCGGCGGAACTCGACGCGGGGCTGCGCAAGGAAATCAAGCGAGCGGATCAGATCGCCGCTTATTTCGAAGCGACGCTGCTTGCAGGTTTTTCGACGGCAGAGGCGACCGAGTTCTTCGGCAGGCCGCGCGGCTTCAACGCCGAGCGCTTCGATGTCACGCCCCGCTCGGTGACCTGGGCGCAGAATGCCTTTCTCAAGCGCTTTGCGGCCATCGAAAGGTCGCGACGCCAGACTGCCGTTCCAGCCGGCTGAAAACGGTAAATTAACCGGCAGGGACAACAGTGCCGTGGTTAACCATGGTCCATAGGCTGCCCTCATGCCCGTTGCCGGTATCAAGGCTGGTTCGTCCGTCCGCCGACGGAGGGCCAAAGGCGTTGGTCTGCCGCAACCCATTGAAGACGAGCTGCGCGAACAGAACGAGCGTTTTTCGGCAGCGGTCGAGAACATGTCGCATGGCCTGTGCATGTTCGATGCCGATGAACGGATGATCATCTGCAACAGGAACTACATCAGCATCTTTCGCCTCGACGCCGAAGTGGTGCGGCCCGGCATCCGGTTTTTCGACATCCTCCAGCATAGCGTGGATATCGGCATCGCCTCGCAAAGCGCCGAGCAACTCTATGCGATCCGCAAGCCCTATATCGACCAGGCAAAACCTTCCACCTATGAGGAAACGCTTGCGGACGGGCGCATCGTCAACATTTCGCACCGGCCGCTGGCGTCAGGTGGTTGGGTCTCGATCTACGAGGACATCACCGAGCAACGGCGCGCCGAGCAGGAGTTGAAGGAGCAGCACCGCCGTTTCGACGCCGCACTTGCCAACATGTCGCAAGGCCTTTTGATGTACGATGCGGACGGCAAGCTGATCGTGCGCAACGAACGTTTCCTGGAGCTTTATCATGTCAGGCCGGCCGACTTCCCGCTTGGCATGAGTCACCACGATGCGTTCAAGCGGCTGCTGGAACTGGGCATTTACACAAAGCTCGACCCCGACAGCGAAATCTCGCAAATCGAAGCCTGCCTGCGGGCGGGGAAAACACACGTAACGCATCGCCATCTCGCCGACGGCAGGACGCTGCTGGTTGCACGCCGGCCGATGAGCGGCGGCGGCTGGGTCGCGACGTTCGACGACGTCACCGAGCGCAGGCGCGTCGAAGAGCGCATGACCCATCTAGCGCACCACGACACACTGACCAACCTGCCCAATCGCTCGATGCTTCGCGAAAGGCTCGACCAAGCCCTGAGCGAGACGAGCGACGGATCGCTGGCGATATTCTCGCTCGACCTCGATCACTTCAAGGCAGTCAACGATAGTTGGGGACACCCCGCCGGCGACTGGCTGCTGAAATGCGTGGCGGAACGGCTGCAACGGTGCCTGCGCAATGAAACGGACGTTGTCTCCCGCTTCGGCGGCGACGAATTCGTCATAATCCAGTTCAATCTCAAAAGCCCGGGCGACGCGGAAAAGCTGGCCAAACGCATCGTCGAGATCATTGGAAAGCCGTTTCGCGACAAAAGACACGACATGCGCGTCGGCATCAGTCTCGGCATCGCGCTGTTTCCGAATGACGGCAAGGACGCCGACACGTTGCTGAAAAACGCCGATATGGCGCTCTATCGGGCAAAGAGCGAAGGGCGCAACCTCTACCGCTTCTTCGAACCAGCCATGGACGCGATGGTGCGGGCACGCCGGGCGCTCGAAATCGATCTCAGGGCAGCGTTGTCGCGCCGCGAATTCGAGCTGGATTTCCAGCCGATCATGAACATCGCCTCCGGCGAGATCGTCGGTGCCGAAGCGTTGATGCGCTGGCGTTCGCCGGTGCGCGGCCTGGTACGGCCGGACGACTTCATTCCGGCCGCCGAGGAGACCGGGCTGATCGTGCCGCTTGGAGAATGGGCGCTGCGAAAAGCCTGCACGACCGCGGCAGGCTGGGCGTCTTGGCGCATCGCAGTCAATGTCTCCGCCGTGCAGATCAAAAGCGGTACCTTTGCCCGCAGCGTCATTTCGGCACTGGCGTTCTCGGGCGTGCCGGCCAACCGGCTTGAACTGGAAATCACCGAAACGGTGCTGATGGACGAGAGCGATCTGGTGCTCAAGACACTCAGGCAGCTACGCGATCTGGGTGTCCGCATCGCGCTGGACGATTTCGGCACCGGCTATTCCTCGCTGGGCTACCTCAGGCGCTTTCCCGTCGACAAGATCAAGATCGATCGTTCCTTCATCAGCGATATCGACAGCCGCGATACCGCGGCGATCGTGCGCACCATCATCGGGCTTGGCGCACAGCTGGGCATCACCGTCACCGCCGAAGGTGTCGAGACCGAGGCGCAGTTTGAATTCCTGCAAAAGGAGGGCTGTGTCGAGGCTCAAGGCTATTTGATCGGCATGCCGTCAAAGGCGTCGGACATCAACCGGCTGCTGAGGTCGAGCGCGACGATCAGGCAATCCGGCTGAGTACGGCGGCCTGGCGAGCCGGCGGCTCTGCCATCAATACAATTTCCGGATATTACTCGTCGAAGCGCGCGGGTCAGAGGTGCCCGCTCAATGCCTCCACCATATCCTTGTTCGTCGCCACGGGAACGATCTCGAATTCGACCAGATCCGCCCATTCGATGACCCACCGCTGCAGGAGCGTGACGTCAGCGGCCTCCACGAGGAGGAAGCAGCGGCTCATATCCGCCGCGATCCAGCTGTGGTGCACGACAAGCGCGTCCGGCTTCAGGCGGCCCTGGTCGCGGAAACGGCGGTAGATCTCCTTGCGGTCGCAGCCGCGAAAATCCTCGGTTACGAAGAACAGCATCTTTTTTGCCCTCAGTTCGGATATTATCGCCCCGGCCGGTCCAGCCGCTCCAGGAACCACTGCGTTAGCCGCACCCAGACCTCGTCTTTCTCGCCGGAGTCTTCCCAGCCGTGGTCGAGGTTGGGGTTATCGTTGACCTCAATGACGAAAACGCCGTCCCTGGTTTCTTTGAGGTCGACGCCGTAGAGGCCGTCGCCAATGCAGCGCGCCGCGCTCACCGCCGTCTCGACGACATGCGCCGGCGCTTCCTTCAGGGTGAAGGTCTTGATGCCGCCCTGGTCGGGCTTGCCGTTGGCCTTATGATTGACGATCTGCCAATGTTTCTTGGCCATCAGATAGTGGACGGCAAACAAAGGTTGGCCGCCGAGGACACCGACGCGCCAGTCATATTCCGTCGGAATGAATTTTTGCGCAATCAGGAGGTCGGAATCTTCCAGCCATTCGGTTGCGAGCGTCTTCAACTCTTCGAAGGTGCCGCATTTCTTGACGCCGCGCGAAAACGAGGAGTCCGGGATCTTCAGCACCAGGGGGAAGCCCAGTGTCTGCGCCGCAACTTCCAAATCCGAGATGCCGGCTATCATCACCGTCGGCGGCACCGGTACCTTGTTGTAGGTCATCAGCTCGTTGAGATAGACCTTGTTGGTGCAGCGGATCATCGACAGCGGGTCGTCGATGACCGGCATGCCTTCCTGCTGGGCGCGGCGGGCAAAGCGGTAGGTGTGGTTGGAGATCGAGGTGGTCTCGCGGATGAACAGCGCGTCGTAATTGGCGAGCTTGGCCAGATCCCGCTTGGTGATCGGCTCGATTTCGACACCCATCTTTTCAGCGATCTTGGCCCAGTGGCGCAGCGACGAAATCTCCGACGGCGGCAGTTCCTCATGCGGATCGACCAGCGTGGCGAAAGTGTAGCGCGCCGGCGTACGTCCCTTGGTGTCGCGCCACTCGCGGTTGGTGTAGGTTTCCAGGCACTGGAGAAAGTGCGTTTCCTCGTCCTCGGTCATCCTGGCCAGGGGATGGAAGCCTATCTTGCGGATCGAGGCCCATTCGGCGCTGTCCCTGATGTGGACCTCGAGCGCCGGGGCACGAAACCAGTCGAACAGCAGCTTGGCGAAGCGGTCCCAGATCCTGGACGGTCCGATGCCGAAGAAGATGCAGACCTTCTGCGGGAAGGCGCCGCCCAGGTCCTTGCGGCACTTGTTGAGTGCGAGTTCGAGTTCCGGTAACGCGTGCTCATAGAGCTTGCGCTCCGACAGGTCGATCATCGTTTCGACCGTCGGGATGACCTTATGGCCGCGCGAACCGGCAAGCAGCGAGGCGTAATAGCCGCGGCTCTGGTAGCCGTAATTGTTCGACAGGTTGATGACCTTCGGCCGCTGACCGCGAAACAGTGCCGGATGGGCAAGGTAGTCGCGATTGGTGATGATCTTGTGCGGCGTCGCCACCTGGTCGAGATCGTTCTGCCGGCCGGTAAGGATGACCCAGGTCATTGGCTGTCGCGCTTTCCGAGAGTGATGGCGGCGCGCAATCCGTCGCGGCCGAATTGCGCCATGTTCATGAAGATGCCGTAAGGCACGGGAATATTGGCAGCATCGAGGATTGTCTCCTGCCGCTCGTCCTCGACCCAGGGGTCGTGGATCAGGATATGGTCGCCGTCGTCACCGATGGCCAATACCCAGTGCGGAACCTTCTTGCCGAACATCAGGAAGCCGCTGATCAGGACCAGCACCAGTTTTCCCTCTGCGATCGCGGTACGAATGTCGTCAAGCCCGAATGGACGGTAATTCACCGGGATGCCGTAAAGTTCCGCGCGGCGGCGAAAGTCGACCTGCGCCAGCTCCATGACCCGGCGCTTGTCCTCGCTGCGCACCGACTGCAGGAACAGCGCTCCGTAGAAAGACACATAGATCTCAGCAGCAAGCCCGCTCTCATAGCCGGCGACGGCCAGCCCGAACGGTTCGCAGCCGCCCGGCCCCGACATCATGAAAACGGTCGTCGCCTCACGCCACAGCCGGATTTCCATCACCGGGTCCGGCACGAATCCGGGGCCGAAGTAAGCCATCGCCATCATCAGACAGCATGGTCCGCAGGTGAATTCGCAAGTCTGCTGATAAAACGGCACTTCGGTGGCGACCGGAATGTCGCCGCGCAAGGTCTTTTCATAGCGCAGCGCCGTGGCGCCATCCTCGTAATAGTCCGGTTCGCGGCCGATCTTGCGGTAGCCGCTCTGCTCGTAGATCTGGATCGCGCGCGGGTTGTCCTCGCGGACTTCCAAACGAAGCATCATGCGGCCGTGCTCGAAAGCGGCGGCCTCGGCCTGTTCCAGCAGCAGGCGGCCAACGCCGCGGCCGCCGAAAAATGGACCGACGGCGATCGAATAAAGCCGCGCGACCCCGCTGCCCTTGCGAAACAGCACGACTGCATAGCCGGCGACTCGGCCATCGTTTTCGCCAACCAGCAGTTCGGCGGTGTCGCGGTCGATCAGTTGGCGAAAGGAGCGGCGAGAAATGCGATCGCTCGAGAAAACGGCTTTTTCGATGGCGGCGAGGTCATCGACGTCGGACGCGCGGGCCTTGCGAATCTCGGCAGGCATGCGGGCTCAGAAAACCTCGATTGGGTTGTGGAAAAGGCCCTAGACTAAACATCGGTCACACCAGCCGAAGTGCCAGCATTCAGCAAGCGCTATCGCACCTCGATTAGGGCCGAATTGTGACAGTTTTGACGGCAGGCAGGTCGCGCACAGGCTTTGAGCGACCTCTGTGTTTCTGCATCGGCGCGGCTCCGGAAAACGAGAGCCTGCTCAGCTTTGCAAGCCCGCCAGAAGCTGGCCATAGGCGCTCTTGGCCACCGCGGCCAATTGCTCGCGCGGCAGCGAGCCGACGACGGCGCAGCCATAACCCTTGTCCAGCCAATAGACGGCCTCAGGACCATCTTCCTCAGACCCATAGGTGCCCTTGGCCTTGGCCGCTGATTCGGCGATGACGAAGAGCGATATGCGTTCACCCTTGACGTCCTCATAAAGCAGCATCGCGGCCTTGCCCTGGCCTGCAGGCAGCAGCCGGCCACCGACCAGTTGGAACCCTTGCGCCGCCAGATCCGGCGCGACCAGCTTCAAACCCACCTGGTTCGACAACCAGCTCTGCAAATGATCCTTGTCGCTTGCCGGCACTTCCACCGCATGCCGCTTTTCGGCGGCATAGATGACGTGGGCGGCGATCGCCTCTTCGGCAAGCTGGTCCTCGGCCGTATTTTCCAGGCCAAGGCGGCCGATGCCGGCAAGGTAGCCGCCAGCGCCGCCAATCATCAGAATGACGGCAGCGGCGGCCGCAAGCCACCAACGCGAGCGCGACGGCGACACCCTGACCGCTGGCGCCTCGCCAAGCACCACCTTGCTCAGCCGCACCGGGACGGGTTCGTCCAGCACGCCGTTAAAGGCTGCGCGCAATGCTGCCCGGTCGGCGGCGTAGCGTGCGCTCTTGGCCTTCATCTCGGCATTGGCCTCGAGCCATGCCTCATAGGCCGTCCGCTCGTCGCCCGGCAACTCGCCATCGAGAGCCAGGTGGATATCGCGTTCGGAGAAATCGCGCCGGCTCATTTCTAGACGATCCTTATCGAGCGGCGGCGCGCGGTATCATCCAGCAGCGCGCGCAGTTCCTCACGCCCGCGCGCGATGCGCGACATCAAAGTGCCGGCGGGAACCCCAAGGATGTTGGCGGCTTCGGCATAGGAAAACCCTTCGATGGCGACCATCACAAGTGCCGCCCGCCGGTCAGGGCTGATCGCCTGCAGCGCGTCGACGATCTCGCGCGAGGCGATGCTCTCGACCTGCTCGGCGGGTGCTGCCTGCGCCTCGCTTGCCTCGAGCGGCAGCATCGCCGCCTCGCCGCGCCGGTTCACCTTGCGCATCTGGTCGATGAACAAATGGTGCATGATCGTAAACAGCCACCTCCTGGGGCTTTCTCCTGTCTGCCAATTGTCGAGCCGCACAAGTGCGCGCTCGAGACAATCCTGGACGAGATCGTCAGCGGAATCACGGTCGCGCAACAGCGAGCGTGCATAGCGGCGCAGACGCGGTATTTCGCCAAGGATTGCTGCCTTCTTTTCGTCCATGACCGCTGGTTCTGGGGCCCCTGTCCGTGGTGATTGAACGCGCCTTTGCAGCGCGGCGCAAGCGGCCAGCGCGAAGCGGTCCGCCGCCCCGGTCACCCAAGCAACTAAGTAACGCCGCCAGTGGCAGGTTTATTCCCGGCCAAATTGAAATCGTCAGCTATTGCTCGTCTCGAGCTTTGCTTTCGCCGCCCTTGTCAGCAGCCGCTGATAGAACAAGCCGATGCCGATGAGCACCGCGCCGAGGCCGATGAAGGACAGCGCCCGCAACACGCCTTCCAGCTCCGACATGTCGAAGATGAAGACTTTGAGCACGGCGATCGAGATCAGCGCCGCCGACGCTATGCGCAGCACCTGCGACTTCAGCCAGACACCGGCGATGAGCAGCACCACGCCAATGACCAGCCACAGTGCCGAATAAGTATAGGTCTCAAGCTGGCCGAGACCGCTCCACAGCCCAATGAACTCGCCCTTGAACAGGCGCCTGACCGACAGCGTGGCATAGGCGAAGCCGAGCACCGCCGCCGCCACCGCCAGCATCGCCGCATACCATTTCGGCCGTTTGTCGCGGGCATAAAGCGCCAGTGCGCCTGCCGCAACCGCCGGCAAGAGGTAGGCGAGGAACAGAAGGTTGAACACTGGAATGCTGCCGGTCGATTCATCCGTCAGCAGCGGGTTCAGCGCCAGAAAATGCTGGAGGACGATGAACGCGACCGAGACCACGCCCGCTGCAATCGAGCCGTAGCGCAGCACCGAACTTGGCGAGCGCATGTCGATGGCGACCAGGATGGCACCGGCACCGATGGCGATCAGCGTGTAGATCGCCTGTTCGGCAAGCGTCGCAGCAGCCGTATCGATGACGCCGCCATGCATGGCATGGCGCACCAGCATGGCGACGGTGAGCAGGCAAAACAGCGCGGCGCCGGCCTCCATGGCGAGGCGCGGTCGGCCATTGGTGGTTCGGGCAAGCTGCCAGGCGGCAAAACCGAAAGCGAGCGCCGGCACGCCATATCGAAGCAGCAGCCAGTTGAACACCGGCGTCTTCGACAGGAACTCGGCACCGACGATGGTCGGGTCGAAGGCAACGCGGCCGAGCACTGCAATCACCGTACCAACGGAAATCCAGCCAAGCACCGGATAGTTACGCCAGCGCGTCGCCAGCGCCGGCGCGACGGCGGCTGCCCCGAGCAGGATGGTTTCCCAGCCCGAACCAAAGGCCATGTGCAGCATCAGCAGGCCGGCAATCGCCGCCCCGCCGAGCGCGAAGGAGACGGCAGCGCCGCCGGTCAGCGGCGGCGCTTCGCCGCGCGCTATCCATTCGCCGCCGGCGACGAAGACGCCGACCAAAACGGCTGCGACCGCCGCATAAGCAAGGTCACGGTCGAGATTGCCGAAGGTAGACCAGAGCGCCAGCAGGATGACCAGTGGCGCGACAGCGCTCCAGGCCGCCCATGTGGCGGCGCGCAGCCAGCCAGAGGCCGCAAAACGGCGCGCCGCCCAAAAACCAGCGCCGATGAAGACCAGGCCCAGCGCGATGCCGACCCTGAGCATCAAGGCATCGGACGCCACGACCGGCATGCCGTCGACGCCGAGAGCGCCACTCGAAAAATCGGAAGCGATCGTGGTCGGCGGAATGATGCCGAGATAGACCAGTACAGTCGCCAGCCCGGCGGCGTGCAGCAGTGCAACCGCCCGCGGCCGGTAGAGCGCCACCGCCACCAGGGCTGCGACAAGGGCTGCGCCCTGCAAGGCATCGCCGGCGGCGGCAAAGACCGGATCGACGAACAGGGCTAGCGCCGAAAGCGCGACGAAGAAGCCCGGCGCGATCGACGGCCAGTCGAAGCTGCTGCCGGCGACCGCTTCGCCGCGGCGGCCGAGCCAGACGAAGGCGAGCACGGCCAGTGTCGTCCCGTCGATAAAGAGGATGACCGCAAGGTTCGCCCCCGGCGCGTCGGTCATGTAGAAGATGGTCCAGATGCCCGTGGCGACGAAGGCTGCGGCCATCAAAAGCCTCCAGTCGCGGATGCGGGCAATGACGCCGGTGGCGGCGAGCACGATCGCCAGATAGCCAAACAGCGCCCACGGATTGGGCGCCTGCGAGGCGACCAGTAGCGGCGTCACCATGGCGCCGAGCAGGCCGACGCCGGCCAGCGCCTGACCATGGACCAGGCTTGCCGCGATCGTCGCCACGCCGATGGCGCCGAGCAGCGTGAAAGCGAGCGTCGGGCCGATGAAGCCGTAAATGCTGTACGCGGCGTAGACGGTACCGAACAGGATGAAGGCGCCGGCCGCCGTCAGGATCGCCGGGATATAGGCGCCGGCGGCACCTTGCACCGGCACCCTGAAGCCGGTGCGCCGGATGAACTCGCCGCCGGCGACCAGCACCAGCCCGAGTGCCGCCGCCATGGCAAGCCGCACGCGTGGCCCGAAAATGCCGGCCTCGATGGTGTAGCGGATCAGGAACAACCCACCCAACGCCAGCGCGATGCCGCCGACCCAGACCGCCCAGCGGGTACCGAGAGCCGTTTCGACGTCGGACTGGCGGGCGGCCTTCGCGGCTGCCGCCGGTTGCGCCGGCTCCGGTGCGGACGGCGCCGTTGTATCGGCATCGGGTTCTGTGGCTGATGCTACCGCTGCGGTCCCTGGCGATACGGCCATGTCGGCCGCCGACGGCATTACGGCATCCGTCGGTTTGCTGTCGTTTGCAGCCGGTTCCTTGGCTTGCGGCGGCAGCACAGGCGCGCCTGAGAGCACAAGGCTGCGCAAGGCGCCAAGCTCGCGCTCGATCAGGCCGATGCGGCTCTGCTGGCGTGAAATGATCACGAACAGCGCGATGATGGCGACCAGGCCGATCAGGCTTTCGAACATGGCGGTTCCCCCAAACCAGGCCAGTTGTCACTGACATTCAATCTTCAGTGACATTCAAATGCGGCGGCCAAACGGCCGGTCCATTCAACGTGCCGCCAGATTGGCCGCCGGAAAGATCGAGCATATTTCGGTGCCGAAAGCCAGCAGCTTGCCGTTGGCGTCCTTCAGCGCCGCTTCCGAAACGGCCAGCGTGCGGCCCTTGTGCCAAGGCCGAGCGGCGAAACGTTGCCGGGATAAGGTTCAACGTCGCTCATCTGGTGGTCTCCCCGGCGGCGGTTTCTGCGGCGCTCGGCTTGCCGGATTCATGGCCGGGCGGATGGTGCCTGCGCAACGCGGCGAGGAAGCCGGCGCGGGCGCCGGGAGGTTCGATGCCGCGTGGTTCGTAGACATGGCGGGTCAAAAAGAAGCCGGTGAGCCGGAAGGCGTCCTCGATTGCCGCCGGATCGGCGCGCAGGCCCGAACCGCGCTGCAGGAAGGCAGGCAGCGCCAGCATCTTGTCGCGCCACGGCGCGCCCGCCGCCCGCGACACGGCGCGGCCGGATTTCGGCGAGACATAGGCAAGATCCTGCCTCGTGCCGGTCGCCGCACACTGGCTGAGATCGAGGCCGAAACCGAGTTCGTCGAGTACCAGCAGCTCGAAGCGGGCCACCAGCTCGCCGGCGGCATCGGCATCGTCGAGATGAGCGATCATCACCGCAAGCGTCTCATAGAGACCGCCATGGGCGTCGCGCTCAGGCAGAAGACGCAAATGCGCGGCCATCGTCTGCAGGCCGTAGACGGCAACGGCGCTGTCCATCAGCCGGGCGGCGTTCATCTCGATGGCCTCGACCTGGAAGGTGCCGAGATGCTCGTCGAGCCGCGCCCGCCACAACAGGTCGACGCGGTTGCCGGGCTGCAAGACAGGCTGCTGCTTGCGCGAACGGCCACCGCGCACGAGACCGAGATGGCGGCCATGCGCACGTGTCATCACCTCGAGAATGGCGCTGGTTTCGCCATGCTTGCGGGTGCCGAGAATGATTCCCTCGTCGCGCCATTCCATGACGAGAGCTTGTCACCGGTTCGATGGCGAAATCAAGATGAGCGACCTATCCGCTGCAAACCGAAACGGCCCGTAGCGTATCGCTACGGGCCGTTTCGGCGAGATCGTCGTTTGATCAGAACGAGCGCTGGAAGCGGAAGATGCCGCCGATTGCGTCGGCATCGTCGGCATCGAAATTGTCGAAATAGTCGACTTCGGCGGTGATCGTGTAACCAGGAACGATCGTGTAGGCGACGTTGGCCGCAACGGCGAAGTCTTTGTCGTCGGTATAGGAGACCTGGGCGTTCAAAGCGGTCTTCTTGTTGACGGCATAGCTGCCCCCGCCCCAGACGGCAAAGTTGCCAGTCCACGGTTTGTAGAAGTTCTTTGCGACGTTGTCGTCGCTGCCGTAGCCCGCCATCACGAACAGGGTCAGGTCAGTAATCGGCTTGACGTCGAGGCGGGCTTTGCCGGCCCATTCTTCCGACGTGCTGTTATAGGCGCCGACCGCGGTGATCGCACCCCAGTCACCCTTGTATTTCACGCCGCCGACGACAAACGGAACGTAGCTGTCGATCGACTGGTCAGCGCCGGAGCCCGTTTCGACCGAGGCGACTGCCGTAAAGCCATTACCGCCGTCGAAATAGTAACTGATCAGGTTGGTGTCCTTGGTGCCGTAAGGAATGATAGTGTCCTGGACGACGCTGCCGGCGTAGCCGATGAACGAATCATAGACAGTTTCATCCTTGCCGACGCGGAAACCTCCAAGCTGGATCCAGGCGAAGTTCAGGGTAACCGCCTTGTTGTCCTGCACGCTGAAATCAACACCGCTCACGGTGCGTTTGGTATTGCCGAAGTTGAAACGGGTCTCGGTGTAGGTCTTCAAAGTGCCGAGCTCGGTTTCCTGGCCTGTCCACGTCTTCAAATTGAAGCGCGCATTCTTGTTCCAGGTCTGCTGTTCGTCACCGTCCATAAGGTCGTGTGTCGTCGCGCCGTCGAAAACGCGGCCACCGTCGCCGAAGCTGGCGTCATAGCGGACATATCCGCCGATGCGCAGGCAGGTCTCGGTGCCGGGGATGTAGTAGTAGCCGGCGCCGTAGACGTCACAAATCTTGACGTATTCGGCGGGTTCCGGCTCGGCGACCACAACAGCGTCGGCGGCGCGCGCGCCGGAGACCGCGACGAATGCCGCGGCTGAGCCGAGAAGAAGGCTCTTGATATTCATTTTCTGACCTCTCCAGTCAAAGTTAAAATGGCTTTGAACCCATGGTTGAACGGCTGAACGCCTCACCCACGTCGAAAAAGGCGCGCACCGCACCCCCTCTTCAGGCGGCGAACATACTCATCGGCATTCCAGTCTCAATGACGATTATAAAAATAATCAATGTTTTCATAAAAGAGGAAATCCACGTTGCACAAATATCACTTCATATTTTCTTCATAATCGCTCCCGGCACAAACGAGACATCGTCACAATTGTACGAAAATATACTTGTACCATTAGCCGGCAAACCGATCGGAATCCGACAGACATTCCTTTTACGTGTTCTTTTTTTTGGAATGGACTTCTAACGTTGGCAGCGAGATCAAGCCAACTTCGCCATCGCTGCGTTCTGTGCGGCAAGAACGACTTCCGCCACCAGATCCTGCTTGAGCATTTCAATGGGAGTACGTCCGGCGAGGCCGGGCGCGGGGCCGATCAGCCACGCCCAGGCATGCCGTGGCTCGGGCATCGCGGACAAGACTTCCTTGATACCCGGAGCCGGCCTGCCGTCGACGAACTGGGCCAGGGGAAATACATGTTTGCGGCCACCGGTGCGCAACGCAACGACCGTGCCGCTCCGCTGCCAGCGATGCAGGGTCGAGCGCGATATGCCGAGATTTTGCTCCAGGAACGTCGATCCGGCGACCCGACCGGCCCAGTCCTCGACCCGCATCGCATCGAGGTCGCCGCTTCCAGCCGGTTGGACGTCCGTCCCTTGGCCTCCGTGTGCGCTCGACAGACGCGTCCGGGCACTGCGTTCCGCAGCTTCGGCCGCCAATATCCGCACGAACCGCGAAGCCATGCCGGGCAATCTTTCCTGCATGGTGTCGATCGCTCTGATGTCGGTCGGCGCAAGCAGGGCGACGGCGGCGGCAACGGCGCCGGCGACCCTACCCGCTGCAAGGATCGCATCGCTGTTCGTCACCCCATTTTGCCGCGCCAGCGCCTGCTCGACCTCAACAGCGACGACGTTTGCAAACTCGATTTGACGGATGGGGTCGAAGCGATTCCAAGTCCTGGTCATGTCCTGATCTGGCTGCTTGCCCGCCGGTTCCGGTTTGCTCGGAAGCGGGTCTTTCGCACAGCCTATAGGCAGGGTGTGTGACGGAGAGACGACAAACGGGAACGCTGGACGACCGCAGTGTCGGCAGGTGCTCCAGCCGGTCTGACTGGCCGGTTCTGCATGAAATATCGGAAATTTCTCAGAACCCGCTCAGGATTTCGGGGCGCGCCGGTGCCAATAAGAAACCGGTCGACCGAGGTGGTCGGCGCATGGCCTCCCGGAACGATTCGGCCGGCTGTTCAAGATGCAAGTCGACCGATTGGGCAGCCCGGCGACCTCTCATTGTCATCTGCCCGTGAGAGGCCCGACATGACTTCTTTCCTGCTCCTGGTGCGGCAGCATCAGTTGGCCGCCTTCTTTTCGTTGACGCTTGTCCTGACCTGGTTTGCCTTCATCCCGTTCTTCTTGTCGAATGGCGATAGCATTCCCTGGTTTACCTTCGGCCCGATGCTGTCCGGATTCGTTGTCGCAGCCGTTTCCGGAGGCTGGACTTCGGTCAGGGGTATTCTCGCTTCCATGGTGAAGTGGCGGGTATCTCCACTATGGTATCTGGTGGCATTCGGCCTGCCATTTGGCACACAGCTGGCCTCGATCCTGGTCAATCCGCTGTTCGGCTCGGCGACGCCGGCCTGGAGCAACATTCCAGCCGTCACTGAGATACTGCCGATCATCGCGCTGTATGCGGTCTTCAGCGGTCCACTTGGCGAAGAGCCGGGATGGCGCGGCTTTGCAACACCGCGTCTGCTTGGCAAGCATTCGGCGCTGGCCGGAAGCCTGATCCTCGGCGCGATCTGGGCGATCTGGCATTTTCCGCTCGGCCTGATCGGCGACCTCAGCGTCTACGGCACGATTAACGTCCTACTAGCGGCAGTGGTGTTCACCTGGCTCTATCAGAACACCGGCAGTGTGCTTGTCGCCATTCTGATGCATGTCACCCATCAGAACAGCGTACGCTTTCTGGGCAAGGTGTTCATCGACGCCGACCATGTGCAGCAGCAATGGATCGGTGTTGCGATCTGGGCGGTGGCTGCGGTAGCCATCGTTGCCGTCTACGGCACCGAGAGCTTCGTCCGCAGGTCGGCACCGCAGCGCGCCCTCGCTGGCGCCGTCTAATTTGCGGCGCCCAAATCCAAAACACCGCTTTCGGCGGCGACAGACCTTGACCCAGCCCTCCAGCCGTAGG
The DNA here is from genome assembly GCF_040320265.1 of Mesorhizobium sp. M0751. NCBI lineage: Bacteria > Pseudomonadati > Pseudomonadota > Alphaproteobacteria > Hyphomicrobiales > Phyllobacteriaceae > Mesorhizobium > Mesorhizobium sp. M0751. The sequence continues at coordinate 43,779 of NZ_JAMYPH010000027.1, forward strand.
CCAATACAGGCACGGCTTCAGGGAGCGGGCCGTTTCGATGGCGGTTTCGGCCACTGATCAGGTTTTTCAGTTCGGCGGTTTCACACTCGATCTGGGCAAAGGTACGCTCGGCCGGGCCGAACAGCCGGCCTTCCTTCGGCCGAAAGCCTACGCATTGCTGACGCATCTCGCCCGCCATATCGGCCGTGTGGTGCCGAAGTCGGAATTGATGGATGCGGTCTGGCCGGGTGTTTTCGTCACCGAGGACTCGCTGACACAGTCGATTCGCGAGATCCGCAAGGTGCTCGGCGAGGAAACGATACGGACCGTATCGAAGCGCGGCTACATGCTGATCCCTGAAATCGAACCGGTGCCCGAACCCGGCGCACAGCCGATCGTGGCGGTGCTCAGGTTTCGCAATGACGGCGCCGATCCGGCCGACGAAGCGATCGTCGACGGTATTGCCGAAGACATTATCAACGGCCTCGCCCGCTTCGGCACGCTGACGGTCCTGGCGCGCAATTCGAGCTTCTCGTTTGCCTCATATTCGCCCAGCGAATGGCCTGTCGTGCGCTCGCGCATCGGCGCCGACTATCTCGTCGAGGGTTCGGTGCGGCGGCAGGCAGATAGCATCGTCTGTGCGGTCAATCTGGTTGACGCAGCCAGCGCTGCCCAGCTCTGGGGCGATCGCTACCAGGCCAATTACGCCGGGCTGTCCGCCATCCAGCAGGAGATCGTCGAAAAGATCGTCGGCCGGCTGATGGTTCGGGTGAACAATGCCGGCCTGCAACGTGCCTCGCGGCAGCCGGTAGCCAGCCTCGCCGCCCATGAACTGGTGCTGCGCGGCGTCGCCTTGCTGCGCGATCCAGCGCAAAGCGAACTGAAAGAAGCGGCGGCGTTTTTCGAGGCGGCGATCGTCAGGGATCCGGCCTATGGCCTTGCTTACACCTACCTGGCGCTGTCGCATGTGCTTAACAGCGAATTCGGGCCTATCAGCGACGCCGTTCTGACGAAGGCCCGCGACCTGGCCGACCGGGGCATCGCATTGTCGCCGGATCAGGCAACGGCACACCGCATCCAGTCGCTGGTGCGGCTCAATATGCGCGACCACGAGGCGGCCGAGCATCATTTACGCATGGCGCTCGAGCTCAATCCTGGCGACGCTGACTGTATCGAGCAGATGGGGCATCTGTTGACGATGCGTGGCCGGCCGCTCGACGCGCTGGCCTGGCTGGCGCGCGCCAGCCGCATCAACCCGCTGCATCCCCATTGGTGTCAGTACGATCGCGCGCTCGCGCTATACATGCTGGGCGAATACCGCACGGCTGCCGAGGCGCTGGAGCTGGCGACGCGACCGACGCCGTGGATCCGCACCCGGCTTGCCGCCTGTTACGCTCAGCTGGGCGACATGCAGGCGGCAAGGCGCCAGGCTGCGCTGATCAACGCCGACGGCTCCGATTTCTCGCCGCTCGACTATGCAAGAACGGGCATCCCGTTCGAAAACGTCTCCGACGCCGAACATCTTGTCGACGGCGTGTCACTGGCCCTTGGGTATCGCTCAACATCCTGAGGCGGCCAACAGGCCGCTCGGCGGATCGCCCAAACAGGCTCAGTGCGGAAATTCGAGCCCCATTTCCCGGTAGCGCTCGGGATCGTCGCCCCAGTTCTCGCGCACCTTGACGAACAGGAAGAGGTGCACCTTTTGCTCGAGTATGCCTGCGATCTCCATGCGCGCGGCCTGGCCGATGGCGCGGATCGTCTCGCCCTTATGGCCGAGCACGATCTTCTTCTGGCTGTCGCGCTCGACATAGATTGTCTGGTCGATGCGCACCGAGCCGTCCTTCTTCTCTTCCCATTTCTCGGTCTCGATGTGGGACGAATAAGGCAGTTCCTGATGCAGCCTGAGATAGAGCTTTTCGCGGGTGATCTCGGCCGCGAGCTGGCGCATCGGCAGGTCGGAGATCTGGTCCTCCGGATAGTACCAGGGGCCGGCCGGCAAGGTCTCGGCGAGATAGTCGAGCAGGTCCTTGCAGCCGGACCCGGTCAGCGCCGAAACCATGAAGGTGCGCTTGAACGGCACCCTTTCGTTGGCTGCCGCCGACAATGCCAGCAACGTCTCGTGCTTGACCCGATCGACCTTGTTGAGGATCAACACCATCGGCTGCCGGACATCCTTCAGCCGCTCGAGGATGGCGTCGGCATCGCCCCGGATGCCGCGCTCGGCGTCGATCAAGAGCAGCACGACATCGGCGTCCTTGGCACCGCCCCAGGCTGTGGTCACCATCGCGGTGTCCAGCCGGCGCTTCGGCTTGAATATGCCCGGCGTGTCGACGAAGACGATCTGCGCGTTGTTGTGGGTGGCAATGCCACGCACGATGGCGCGCGTGGTCTGCACCTTGTGCGTCACGATCGACACCTTGGCGCCGACCAATTGGTTGACCAGCGTCGATTTCCCCGCATTGGGCGCACCGATCAGCGCGACGAAGCCGGAGCGGGTAGCGAGAGCTTCTGTTGCCGGAGCTTCGGTGGCGGTCATGCGGCACTCCCTTGATTGAGCCAGACGCCTTCCCGCTGCAGAAGTGCCGCGGCTGCAGCCTGCTCCGCCTCGCGCTTGGAGCGCCCGCTGCCGGTCGCCGGCGGATAGGCGCCGACCTTGACGCTGACGGTGAACAGCGGATCGTGGTCCGGTCCCTCGCGGCTGTCGATTATGTAAACCGGCACTGCACCTGCCGCCTGATGCGCCCATTCCTGGAGTTCGGTTTTCGCATCGCGACGGGCGGCGTCAATGGCTTGCGAACGCGGCTGCCAGTATTTGTGGATGAAAGCACGGGCCGCTTCCAACCCGCCGTCGAGATAGAGCACGGCGATCAGCGATTCCAATGCATCGGCGCGCAGATTGACGCGCTTGCGCCCATCGAGGCCGCGTACGTCCGAACCGGCGCGAATAAGTTCCGGCAGGCCAATCTCCTCAGCGATATCCGCCAGGGCCTCCGCGTTGACCAGCGCATTCAATCTCAGCGACAGCTCACCCTCGGCGGCGTCGGGAAATGCCGCCAGCAGCATATCGGCAACGACAAGGCCGAGAACGCGGTCGCCCAGGAATTCGAAACGTTCGTAGTCGATGCCGGCATGACTGCCGCGAGCGCTGGCATGGGTCAGCGCCCGCTGCAGGCGCTGATGGTCGCCAAAACTGTGGCCAGTGCGCTCCCTGAGCGCCTCGGCGAGCGCATCGGCGGTCAGCCGTTTCGTCGCCGCCATGGCCCTAATTGACGAAATGGAACAGGCGCGAGGCGCGCATCAGTGACGGCCATTTCCAGATTTCGAGCGGGCTGGCGCTGCCGCCGATCGAGAAGAAAATGAGGTTGGCGCGGCCGACCAAATTCTCGTCCGGCACGAAGCCGACGGTGAAGCGGCTGTCCGACGAGTTGTCGCGATTGTCGCCCATCATGAAATAGTGACCGGGCGGCACCTTGAACTCCTTGGTATTGTCGCCGATCGAAGCCTGCGTCAGGTCGAGCGTGTCGTAAGTGACGCCGTTCGGCAGCGTCTCGCGATAGACATCGACCGGCCCATTCTCCTCGGTGATGTCGCGGTTGTCGATCTGCCCGACCTTGACGCGCGGCACGCCTACGTCATTGATGAAGAGCTGGCCATCCTTGACCTGGATCTTGTCGCCCGGCAGGCCGACGACGCGCTTGATATAGTCCACGGAAGGATCCGGCGGAAACTTGAACACCACCACATCGCCGCGCTTCGGCTCGGAGCCCCAGATGCGGCCCGAAAAGATGTTCGGCCCGAACGGCAGCGAATAGCGGGAGAAGCCGTAGGACCATTTGGTGACGAAGAGATAGTCGCCTTCGAGCAAAGTTGGCCGCATCGAGCCGGACGGGATCGAGAACGGCTGGAACAGGAGCGTGCGGATGACCAGCGCAAGCAGCAGGGCCTGGACGATGACGCTGACGGTTTCGCCAAGTCCGCCGGATTTCTTCTGGGTTTTTTCAGCCACGCTCATGTCGTCCTCGATTGTGCGTTGGATGGTATAGAGTCTCGGCGCGCGCTGGGCAACGTCATGCCGGTGGTCAGATGCAATCAATGTGGCGCTTCTTCGACCGGCAACGCTTCAATGATCACAAAGGCTTGAGCGAGCGGAAAATCATCGGTGATGGTGAGGTGGATTACGGCACGGTGCCCTTCAGGCAGGATTTCGTCCAGCCGCGCTGCCGCCCCGTTGGTCAGCGCCATGGTCGGCTTGCCGCTGGCCAGGTTGACGACCCCCATGTCACGCCAGAACACACCCTGCGCCAGACCGGTGCCCAATGCCTTGGCGCAGGCTTCCTTGGCAGCGAAACGCTTGGCGTAGGAGGCCGCACGCGCCGCGCGGTTTTCGGAGCGCGCCTGTTCGATCTCGGTGTAGATGCGCTGGATGAAGCGCTGGCCATGGCGTTCCAGCGACTTCTCGATGCGTCTGATGTCGATGAGGTCGCTGCCGATACCGATAATCATTCGGCGGGAACTTCCGGCCCGGCTTTTCCAGCCTTTGCCGCTCTTTCGGCCAGACGCTTGCGGCGCTGCTCCTGGAAAGTGACCATGCCCCAGCGGGTGATGCCGTAAAACAGCAGGCCGAAAGCCAGGCCGAGCGGTATTGCGCCGATTGTCATCGGCTTCAGCACCGGTCCCCACAACTGCGCAAAGGAAAGATTATGCAGCATGTCGCCGAGATGCGCGGGCGGGCCATGCGCCGGCAGGTGTTCATGCAGGATCAGCTTGCCGACCTCCCAGGAGGCGGCCCATAGCAGCGGAAACGTCAGGGGATTACCGAAGACCGTGCCGAGTGCTGCCGCGACCAGATTGCCGGCGATCAGCCAGCACAGGATGGCAGCAATGATGAAGTGGAAGCCAAGCGGGAAAAACGACGCGAATACGCCCGCCGCAACACCAGCGGCCACTGCGTGCGGCGTGGCCCTAAGCCGCAGGATGCGCTTGGAAAAATACCGCAGCGAGCGCGAGAACGAGCGGCGCGGCCACAAATAAGTACGCACCCGCTCGAAAAAAGCATCAGGCTTGCGCCGTCGAAAAAGCACTCTGTTCCTGTTCCTAGTTCCATCGATGGCTTCACGCCGGCTTTTCCAGCCAGGCGCGACAGCCCATGCTGCGCTCTGCGGTCGCCGAAAAGCAACTACGACGTTGATATAGCGATGCGCTGGCCGAAGAACAACGAGGCCGAGGGCATCCGCTCGGTGGCCGGTCGCGCCAGCCCTGGGTATCGCCGTTCTGAACAGGGTATGATCGCGGCGAATTTAAGGAGCGCCGCTTAGGATCGATATTCGCTGACCTCGACGAGGTTGCCGTCCGGGTCGCGGAAATAGACCGATATCATCGCGCCACGAGCGCCGGCACGCTCGACCGGGCCGACTTCTATCACCACGCCATTGGCGGCGAGGCTGGCACATATCTCGGCGAGCGGACGGGCAGCAATCAAGCAGAAATCTCCGGAACCCGGCGTCGGCGCCTTGGCCTTCGGCTCGAAGGTACGCCCGACCTGATGCACATTGACCTTTTGCGTTCCAAACAGCAGCGCCGTTGGTCGGTCCGGCTCGTCGAGGCGCTCGAAGCCAAGCACGCGCTGATAGAAGGCGCAGGTATCGTCCACCGAACGAACTGTCAGCACGAAATGATCGATGCCGGCAATCACGGCAGCGCCTCCGTCATATATTGCGGCTGCCGGGCTTGATCGCCGGTATGGCGGCGAGTTCGGGCGGCAGCCTGTCGGCCGGATAGGCCGGAACTTCATATTCGGCGAGCGCGATCAGCGGCACGCCGACATCGGTCTTGCCGGCCGAGCGGTCGATGATGCATGCGGCGGCAACGACCTCGGCGCCAAGGCCGCGCAGGCAGTCGATGGTCTCGCGGATCGACAGGCCGGTGGTGACGATGTCCTCGACAATGACAACGCGCGATCCCTTGGGGATCTCGAAACGACGCAGCCTGAATTCGCCCCCTTCCCGCTCGACCCAGATCGCGGGCACACCAAGATGGCGCGAGGTCTCATAGGCCGGGATCAGCCCGCCGATTGCCGGACCGACGACGTAGTCGATCCTGCCGGGCACGCCAGCGCGAATCTTTTCGGCCAGCGCCTTGCACAAGCGCTCGGTCTTGTCGGCATGCATGAAAACGCGCGCCTTTTGCAGGAAGACCGGGCTGCGCAGGCCCGACGTCAGGATGAAATGCCCTTCGAGAACGGCGCCGGCCTCGCGGAAAATGCCCAGCACTTCGTCGGTATTCATGGTTCGCCCCATGTCCATGGTGAATGGTGAATGGTGAATGGTAGTGAGAGCACCCTCTTTAACTATTCACTATTCACTATTCACTATTCACTATTCACTATTCACCCATTCACGCGCCTTGCATCGCTGACGCTCGAATTGTCCTTTAGCTGCGACAGCAGCCGGTTCAAGTGCTTGAGGTCCCACACTTCGAGATCGATAAGCATTTCGGTGAAATCGGGCGCCGTGCGCACCATCGACAACGTGTGGATATTGGCGTCGTTGGATGCGACGACTTGTGCAATGTCGGCGAGCGAACCCGGTGCGTTGATGGCGGTGACAGAGACGCGCGCCGGGAACCGCTCCTTGGTGCGCTCGTCAATATCCCAGCGCACGTCGATCCAGCGCTCGGGCTGGTCGTCAAAGGCCTGCAGCGCCGGCGACTGGATCGGATAGATGGTGATACCGGTTCCCGGCTGCACGATGCCGACAATGCGGTCGCCAGGCACTGCCCCTTCCGGCGCGAAGCGCACCGGCAGATCGCCGCGCACGCCGCGGATCGGCACCGCGTCGTCGCGCGGCTGGTTCTTGTCCTTGCGCGCGGCGCGGCCCGGAATCTGGAACAGCATGCCGGCGGCGTTGCGGATCTTCGACCAACCCTCCTCGCGCTGCTTGGGCGCGACCAGCGTGACGCGCTCGTCCTTGTAGTCGGGAAACACCGCCTTCATGACATCGGTGGAGGCAAGTTCGCCACGGCCGACCGAGGCCAGCACATCCTCGATATCCTTGCGCGCCAGCCGGTGCAGCACCGGCTTCAGATTTTCCTTGGTAAAGGTCTTGCCGGACCGTTCGAAGGCGCGCTCCAGAATTCGGATACCGAGACCCGAATATTGCTTGCGGATAGCGTTCTTGGTGGCGCGGCGGATGGCCGAGCGCGCCTTGCCGGTAACGACCACCGATTCCCACGCCGCCGGCGGCACCTGCGCCTTTGAGCGGATGATCTCGACCTCATCGCCGTTCTTCAGCTCCGTCATCAGCGGCATGATGCGGCCATTGACCTTGGCGCCGACGCAAGTGTCGCCGACATCGGTGTGGACGGCATAGGCAAAGTCGATCGGCGTGGCGCCGCGCGGCAGCGCGATCAGCATGCCCTTCGGCGTAAAGCAGAATACCTGGTCCTGGAACAGTTCCAGCTTGGTGTTTTCGAGGAAGTCCTCGGGATTGTCGCCTTCGGCAAGCTGCTCGATGGTGCGGCGCAGCCACGCATAGGCATTGGTCTCCTTCGAGATCGCATGGGCGGCGCCGTTCATCTTGCCGCCGGTATCCTTATAGATCGAGTGAGCGGCGACGCCGTATTCGGCGATCTTGTTCATCTGGTAGGTGCGGATCTGCAATTCGACGCGCTGGCGCGACGGGCCGACGATGGTGGTGTGGATCGAGCGGTAGTCGTTCTGCTTCGGCGTCGAGATGTAATCCTTGAAGCGGCCGGGCACCATCGACCAGGTGGTGTGGATGGCGCCGAGCGCGCGGTAACAGTCCTCGACCGTCTCGACAACGACGCGGAAGCCGAAAATGTCGGACAGCTGCTCAAACGACAGCGCCTTGGCCTCCATCTTGCGGAACACCGACCACGGCTTCTTCTGCCGGCTCTTGACCTCGGCCTTGATCGAATACTTGTCGAACAGCGTGGAGAGCGCCTTCTCGATTTCGGACAGCACGCCCTTGTTGCGCTCGAAGATTTCGGCGAGCCGTGCGGTGACGGCGCGATAAGCTTCGGGATTGATGAAGCGGAAGGCGATCTCCTCCAGCTCCTCGCGCATGCCTTGCATGCCCATGCGGCCGGCCAGCGGCGCATAGATGTCCATCGTCTCTTCGGCAATGCGCAGGCGCTTGGCTTCCGGCACATGGTCGAGGGTGCGCATATTGTGCAGGCGGTCGGCGAGCTTGACCAGAAGCACGCGCACGTCTTCCGAGATCGCCAGCAACAGCTTGCGCAGGTTCTCCGCCTGCTCGGCCTTTTTCGAGACGAGGTCGAGCTTCTTCAGCTTGGTCAAGCCTTCGACCAGCTTGCCCATTTCCGGGCCGAACAATTCGTCGATCTCGGCCCTGGTCGCCGTGGTGTCCTCGATCGTGTCGTGCAGCAAGGCAACAGCAATCGTCGCCTCGTCCATGTGCATTTCGGTGAGGATGGCGGCGACTTCGAGCGGATGCGAGAAATAGGGATCGCCGGAAGCGCGCTTCTGGTGGCCATGCTTCTGCATGGCGTAGACATACGCCTTGTTGAGCAGCGCCTCGTTGACGTCAGGCTTGTAGCGCTGCACGCGCTCGACAAGCTCATACTGCCGCATCATGGGCGGGATCTCGCAATGCTGAAATGAATCATGCGCCGCACTGACGTACGGCGCATGTCATAGATAGCCACGAAACTGCCGACGCGAAAGTGTCGGCAGTTGTCGCTAAGATCAATAATCGTCGCTTTTTTCCGGTGGCACCAGGCCCTCGATGCCGGCCAACAGGTCTTCTTCGGTCATGCGATCGAAGGTGACGTTGTCCTCGGCGTCGTCGGCATCGGTGGCCGCAACGGCGCTGCCGGTCTGGTCGGCAATCGCCTCGCCATCGGCTTCCGGCTCATCGACCTCGACATGCTTCTGCAGCGAATGGATGAGATCTTCCTTGAGGTCGTCCGGCGACAGCGTCTCTTCGGCGATTTCGCGGAGCGCAACGACCGGGTTCTTGTCGTTGTCGCGCGGTACGGTGATCTGCGCGCCCTGGCTGATCTGACGGGCGCGGTGGCCGGCCAGGAGCACCAGCTCGAAGCGGTTGTCGACCTTGTCGATGCAATCTTCAACGGTTACGCGGGCCATGAGTTGCCCCTTTCATGCCTGGATTTGATGGAAAACAGGCGCGGTCCATAACCCGAACGCCGCCAAAATACAAGCTTTTATGGCGGTGCGCAGCTCTGACGCGGGCCGCCTGCGACGACACAGCGCCGATCACAATTGCTTGCGGTGCGGCATGGTGCCTTGGATTGCCGTAAAACTGGCGTTATCTCGAACGATGAAGGCCAACAGGTCTATTATCAGACCGGCCGATAGTCGCCACGCATTTAGACGACCGCTTATTTCGAAAAAGGACATTTTTCCATGTTCGATCCTCGTGAAAAAATCGCTCTCTTTATCGACGGTGCCAATCTCTACGCCACCTCGCGCGCGCTGGGCTTCGACATCGATTACCGCAAACTTCTGGCGAGCTTCCAGAAACGCGGCTATCTGCTGCGCGCTTATTACTACACCGCGCTGGTCGAGGATCAGGAATACTCCTCGATACGGCCGCTGATCGACTGGCTCGACTATAACGGCTTCAAGGTGGTGACCAAACCGGCCAAGGAATTCACCGACTCGACCGGCCGGCGCAAGATCAAGGGCAATATGGATATCGAGCTGACCGTCGATGCGCTCGAGCTTGCCGATGTCGTCGACCATTATGTAATCTTTTCGGGCGACGGCGATTTCCGCACGCTGGTCGAGGCGCTACAGCGGCGCGGGCGCAAGGTGTCGATCGTCTCGACCATGGCCTCGCAGCCGCCGATGATCTCCGACGATCTGCGCCGTCAGGCCGACCATTTCATCGACTTGATGACGCTCAAGAATGAAGTCGGCCGCGATCCGTCGGAGCGGCCGGTGCGTCGGCCCGAGCCGGCCGAAGTCGACGAGGAAGACTATTGACGGTCGTTGCCTTGACCGCGCCCCTGGTCGTCTCGCCCGAACCCGATCGCGATTGCCCGCTCTGCCCGCGGCTGCACGACTTCATCGCCGAGTGGCGGCGGCGTGAGCCGTCCTGGTTCAACGCGCCGGTGCCGACTTTTTTGCCGCCGGAAGGCGAGGATGCGGTGCGTCTGCTGATCGTCGGGCTAGCGCCTGGCCTGCGCGGCGCGAACCGGACGGGGCGCCCCTTCACCGGCGATTTTGCCGGCGACCTGCTCTACAACACACTGATCGCGCACGGCTTTGCGCGCGGCGAATTCAAAGCGCGACCAGATGACGGGCTGGAGCTTGTCGGTACGGCGATTACCAATGCGGTGCGCTGCGTGCCGCCGGATAACAAGCCGGTTGGCGCCGAGATAGCGACCTGCCGGACGTTCCTGGTACCGACGATTGCGCGGTTTCCAAACCTGCGCGCTGTGCTGGCGCTGGGCTCGATCGCGCACCAGTCGACCGTGCGGGCGCTCGGCCAGCGCGTCGCCGCCTTTCCGTTCCGGCATGGTGGGCAGCAGCAGGCCAATGGCATCACGCTGTTTTCCAGCTATCATTGCTCGCGCTACAACACCAATACCGGCGTGTTGACGGAAGCGATGTTCGTCAATGTCTTCAGTCAGATAGAAACTTTTCTGAAGACATAGAGTCGGATGAGGCCCGCCGGCAAGCCCTAGATTCGGGCAATCGCGAACAACCAGGCCAGGATGTCCAGCAACCACAGAAACAGTGCAAGCTGCAGCGCAACGCGCAGGCGTTGGATGATCCGCCAATTGCTGGCCATGTCGGATTTGATGCGCAGCGCAAGCGCTCGGTGCATCCCTCCATGGTTGCGGGAGGGTGCTGATCGACGAAGTCCTGGAGCAGCTTCTCTGGATCGAAACGGAACGTATAGTTATAATATGGCCACACCATAATCGCGACCAGCAGTCCGATAAGAAGAAGCAATGTCAGCGCCAGCCAGTCCCAAGGCCCTACGCCATCCAGGAGCGCCCTGCCTCCAAGGAGAGAACTCGCGAACGCGGTTGCGAAGATCAGATTGCCGGCGCGCGCATTGAGACTTTCAACCACGCCCTGCTGGTGTTGGAGGCCACCACCGCCTCCGCATAGACAAATGCCAGGCGGGGGTCGCCGCCGTCCGTCGCAGCAGGCGGGGCGTTGCTGTCATTGGTTGATGAGGGGCGCTCCGGCATCAAATGCACTTAGTACGGCGCCGCCCGCGATATGAATAGCTACATGGGAAGGCTTCGTCGCTCTGTCTTCGTGCCATCGAGGGTGCTCTCGTTGGACAGGAATAGCGTCAATTCGACGACATCGCTACAGGCGCCGCGGCAAACAACGCGGCCAGCGTCGCAGGTCCGCCCTGGAGAACGTTCAGGTCGACGTCGCCGCTGATGCCGTCGACGCGGCCCCGGTTGTGGTACTGCCAGTAGATCCAGTCGTCATGGTCCGGCCGCAGCGCCAGCGAACGCAGCCAGCGCGGGCGGCCGGCTAGCTGCCCGGCATAGGCTTGCGCCGCCTCGTCGGTCACATAGAGGATCGCCGTCTTGCCGAACGCCGCCTCGACCGGGCCGAGGAAGGCGGAGAGTTCGGCGCTCAGCTGTTCGGGAGTTGGCCGCTGCGGGCAATTGCCGCCGAACTCGATGTCTACCACCGGCGGCAGCAAAGGCTGATCGTGTGGCACCACCGAGATGAAATTGCGTGCCTGATCCGCACCCGGTCTGCAGAAGGTGAAGAAATGATAGGCACCGACGGCAAGGCCGGCGGCGCGGGCCGCGCGCAAATTGGCGGCGAAGGCATCGTCGACATGGTCGCCGCCCTCCGTCGCCTTGATCACGGCGAAGGCGACATCGTCGGCGGCAACACGCCGCCAGTCGATCTGCCGCTGATGATGGGAAACGTCGATGCCCCTGACCGGATATTTGCCGCGGTCCGGAGAAAACGTCTGGAAGTAGGTATAGCCGCCGGCCAGGACGAGGCCCGCCAGGAGCAAACCTGCCGCGCCCCATAAGACGATCCGGTTTTTCAAACGAGACCTATCCCTTTTGGTCCGCCCTGCCCGCCGCTATGGCTTCGGGCGCTCGTCGCTCGAAAAGCCAAATCGTTGGCTTTTCCTCCGCCTCGCGGACCGCTTCTCACCCTCGCTCCTTCAGCAGCCGGCCCTTCTCACGCGACCAGTCGCGCTGCTTTTCGGTCTCGCGCTTGTCGTGCAGTTTCTTGCCGCGGCCAACGGCGAGCAGCAGCTTGGCACGGCCCTGGTCGTTGAAGTAGATCTTCAGCGGCACCAGCGTCATGCCTTCGCGATCGACGCTTTGCGCCAGCTTGGCCATCTCGCGCTTGTTGAGCAGGAGTTTGCGGCGGCGGCGCGGCTCGTGGTTGAAGCGGTTGGCCTGCAGGTATTCTGGCAAATAGGAGTTGATCAGCCAGATCTCGCCGCCCTCGACCGAGGCGTAGCTGTCCTGGATATTGGCCTGGCCCTGGCGCAGCGATTTCACTTCTGTACCGGTCAGCACCAGGCCGGCCTCGATCGTGTCGAGCACCTCATAGGAAAATCGCGCCTTGCGGTTTTCCGCAACGGTCTTGTTGTTGGGATCGGCTTTTCTGACTTGATTCATGATGCGGAGAGGTGGCGCCTCATCCCTAGTTTATCAAGCCGGCGTGCTTCATCGCGGCGTCGATCTTCTCGGCGGTCGACGGCTCGACCGTCATCAGCGGCGAGCGCAGCACATTCTCGACCTTACCCAGCTTCGACAGCGCATATTTCGCGCCGGAAACGCCGGGCTCCATGAAAATCGCCTTGTGCAGCGGCAACAGACGGTCCTGCAGGTCGAGCGCCTTGGCGCTGTCACCGGAAAGCGTTGCCTCCTGGAATTCAGCGCAAAGCCTGGGCGCGACATTTGCCGTCACCGAGATACAGCCGACGCCGCCATGCGCGTTGAAGCCGAGCGCCGAGGCGTCTTCGCCGGAGAGCTGGATGAAATCCTTGCCGCAGGTGGCGCGCTGCTCCGAAACCCGCTCGACCTTGCCGGTGGCATCCTTGACGCCGACGATGTTCTTGAAGTCGTGCACCAATTGCCCCATCGTCTCCGGGCTCATGTCGACCACCGAGCGCGGTGGAATGTTGTAGATGATGATCGGCAGGCTGGTTGCCTTGGCGACGGCGGCGAAATGCGCATAGAGGCCGCGCTGCGTCGGTCTGTTGTAATAGGGCGTGACGACAAGGGCCGCGTCGGCGCCCGCCTTCTCGGCATACTGGACCAGGCCGACCGCCTCGTCGGTGTTGTTGGAGCCAGCGCCGGCGACGACCGGAACCCGGCCCTTGGCGACCTCGATGCAAACCTTGACGACCTGGCGGTGCTCGTCATGCGACAGCGTCGGCGACTCGCCGGTGGTGCCAACCGGGACCACGCCCGTCGTGCCTTCGGCAATCTGCCAAGCGATGAACGCGCGAAAGGCTTTCTCGTCGAAACGGCCGCTCTTTTCGAACGGTGTGACGAGCGCGGTCAGCGAGCCTCTCAGCATAGTCGTCCAACTCCTTGGGACCTGTCGGTTTTGTCGTGCGCGCCTTCTAGCCGAAAGCGAAGCGGCGCACCATAGTCTCGACATTGTTGCGCGGCAAGCATTGCGCCAGCAATTGCAATTCGAACGACCTCGATAAGGTTTTCTTTACGGGCCCTTCATCACAGACGAATAGGCTGCAGTTCATCTGTGCCAGTTGTAGCCTCGAAGAACGGGGATGACCAAATCCATGCCGATCAGGCGGCCGCATCTTTTCGCGCTTATCGGCGCGATCGTTGTGCTGATCCCCGGCGCCGCGATCGGCAGCAGCGTCGATGTGCAGGTCACGTCGGCGATCCCGATGACGGAGCCGCAGAACGATGCGCTGCAGCAGTCCCCGTCGCCATCCGCCAACGTCGCGGTGCTGAAGAGCGGTCTCGACGCGCTGGCGGCAAGCGACATTCAGCGCGCGCGCCAGGTGCGCGAGGCGCTGCCGGCCAAGTCGCTCGACCGGCACATCCTTGCCTGGGCGATTGCGCTCTATGGCGGCGACCAGGTGCCGAGCGGCGACATCGCCGATGCCGCGAAGATGCTGCCGAACTGGCCGGGTACGATCGCCTTGCGCAAGAACAGCGAGCGTGCGCTCTATCGCGAGAACCCCGCGCCACAGGTCGTGGTGCGGGCGTTCGACGGCAGCCAGCCGCTGACCTTCGAGGGCGTGGTGATCCTAGCTCGCTCCTATGTAGTGCTGGGCGATACCAAGGCAGCGCGCTCGGTGCTGTCGCCGTTCTGGCGCAGCGAAAAGCTCGAAGCCAGGGACGAGGCGGCGGTCATCCGCGAGTTCGGCGGGCTGATCCCGGCCGCCGACCATCGCTTCCGCATGGAGCGCATGTTTTATGCCGACCGGGTCGCTTCGGCGCTGCGCGTCGCCGATCTCGCCGGCGCCCAGCAATTGGCCGATGCCTGGGCGGCAGTCACCAAAGGCGACAAGAACGCGGCCAAGCTGCTGAAGGCGGTGCCGGCAGCGCAGCGGGCGGCCGGCTATCTCTTTGCCGAAGCCGAATATCTGCGCAAGCAACAGAAATTTTCCGACGCCGCCGCGCTGGTGCTGAAGGCGCCGGGCGACGGCGACGCGCTGGTCGATCCGGATGCCTGGTGGGTCGAACGCCGGGTGCTGTCGCGCGAGCTGGTCGACCAGGGCGACATGAAGACCGCCTACAGAATAGTCGCCGCGCATGCCGCCGAAAGTCCCGCCAATGCCGCCGAGGCGGAATTCCATGCAGGCTGGTACACGTTGCGCGGCCTCAACGACCCGAGCACCGCCGCCAAGCATTTTGCGCAAATCGCGGAGCTCGCCCAAGGGCCGATGTCGCTGTCGCGCGCCTATTACTGGCTCGGCCGTGCCGCCGAAGTCGGCGGGCCCGGCAATGCCAAGGATTTTTTCAGCCGTGCCGCTAGCTACGGCACGACCTTTTACGGCCAGCTCGCCGGCGAGCGTGTCGGCCGGCAGACCCTCAATATCGTCTACCCCCAGCCAAGTGCCGCCGACCGCCGGAATTTTGCCACCCGCGAGGCGGTCAGCGCCATCGAGCGGCTGCAGCAGGCAGGCTATGACCGCTATGCCGAAACCCTCTACCGCGACCTTGCCGGGCAGCTGAACAGCCCCGGCGAACTGGCGCTGCTTGCGGTGTTGGCGGAAAGACAAGGCAACCATTTCATGGCGCTGAAGGTCGGCAAGATCGCCGGCGCCCGCGGCATCGACGTAGGCGCGCTGTCGCATCCGCTCGGCGTCATTCCCGACACCGCCAACGTCTCCGGCTCGGGCAAGGCGCTGGCCTATGCGATTGCCCGGCAGGAAAGCGAGTTCAATATCGGCGCCGTCTCCAGCGCCGGCGCGCGCGGACTGCTGCAGCTGATGCCAGGCACGGCCAAGCAATTGGCGAAGAAGGCCGGCATGACTTTCTCGCAGGCGCGGCTGACCACCGATGCCGGCTACAATGCAACGCTGGGCGCCGCCTTTCTGGGCGAGCAGCTCGGCCGTTTCGACGGCTCCTACGTGCTGACCTTCGCCGGCTACAATGCCGGCCCCGCACGCGCCGCCCAGTGGGTGACGAAATACGGCGATCCGCGCGGCAAGGACGTCGACGCCGTCGTCGACTGGATAGAGCGGATCCCCTATACGGAAACAAGAAGTTACGTTCAGCGCGTGATGGAGAATTACGAGGTCTACAAGATGCGTATCTCCGGCAAGTACGATATTGTCGGAGATCTGGTGAACGGCCGGGGGTGACGACCGGGGCTCCGGAAGCGCCGCCTCTGCTGGAGCTGCCGATCACTCCCTTGAGGTTCTCTCGAGGGGGAGATGACTGGCGATGGCGAGACGGGCTGGCAAGGGGGCGCGAACGGACGCGAATTTGTCGGTCATGGTATTTTGTTCTTGCTTTGTGCCGGCAGCTATGCTACTAATTTGGGTATGGTGCTGATTCGCACCGACGACCCGCCCGCCGAGGCGGGTTTGTTGTTTCAGGCTATGAAGGTTCCGGACGTGGAGTTGGCGGGACAGCGGCCCGCTCTGTCCTGCCCTCCTTGCCAATCACTAGACATCTCCCCAAGCGCAGGGCAATCGCAGTTGGATTCTTACGAAGATGGACCCCCACCCTAACCCTCCCCACAAGGGGGAGGGAATGCTGCCGCGCGCCCTTACTTCCCCTTTTGGCGCCGAAAGGCAGGCAATTTGCCGAGGTCAGCGCCAACGGAAGTCTCCCTCCCCCCTTGTGGTCCCCTTGTGGGGAGGGGTTAGGG
Organism: Mesorhizobium sp. M0751; assembly: GCF_040320265.1. Classification (NCBI taxonomy): domain Bacteria; kingdom Pseudomonadati; phylum Pseudomonadota; class Alphaproteobacteria; order Hyphomicrobiales; family Phyllobacteriaceae; genus Mesorhizobium; species Mesorhizobium sp. M0751. The sequence continues at coordinate 60,073 of NZ_JAMYPH010000027.1, forward strand.
GTGGGGGTCCGTCGTAGAGCGAAAGCCTCGACTTTCCATCTGCAATAGCCCTGCCCCCAAGTGGGAGATCGGCAGCTTCGGGGACAGTGCCTTTCTGCATCCTACGAAACCTGGCGAAAGCGACTATGGCAGCCAATCTTCCCGTTGAGGGACCTCCAACGCCGGCGCCTTCCCTATTTGACCTTACCTGCCCCTCGCCTGTAGCAATCGAAGCGATCCGGCGGTGAGAGGAACGGAGTCTACATGCCAATCGAGCAGGGTTTTTCCGATTTCTTCTACGCCGCGCCGGACGGGCTGTCCCTGCACGCCCGCATCTACGGCGAAGCGAATTCCGGCCGCTGGCCAGTCGTTTGCCTGCCCGGCCTGACCCGCAATTGCCGTGATTTTCACGATTTGGCGCTTTATCTGTCGACGCGGGCGAAGCGCAACGTCGTCGCCTTCGACTATCGCGGGCGCGGGCAGTCTGCCTACGATGCCGATATCGGCCATTACAATATCGGCATCGAGGCGGGCGATATCCTTGCCGGGTTGGCGGCGCTGAGCATCGAGGAGGCAGCCTTCATCGGGACGTCGCGCGGCGGACTGATCATCCATGTGCTCGGGGCGATGCGGCCGCCCGTGCTGAAGGCCATCGTCTTCAACGACATCGGCCCGGTGATCGAGGCGCAAGGTCTCGCCCATATCCGCTTCTATCTCGATCCCGCGCCCAGGCCGAAGACGTACGCAGAGGTGGTCCGCGGCCTGCGCAGCACCCATGGCGCGGATTTTGCGGCGCTGACCGATGCGGATTGGGAGCGGATGGCGTCAGCTCTCTGCCGCGAGACAGAGGAGGGATTTTTGCCCGATTTCGATCCGAAACTGGTCGAGACGCTGGCGGGGCTCGATCCCAGCCGGCCGCTGCCCGATCTTTGGCCACAGTTCGACGCGCTGGCGGCCATCCCGATGCTCGTCATACGCGGCGCCAACTCGAAGCTGCTGTCCGCCGAAACGCTCGAGCAGATGCGGACGCGCCATACCGATATCGAGACGATCACCGCCGACGGCCAGGGGCATGCACCGTTTTTGGAGTCCGGGATCCTGCCGGGCAGGATCGCTGGTTTTTTCGATCGGGCGGAGCAGCGGGGTGGTTAGAAGTAAAGCTCGACCGAGCGAAGTAATTCACGCGCAGGTTTTGCGTCGGTCAAAGCATTCCGGCGGCCGTTGATAGTTCCGTTGGAATTAGCGGTGAAATAATTTTATCGATGTCGGCGCTGCCCCTCATCCGCCGGCCGGCACCTTCTCCCCGTATCGCGACGGGGAGAAGGGAGGTGTCTGCAACGCTGGGGATTAGCGAAATCTTTCGCAAGGGCGCCTTTCTCCCCGTCGCTATACGGGGAGAAATGCCCGGCAGGGCAATGAGGGGCAGCGCAACCCTGAGCGGGCTGATGTCTCACGTCAGATCCGTCAGGATTTGGCGCTTCTCTTTGCGGGCTTTGGGGCTTTGCTTGCGGCCGGCTCGCCTTTTGGCTCTCGCCTTGCCGGAGGTGGAGAAGACAAAGCGCTTGCGCCGCCGCTGTCCGCGCCACTGCACCGCGGTGTCTCCAGCACAGTGACGCAGCCATCGAGGTCGTTGGTGGCCAGATGCGCGTAACGCATGGTCATCGACAGCGTCTGGTGACCGAGCCACATCTGCACGCGCCTGATGTCGATGCCGCCCTGGACGAGACGCGAGGCGCAAGTATGGCGCAATATATGCGGCACGACCTGATCGTCGGCGCCAAGCCCGACTTCGGCCTTGGCATCGTTCCAGATGGCGCGAAACTGCGCCTGGCTGAGCTTGGTGAACGGGCCCTTGGGCCGGCGGCCCTCGGTGGCCGGCAGCTTGATCACCTCTTTTACCCGCTCGGTCATCGGGATGGTGCGGCTGCGGCCGGATTTGGTGATCCAGAAACTGACGCGGTGCTCCTGGATATCGTTCCAGATCAAGCCCAGCGCTTCGCCGAGGCGGCAGCCGGTGTCGACGAGAAAGACGGAAAGCCGATAAGCGTCCTCGCTGCGGCTCTTGATGGCGGCGAACAGCCGGGCCTCCTCGTCTCTTTCGAGGAAACGAATCCGTCCCGCCCGCTCCTTCTGGCGGCGGAACTCGGGCAGGCTGTGGATATCCCCCATCTTGTGAGCCTTGCGCAGCAGTTTGCTGAGGGCAGCCATCTTCCGGTTGATGGTTGCGTTGCTGTTGCCGCGCTGGCGCAAGGTGCCGATAAGGTTGTCGAGGGTGCTTTGGTCAAAGGCGCTGAAACGCTCCCCAAGGAGGATCTCGTCTATTTCGCCGATGAAGGAGCTGACATTGTATTTGTGCCGCCCGTCATCCCAAAGTATGTCCCGGTATGCTAAAAACAGTTCTCCGATCCTGTGCGACTTTACTTCTCGTATCTTGTTGTAACTGTATTTTATTTTTGCAGCTTGAGAAGAAAACATCGAAAAATGATCAGAGGTTCCTCCCTCTTGAATCGCATCGTTCGTCATTATTCGCCACACCCCCGAGTGGATAGGCCTAGACCTACCTGCTTGGCGGTGCCCTTTCAAGAGTTTTAAGCGTTGCGGCCGATTTCATCCACCGATCGGCGGATCCCAACGACATCGTTCCACAACCCTGTTCAGCTACCGAACCCCCTTTTCCTTCTGTTTGCTACCAGTCGCGAAATAAAAACAGCCCGGGCGTTAAGGCGCCCGGGCTGGATTTCACTTGCTTAAGTCCAGCCCTTAGAAAGAGCGCTGGAAGCGGAGGATGCCGCCGACGGCGTTTTTCTTGTCGCCCGGGATGCCCGTCCAGTTGTATTCAGTACCGAGGGCGCCGGCCTTGTGCTGGTTATGAGCCCAGTCGACTTCGGCCGTGATCGTGAAGCCGGGAACGATGTCGTACGCGATATTGGCCGCGACGCCAGCTTCCTTGGCTTCGTCATACGACGCCTGGATGTTGAACGAGGTCTTCTCGTTGATGGTGTAAGTGCCACCACCCCAGACTGCCCAGTTACCGCCCCACTGCTTGTAGAAGTTGCGCGGGAGATTGTCGTCGGAGCCGTAGCCGGCCATCAAGAACAGCGACAGGTTCTGCATCGGCGTCACGTCGAGGCGAACCTTGGCAGCCCATTCTTCCAGGCTGCTGTCATAGGCAGCAACACCGCTGATGGAGCCCCAGCCCTGCGTGTATTTGAGACCGCCAACGACATACGGAACATAGCTGTCGATCGAGTCGTGGCCGAGATGGGTGGCGGTGTTAGCAGCGTTAAGGATAAAGCCTTCACCGGTTTCCAACGAAGCCACGGCCGAGAAGCCGTTGCCGGCATCGAAGTAGTACTGGACGACGTTGGTGTCGAAGCCGCCGTAGGGGACCAGCGTATCCTGGATGACGTTGCCGGCGTAGCCGGTGAACGTGTTAAAGGCTGTTTCGTCCTTACCGACGCGGAGACCACCGAGCTGGATCCAGGCGAAGTTCAGCGAAACGCCTCTGCTGCCAAAGTTGGAGAAGGCATTGTCGATCCCGGGCACGGTTTGGTAGCCGGTTCCCCAGTTGAAGCGCGTCTCGGTGTAGGTCTTCAAGGTGCCCATCTCGGTTTCCTGGCCGGTATAGGTCCTCAGCGTGAAGCGAGCCTGCTTGTAATAGCCGTCGTTGACGTTGTCTTCGCCATTCAAGGCATCCTTAAGGTCCTGGTACCTGGCGCCGTCGAACGAGCCAGCCTGGCCAGCGCTGATGTCATAGCGGACATAGCCGCCGATGCGCAGGCAGATTTCGGTGCCGGGGATGTAGTAGTAGCCAGCGCCGTAGACGTCGCAAATCTTAACGTATTCAGCGGGTTCCGGCTCGGCGACGACGACGGCGTCGGCGGCGCGCGCACCGGAAACTGCGATCAGTGCCGCAGCGGAGCCGAGAAGAAGGCTCTTGA
>NZ_JAMYPH010000028.1:0-63603 GCF_040320265.1 Mesorhizobium sp. M0751
ACCCCCCAGCGCAAAACGCGCCAAACTGTTCGCGATGTCCTCGCACACCTGTTCGCGATGTCCCCGGTCCAAACACCCCCTTGAGGGGGAGATGGCCGACAGGACAGAGGGGGGCGCGAAGGATCGCTACGTCGTCGGTGTGGCTCGCTCTTGATCAAACTCCAACGACCGGCGGCTCCAAATGGCTGTCAGGCTGGCGGGACAGCGCCCCCCTCTGCCCTGCCGGGCATCTCCCCCACGAGGGGGGAGATTACGCTCACCTACTCCGCCGTGCCTTCCTCATACTCCGCCGACATCGACAGCCATTTTTCCTCGTGGCCGGCCAGCTGTTGCGCAAGTTGTGAGCGCTCCTTGGCTAGCCTTGTCGCGGTCGAGGGGTCCTTTTCGTAGACGGCCGGGTTGGCGAGTTCATCCTCGATCAGGTCGATGCGCTTGCGCAGGCGGTCCATCAGCGCTTCGGTGGCGCGGATTTCCTTGGCCAGCGGCTCGAAGGCAGCACGGCGCGCGGCTGCATCGCGGCGGCGGTCGGCTTTCGAGGCCTTGTCCGTTTCGCGCTTGCCGCGGCGGTCGCCGGAGACACCGGTGACCAGCGTCTTGTAATCCTCGAGGTCGCCGTCATACGGATTGACCGCGCCGTCCTTGACCAGCCACAGCCGGTCGGCCGTCGCTTCGAGCAGATGGCGGTCGTGCGAGATCAGGATGACCGCACCGGGAAAATCGTTCAGCGCATGGATCAGCGATTCACGGCTGTCGATGTCGAGATGGTTGGTCGGCTCGTCGAGGATGAACAGGTTCGGCCCCTCGAAGGCCGACAGGCCCATCAAGAGCCGCGCCTTCTCGCCGCCGGACAGGTCCTTGGCGGCGGTGTTCATCTTTTCGGTGGTCAGGCCGAACTGGGCGACGCGGCCGCGCACCTTGGATTCCGGCGCTTCCGGCATCAGCCGACGGACGTGCTCGTAGGCGTTTTCGTCGGGCCTGAGGTCGTCGAGTTGGTGCTGCGCGAAGATTGCCACCTTCAGCCCGGGCGCCACCGTCATGCTGCCGGTCTCCGCCTTCAGCCGGCCGGCCAAAAGCTTGGCGAAGGTCGACTTGCCGTTGCCGTTGGCGCCGAGCAGCGCGATGCGATCGTCGGCATCGATGCGCAGCGTCATCTTCTTCAGGATCGGCTCGCCCTCGGTGTAGCCGACGTTGACGTTGTTGAGCGCAATGATCGGCGAGGCCACCGTCTTCACCGGCTCCGGAAAGGAGAACGGCCGCACCGTGTCGTTGACGATCGCGGCGATCGGCTTCATCTTCTCCAGCGCCTTGATGCGCGACTGCGCCTGCCTCGCCTTCGACGCCTTGGCGCGGAAGCGCTCGACGAAGGATTCCATATGCTTGCGCGCGGCTTCCTGCTTGACGCGGCCCTTCTCCTGCAATTCCCGCTGCTCGGTGTATTGGCGCTCGAACTGGTCGTAGCCGCCACGCCAGAAGGTCAGCTTCTTCTGGTCGAGATGGACGATCGAGTTGACGGCGCGGTTGAGCAGGTCGCGGTCGTGCGAAATCAGCAGCACGGTGTGCGGGTATTTCGACACGTAGTTTTCCAGCCACAGCGTGCCTTCGAGGTCGAGATAATTGGTCGGCTCGTCGAGCAGCAGCAGATCGGGCTCGGCAAACAGCACGGCGGCCAGAGCGACGCGCATGCGCCAGCCGCCGGAGAAGGACGAGGCCGGGCGCCGCTGCGCGGCATCGTCGAAGCCGAGGCCGGCGAGAATGGTGGCGGCGCGTGACTCGGCCGAGTGCGCGTCGATATCGGCCAGCCGCATGTGGATGTCGGCGATGCGGTGCGGGTCGGTCGCCGTCTTTTCCTCTTCGAGCAGTGCACTCCGTTCGAGGTCGGCCTTGAGCACGATCTCGATCAGCGGCTCCTCGGTGCCCGGCGCTTCCTGCGCGACCTGGCCGATGCGCGTGTTTTTGGGCAGGCTGATCGAGCCGGTCTCGGAGGCGAGATCGCCGGTGATCGCCTTGAACAAGGTCGTCTTGCCGGTGCCGTTGCGGCCGACGAGGCCAGCCTTGCTGCCGGCTGGCAAGGTCAGTGAGGCATGGTCGAGAAGCAGGCGTCCGGCCATGCGGAGCGAAAGGTCGTTGATGATCAGCATGGCCGGGCTTTTGCACGGGACAACCATGCTTCGCAAGGGCTTGAGCCCCGGTTCGCCGCATAAGGCGCGAAAACCGGCAGCAAGCAAGTCAGCCTGTCGCGCCGCAACTTCCCGCAAACGCAAAAAGAACCCGCGATCCTGAGGGGGGATAAGGATCGCGGGTTCTTTCGTGAACGGCGGCCTTGGGAGCGTCCGATCGACATCCAAACACGCAGCAGCCTGGTTTGTTCCATGGGAAGAACGAACTATGTGATGAACAAACGCTGCCGTGGCCGACACGTTTGTCCACAGGGGCGTGCCGTCTGTACGCTATCGACCATGACGCTGCGGAAAGACTCGGCTATCCTTGGATGTGCGGCGGGCCTGATCTCCGCCTGGCCGGCGCCATCAGCTTCCTCCCAAGCGGCGCCGGCCACCCTCCTTGACCGGCGCCGACGCCATTTGAGGCGGTCATTGTTTCGGCGGCGTGCCGGGCTGATCGCCGCCGGTCGTAGACTTCGGCACCGGATTCTTGTCGACCTGCGGGTTCTGCTCGACGGTGTCGCCGGGGGCTTTGGTCGGCTGGATGTTGTTGTCGCAACCCGCAACCGTCAGAGCCGCCATAAGCAGCAGGATTGAGCGCTTTTTCATCGCAGTCTCCTCTGCCCGACAACGAGGCGTCGGCGATTTGGTTGCGCGGCCGGTGTCGTTCCCGCATTCGCAAAGGGGCCTGGAACCAAATGCCGCGTCTCCGGTTGCTCCACAATCAATGGAGGAAGGCATGATCCGTCTGCTCATCGCCGGAGCAATCGTCTATGTCGCCTATCGGGTCGCCAAGAAAGTGATCGACGAGGTGCCCGACGATTTCGATCCGCTGCTGTTGCCGCCGCCACAGGACGATCGCGAGGCGCTGCGACGGCAATCGGCAAGGATGGGCGTCGAGCCCGAGCGTTAGTCGACGGGTCTGCCCGCAAGGCTTCTTCGCTCACAGGCCCATTCCGGCTCCGCAAACCGTTGCGAACAAAGCAGAAACGATGCTTGATGGGCGATGAACCTCGCCGCCCGTGATTCGTCCTTCCAGCCCGCCTACCTGGCGAAGCTCAACGCCGAGCAGCGGCTTGCCGTCGAACATGGCGACGGCAAGATCGCCGGGCCGTTGCTGGTGATTGCCGGCGCCGGCTCCGGCAAGACCAACACGCTGGCGCACCGGGTCGCGCATCTGATCGTCAGGGGTGCCGACCCCCGCCGCATCCTTTTGATGACATTTTCGCGCCGTGCCGCAGCGGAAATGGCCAAGCGGGTCGAGCGCATCGCCGGCGAGGTGCTGGGGCGCGATGCCTCCGTCATTACCGATTCGCTGAGCTGGGCCGGCACGTTCCACGGCATCGGCGCCAGGCTGCTGCGCGATTATGCGCTGGAGATCGGTCTCGATCCGGCCTTCACCATCCACGACCGCGAGGATTCCGCCGACCTGATGAACCTCGCCCGCCACGAGCTTGGGTTTTCAAAGACCGAAGCCCGCTTCCCGACCAAGGGCACCTGCCTTGCGATCTATTCGCGCGCCGTCAACGCACAGGCGCCGCTCGGCGAGGTGCTGGGCTCGGTGTTCCCGTGGTGCGCCGGCTGGGCCGAACAGCTGAAGCAGTTGTTCGCCACATATGTCGAGGCCAAGCAGGCGCAGAACGTGCTCGATTACGACGACCTGCTGCTCTACTGGGCGCAGATGGCCGGCGAGCCGGAAATCGCCGCGCATCTGGGTGCGCGTTTTGACCATGTGCTGGTCGATGAATACCAGGACACCAACCGGCTGCAGGCATCGATCCTGACGGCGCTCAAGCCCGACGGATCGGGGCTGACGGTGGTCGGCGACGACGCGCAGTCGATCTATTCGTTCCGCGCCGCGGAAGTGCGCAATATCCTGGATTTTCCCAAGCAGTTCGCGCAGCCGGCGGAAGTCGTCATGCTGGAGCGCAACTACCGCTCGACCGAGACGATCCTGGCGGCCGCCAATGCTGTAATCGGCGAAGCGTCGGAACGTTTCACCAAAAATCTCTGGACCGAGCGCAAATCGGCGGAAAAGCCGAAGCTGGTGAGCGTGCGCGACGAGACCGAGCAGGCGAGCTATGTCTGCCAGGCGATACTCACCGAACGCGAAGCCGGCACGGCGCTGAAGGCGCAGGCCGTGCTGTTTCGAGCCTCGCACCACAGCGGACCGCTGGAGATCGAGCTGACGCGCCGCAACATCCCCTTCGTCAAATTCGGCGGGCTGAAATTTCTCGATGCAGCCCACGTCAAGGATATGCTGGCTGTGCTGCGCTTTGCCGAAAACCCGCGCGACCGCGTCGCCGGCTTTCGCGTGCTGCAACTTCTGCCGGGCATCGGCCCTTCGGCCGCCAATGCGATCGTCGAGACCATGGCGACGTCGCTCGACGAGACGATGGGGCTGGCCCGCTATCGGCCGCCGCAGCGGGCCGCCGACGACTGGCCGGGCTTTGTCACGCTCTATTGCGGCTTGCGCGCCGGCGCGCAAAAATGGCCGGCCGACATCGAGCAGGTCAGGCTCTGGTACGAGCCGCATCTGGAACGCATCCACGAGGATGCGACGACGCGCCGGGCCGATCTCCTGCAGCTCGAGCAGATCGCTTCCGGCTATGCGTCGCGCGAGCGCTTCCTCACCGAGCTGACGCTCGATCCGCCGGACGCGACCAGCGACGAGGCCGGCCCGCCGCACCGCGACGAGGATTATCTGATCCTGTCGACGATCCATTCGGCCAAGGGCCAGGAGTGGAAGAACGTCTTCGTACTCAACACCGTCGACGGCTGCATCCCGATCGATCTCGGCGTCGGCAGCAAGGAGGACGTCGACGAGGAGCGGCGGCTGCTCTACGTGGCGATGACGCGGGCCAAGGATAGCCTGCACCTGGTCATGCCGCATCGCTTTTTCGTCCACGGCCAGGCGGCGCGCGGCGACCGCCATGTCTATGCCTCGCGCACGCGCTTCATCCCGCGCTCGATCCTCGGCGCCTTCGAGCAGGTGGCATGGGCCAGCGTCCAGGCCCCGGACGATCCGCGCCGCCAGCCGCAGGTGCGTGTCGACCTCGGCGCCCGCATGCGCGGCATGTGGAAATAGGCACCCCGCGTCGCCGCTGGCGCTGCTCGCCCGGCGACCGCTCCCGGAGCCGGCGAAAAAACAATCCCGGCAACATGGAACCTCGCCCCGTGATCCGCGTTTCTGCCCGACCCCCAGACCGGAGAACGGCGTCCGCCGTGACCTCCGCCCATTCGAGAGGCCAGAATGCACGACAGGACGTTTTCCACCCCGGTCGCCCTAACCGTTGGCGCCGGCTACAAGCGTACGATCGCTTCGTTCTCCGAGATGCACGAATTCCTGACCGAGTTCCCGCCTTCGCGCCGGCGGCTGAGCTATGGCGCCGCGGTAAAGGCCTGCGAGGCGGCACGTGCCGGCGAGATCTCGGCCGAAGCGGCACGCGACGCCCTGATCACCTTTGCCGTGACGGCAGGCATCCTCTGGCCGGCCGCCCAGCCGGCAGTCTCGGTCAAGCCGGTCGCCCGGGGCCTCGGCGGCTACGCCGCCTGACAGAAACGACCGTCAATGGACTGTCATTAGGCGACCGCCCGGCGGGCCGCCCGCTGCCGCGGTTTCGAAACTGACCTGGTCGCGGCCGTTCGATTTGGCCTTGTAAAGGTGCTTGTCCGCCACCACGAACATCTCGGCATAGGTGGTCGGCCCCCTGAAGGCGACGCCGCCGATGCTGACCGAGAGAGGACAGGGCCGGCCGCCAGGCGAGAACTCCGCCTCACGGACGCATCGGCGAATTGTCTCCGCCACCAGCCAGGACTGCGAAGGATCTGCGCCGGGAAGGAAAACCGCAAATTCCTCGCCGCCGATCCGGCCGACGATATCGGCGCCGCGTAGCTGGCCCTGGATTGTCCTGGCGATCAGCTTGAGCGCCTGGTCTCCGCAGTCGTGGCCGAGGCGGTCGTTGACGGATTTGAAATGGTCGGCATCGACGATCAGCAAGGCGCCGGCATCAACGACGGAATGGCTGCGGGCCTGTTCGAGATAGGCCTCGACGAGCATGGAAAACGCACCCCGGTTGAATACCGCCGTCAGGCTGTCGGTCGCCGCGACGACGGCCAGTGTCTTCTGCGCGATCGCCAGCTGGCGCATTTTCCACATCAGGAAAGAGAAGAACGAGCTGGCCAGGACAAGCGGCAGCAGCAGGTCAGTGAGCTGCGCCCGCCACAGCGCTTCCGGCGACAAATACGGGAAGTTGAAGGAATCGACGAAGAACGCGGCTGCAATGCAGACCGCCGTGCCCCCGACAGTAACCGCCACGACCCTGCCCCAGCTCGTCGGGGACAAATCGATCTGCATGCTTGTGCTCCTGCTTCAGCCGGCTACCTTGAAGCAACAGCGCAAACGAAGTCCTAAGACTTTGCTTTCAATTCGATCGCAGTCGAGCGAACCAGCCGTCGAGATGGCGGCCAGCTAAGGAGATCGGTCCTAAATCAGCTGCCTTCTGATGCTCATCCGGGTGACCGCGGTCACAAGAATGGCGCCGATCATGAAATAGATGGTCGCGACGATATCGCCCTGGTGGAAATAATAACCGGAGTTGAGGAGCGCCAGGACCACGGCGAAGAACGCCACGAGGCGCAAGGGTTCATTGGACATGCGTGCCAATTCTCGCTGTTGCTGCTGAATGCTGCTGAACCGGCCGCCCTCACGACCGTGCGCTCCATAAAATGTTTTGGCGCGTTTTGCAATCTGTCCTCTACCACCGTCCGCTTCACCAGCCATCCCAAGTTCAAGCGAAAGCCCTGCCCTCCTCGCTGCGCTGGAACATCGTCAGGTCCAGTCCGAGGCTTGGCTTGCCCAGAATGGTCAGGATCGCGTGCGCCTGGCCGCGGTGGTGGGTCTGGTGGTTGAAGAAGTGGTCGAGCGCCGGCGCCAGCCGCTGCGAGACGGTGCGCATATCGGAGACGGTCATGTAGGAGAAGCGGCCCGACAGCGCCTTATCGCTCAGGCCGTCGACCCAGTCGATGATCCGTTTGTCCTCGGCCTCGCGCGCCAGCCGCAAGCCGGGCAAGGCGCGGTGCAGGATCGCGTCGAGCTTTGCCGGCGCGTCGCCCTCGCCGGTGAAGCGTTTCATCCAGATACGGTCGGCTGCCAGGAGGTGGTTGAGCGTTCCCATCATCGAACCGAAGAAGACGCCGATATTGCGGTCGAACTCTTCCTCGTCGAGATCGGCGGCGGCATCGTAGATGCGGCCATTAGCCCATTGATTGTAGGCCGCAAACATCCTGAAATGCTGTTTCATTCTTCTCTCGACCTGCGAGACCCTGTTTCGCGCGGGTCTGTTTCGGGCATAGTTAGACTGCAAGGACGCTGCCGCCAATGACCATTCTGCTCTATGACCTTGTCGGACGCGATGCCGCCCGCCCGTTCAGCCCACATTGCTGGAAGGCGGCGATGGCGCTGGCCCACAAAGGGCTCGACATCACCAGCGTGCCGACCCGTTTCCTCGAAGTGCCGAAGGTGGAAGGCGGCGTCTCGAAGCTCGTTCCGGTGATCCGCGACGGCGAGACGGTGGTCGCCGATTCCTTCGCTATCGCGCTCTATCTCGAGGAGGCCTATCCCGAGCGGCCGACATTGTTTTCCGGCGACGGCGGCAAGGCGACGGCGCGCTTCATCGAACGCTGGTCGCAGCTGACCGTCCATCCTTACGTCACCACCGCTGCGATATTGGACCTGCACGCCATGCAGGACGAGGCGAACGCCGCCTATTTCCGGCACAACCGCGAGCAGCGCTTCGGCAGGCGCCTGGAGGCGGTATACGCCACCCGCGACGCCGGGCTTGCCGGCTTCCGCGCCTCGCTGGAGCCGCTCCGCTCGATGCTTGGCTATCAATCCTTCATCGGCGGCCTGTCGCCGCTGTTTGCCGACTACATCGTTTTCGGCGCGCTGCAATGGGCGCGCATCGCCACGCCCTACCGGCTGCTCGACGACAGCGACGTCGTGGCGCAATGGTTCGAACGATGCCTCGATCTGCACGGCGGCCTCGGCCGTACGGTCGCGGCCGCAGCGATCGCCCCGCTCGAGAGTTGAAATCGGCAGTTTCATCGGCAACGCCACATTTTGTTCTTGCTTTGTGCCGGCAGCTATGCTACTAATCTGGGTATGGTGCTAATTGGCTCCAACGACCCGCCCGGCTTGCCGAGGCGGGTTTTGTTTGCCGATCAAGGTCCAACGGCGTAGATCGCGGCGATGTCGTCCGGCCTCGGCTAAAGCGCCTCGCGTTCGACCGGCCTCATGTGGCGCGCTTTAGGTTCGTTTTTTGATGCATGTCGTTACCGCGAAACCGCTGCACACCCTCGGGTCAAGCCCGAGGGCATGCTTTGGCGCGACATGCATTAGAATTCGCGCCCGGCGAAACGCGACAATGCGGGTAGACGAAGTGTCGCTTGAGGCGCCTCATCACTGCCCGGATCGAAGCAAACAAGACGAAGTCCGGCGAACCGGGCAACCACAACAAAGGCAGCGCGCCATGACCACAAACCCAGAGTTCCCGGCCGACTTTCGCGCCGGGCTCGCTAATCTTTTCCTGTGGCGGCGCGATGTCAGGCGGTTCGAGCCGACGCCGCTCCCCGAAGGGGCGCTGGAGCGCCTGCTCGAGCTTGCCGGCGCCGCGCCGTCCGTCGGGCTGAGCCAGCCCTGGCGCTTCGTCATCGTCAAGAGCGAAGCACGCCGCGCCGCCGTCAGGGCATGCTTCGAGCGCTGCAACGCGGAGGCACTCGCAAATTTTTGCGGCGAACGCGCCGCGCTCTATGGACGCCTGAAGCTTGCCGGGCTGAACGAGGCGCCCTGCCAGCTTGCGGTTTTCGCCGACCGCGCAACCGAGCAAGGGCATGGGCTCGGACGCCTGACCATGCCAGCCACCATAGACTACTCCGCTGTCATGGCGGTGCACACGATGTGGCTGGCGGCACGCGCCGAAGGAATAGGCATGGGCTGGGTCTCGATCCTCGATCCGGCCGAGATGGCGACGATCCTGGACGTGCCGCCGGAGTGGACGCTGATCGGTTACTTCTGCATCGGCTACGCCAGCGAGAACCACAGCGTGCCGGAACTGGAACGGGAAGGCTGGGAAACGCGGCGGCCGTCTATCGTAACAAGGCGATAGTGCAATGGCGGCGCTGCCATCCTCTTTGCAGGGAAGAATGGCTTTCCCCCGCAGGGCTGTGGAAATCATCGATGGTTCGCCGATCGTCAGCATCGCCAACAAGGCAGCATGGCAAAGCCAGTCATGACGGCCTTGACCTGAGGAAGGGCATAGAAATGTTCCGCTATGACATGCAGGCCGAGATCTGGGTCTATCCGGGCAAGGGCGGCTGGCATTTCGTGACGCTGCCGCCGGAGCTTGGGACCCGGATCAAGACGGCGATGATGGGGATGGCACGACCCTGGGGTTCGCTTGGCGTGGAAGCCGTCATCGGCCAGACCAGATGGCGGACATCGCTGTTTCCCGACAAGAAATCCGGCAGGCTGCTCTTGCCGATCAAGACCGCGGTGCGGGTCCGCGAAGGCCTCGGGGCTGGCGACACGGCCAACCTGACGATCGAGATGCAGTTATGACGACGTAGTCTCAGGCTGACGACGACGCGCTATAGGGCGGCCAGTTGATCGACCCACCGGTTTTCGGGAAATCCGATGCTCAGCAAAAAGGTGGAGCGGCGGCATGGTTCGACTTGAAAGTCCGCCGCCCCGGCGCAGAAATGCGCGCCGGGCCGGCGTCCCCTTGGCAAGGCGGCGGGCGGCTTGTATAGAGCCCGCCACCTTCAATTCCACTCTCCATCACAAGGACGATCCCATGGCGCTCGAACGAACCTTTTCCATGATCAAGCCGGACGCGACCCGTCGCAATCTCACCGGCGCCATCACCAAGATACTGGAAGATGCCGGCCTGCGCGTCGTCGCTTCGCGCCGGGTGTGGATGAGCCGCCGCGAGGCGGAAGGTTTCTATGCCGTCCACAAGGAGCGTCCGTTCTTCGGCGAGCTGGTCGAGTCAATGTCGTCGGGCCCGACAGTCGTGCAGGTACTGGAAGGCGAGAACGCCATTGCCAAGAACCGCGAAGTGATGGGCGCCACCAATCCGGCAAGCGCCGCCGAAGGGACCATCCGCAAGCTGCACGCGCTGTCGATCGGCGAGAATTCCGTACATGGTTCCGATGCGCCGGAAACCGCCGCGCAGGAGATCAAATACTGGTTCTCGGACACCGAGATCGTCGGCTGAGCCGGCATCCCGAACCCCATCAAGAGGCCGGCGCGACGCCGGCCTTTTTCGTTAGCGGACATTTTCAGGTCTAGGCTCCTCGACGGGTCACGCGTGCGTTAAGCTCGGAGGGGCGGATCAAAGGCGGTCCCGACAATGGAGCCGACCAGGCCATGACCAGCACCATTCCCGGCTTCTTCCAGGGCACCGAAATGCCAACCAGCGGCTGGTGGGAAGCGCTGTGGCCCGAGCCTGCCGGGGTGTTGACGGCAGTGGGAATAAAGCCCGGCATGGACGTGGTCGATCTCTGCTGCGGCGACGGCTGGTTCACGCTGCCAATCGCCAGGGTCGCCCGTCATGTAATCGCCATCGACATCGATGCAGATATGCTCGAAGTCGCCAGGCAGCGGCTGACCGAAGGCGGCGCGAACAATTGCGAGTTTGTGGCGGGCGACGCCTATGAGCTTGCCGGGCTGGTGCCTCAAACCGTCGACTTCGTTTTCATGGCCAACGCTTTCCATGGCGTTCCGGACCGGCCGCGCCTTGCCCGCGCGGTGCGGACGACGCTTGGCCCTGACGGTCGTTTTGCCATCGTCAACTGGCACCAGTATCCGCGCGAGCAAACGACGGTCCTGGGCGAGCCGCGCGGGCCAAAGACCGAGCTGAGGCTGTCACCCGAGCAGACCACCGCGGCGGTGGAAGCGAGCGGATTCAAGCTCGCCGAGCTGGTTGATGTGCCGCCCTATCACTATGGCGCGGTATTCAAACTCGCCACGAATTGAGAATGCCTCGTGATGCGGCCTCGCCGGTAGGATGTATGTCGCCCGCCGCCCCCTAGCGGCGGGTTCTGCAGTCTATTTCGCCTGGCGTTCCTTCACGTTCGCATGTTCATTCGCCGCCGGCGTGTCGGTGGACGGGGTCTTGGTCTCTTCACCTGAAAACGGGCTGCCCTGCCCCGGCGCGAGATCGCCGCTATGGCCGGCCTTATTGGTCCGGAACGGTTGGCTGTCCGCTTTGAGACCGTGGTCAAGAGCGTTGACCAGATGGTCGTCCGCCTTGGCAAGGCCGGTAAAGGCAAGCAGCGACGCACCGGTGGCGGCAAGGATAAGCGTGTGCGTTTTCATGTCTGGACTCCTTTGAGTGGCCAGAACGAGCCGCAGCCATTCTGGCGGCTTCAACGAAGGGACAAACGTCCCTTTTGCCTTACCCGCCATCTTATGAAGAACTAACGGACCCCCTGCCCGGCCTATTCCCGCTGAAACACAACGTGATCGGCATGCGGCTGCCGCGCGGGCGGCCAGTCGGCACGGACCAAGCGCTAGCTCGCGGCGTTGAAGCGCAGGATGTCGCGGCCGTCTCTGTCGGCAATGACAAGCTTGCCGGCGTCGACGTGGTAGGACGCTGCCTTGGCCAGCGCGTCGAACAGCGCCTTTTCCTCGGCCATGACCTGAGGCGCGCAGGCCTTGAAGGTCGAGCCGATGTCGCTGACGGCGATCGTCGAGCCGTCCACCTTGGCGGTGGCGAAATAGACGTTGCAAGGGCCGCTGCCGCCGGCCTTGCCGGCTTCGCTGATCCGGAAGGTCGCCCGCGGCTCGGTAATCACGCCGATGCCGTCGATGTATTCGACAAGCCAGCTTTGGCCGAACACGGAGGCTGCCGCCGGCTCGTCGCCCGGCGCCGCCATTTTCAGCATGACGGTCTGTGGCGCATCGCTGAGCGGGTCGACCTGATAGCGCGTGTCGGTGACGAACAGCAGCCGGTCATCGACAGTGATGCGCGCCTGCAGCGCGTAGGTCATATCAGGCCGGATCACCCGCGGATCGAAGCTGATCTCGAACTTGATCGGCACCTGGCCGGCCGGCACGACCTTGCGCTCGCCGATGATCGCGGCCGGCGCGTCGGCCAACGACACGTCGGCAAGCTGCACCGAAAGCACGGCATTGGGCGGCAGCGCGATGCGCTCGCGATACATCACCTCGCCCTTGATGGTCTTTTCGGCAGCCACGGAACGATCCGGAACGGCAAGTATGCCGACGGCCAGCGGCACCAGTCCGAAGATGAAGAACTCGGCGATCCTGTCCAGCATGATCCTGCTCCCCTTCCGGCCAAAGGTCTCGCAGGATTGCGGTCAATGAATGGCTGGCGGGGTATGGGCATGGCTGTCCCAGGGATTTATTTGGACGGCGGGCGCTTCCAGCTGCCCGCCGCCTTGTCGTCGGCCTTCTTGGCCGCTCCGCAAACCCTGTTCAGGCCACCCTCGGCCAAGCCTCAGGCGATCACGAATTCGTGTTCCAAACAGACGTAACACGGCGGGCGTCCGGACCGAACTGACAAATGCGCGCTGAGGAGAGTGCGCTTAAAACCCAACCGGAGGTGAAATCATGTCAATGAGATCAACCGTGAGCGCGGCCTTACTGGCCAGCGCCGTTGCCACGGCTCTTGCTTCTTTTGCGACGGCCGCGCCGCTGACCGAGGCACAGGTCAAGGCAGCGATGGACGCCGGCAAGGAGAAGTGCTTTGGCGTCGCCTTAAAGGGACAGAACGACTGCAAGGCAGGCCCGGGAACCACCTGCCAAGGTACCTCGACCGTCGACTACCAAGGCAACGCCTGGAAGTTCGTCGACGGCGGCACCTGCACGACGATGGACCTACCCGGCGGCCGCAAGGGCTCACCCACCGAGCTGACCCGCGACGTCCCATCGTAAGCGACGCACCCTGCCCGGAAAGCGGCGATGACGATGAACGGACCGAGCCGTCCAGCATCCCGCATGTCGGAGGCCTCGCGCTTTCCGGCGCACCCGATCGCCGGGCTTGCCGGCACCAGTTTCAAGCATGAGCATCTATCCGCAATCCTCGGCGACGGCCCCCAAAGCGGCTTCTTCGAGGTTCATGCGGAAAACTACATGGGCGCCGGCGGCCCGCCGCACGACGCGCTCGCCCGCATCCGCCGCAATTATCCCGTCTCGCTGCATGGCGTCTGCACGTCGATCGGCGGCCCGCAGCCGCTCGACAAGGCGCATCTCGGTCGTTTCAAGGCGCTGGTCGATCGCTACGAGCCGGCGCTCGTTTCAGAGCATCTCGCCTGGTCGACCCACGACACCACCTATTACAACGACCTGCTACCCCTGCCCTACACGCCGGCAACGGTTTCGCGCGTGGCGGATCACATCGACGAGGTGCAGAGCACGGTCGGCCGTCCGATCCTGCTCGAGAATCCTTCGACCTATGTGCTTTTTCCGGAATCGACGATGAGCGAGACGGATTTCATCCGTGAGCTGGTTCGGCGTAGCGGCTGCGGCCTGCTGCTCGACGTCAACAACGTCTTCGTCTCGGCCACCAATCACGGCTATTCGGCACGTTCTTATCTAGCGGATTTCCCGCTCGAACATGTCGGCGAAATCCATCTGGCCGGGCACGCCAAGCAGGAGGACGACGAGGGCGACCTGCTGCTCATCGACAGCCATGACGGCCCGGTTGCCGACGCGGTCTGGAGGCTCTTCGATAGCGTCATCGGCCGATGCGGGCCACTGCCGACGCTGATCGAATGGGACAGCGACATTCCGGAGTGGCCGGTGCTCAAGGCGGAGGCAGCCGCCGCCCAAGCCATCCTCGACCGTCATGCCGATTTCGGAAAAGCCCATGCCGCAGGATGAGCTCCAGTCGGGCGATCTCGGCCGCCGGCTTGACTATGCCGCGGCATTCACCGCCGGTTTGCTCGATCCTGCCCGTGCCCCGCCTGACTCTATCTCGGGGCCGAACGGGAAGGCTGCGGTCAAGCGATATGCCGTCTACCGCAACAACGTCACGGTCAGCCTGATCGATGCGCTGGCTGCCAGCTTTCCAGCGACGCTGCGCATCACCGGCCCGGATTTCTTTCGCGCGATGGCGCGATTTCACATCCGCGAAACGCCACCTACCTCGCCGCTTCTATTCGAATATGGCCGCGACTTTCCCGATTTCATCGAGCGCTACGAATACGCGCAGTCGATGCCGTGGCTGGCCGACGTGGCGCGCATCGAGCGGGCTTGGCTCGACGCCTATCATGCCGCCGACGCGGAGGCGCTGTCGGCTGAGGGACTGGCGTCGATCGCTCGCGAGAGGCTTGCCGATACCGTGCTGCGGCCGCATCCGGCGACGCGGGTCGCGCGCTCCCGGTTCCCGGCAGTCACGGTCTTCGCGGCAAACCGGAACGAGGCTCCTGTTGGGCCGATCCGGGCAACGGGCGCCGAAGATGCGCTGGTCACGCGGCCCGGCCTCGAGGTCTTCGTCCGCCACCTGCCGCCCGGCGGCGCAGTGTTTGTCTCGCATCTGATCGCGGGCGAGGCGCTCGGCGCGGCGGCCGCGGCGGCATTTGCGGAGAGTGCCGAATTCGAGCTTTCCGCCAACATTGCCGGCGTGCTGGAAGCGGGAGCCTTCACGACGGCACATCACGAAAGGTGAGCACGATGAGCGATGGACAGAACGCGAGCACCGAACCGCGAGGGGTCGCCGCTCTCGTCGAAAGGCTGAATGCCGCCCTGCGCACGATCGCGACGCCATCGCTGACGCAGCTTGTTCTGCGCTGCGGCCTCGCCGTCCCGTTCTGGCGGTCCGGCGTCAACAAATGGGACGGTTTTCTACAGTTGAACGATGTCGCCGTGCTGCTTTTCAGCTCGGAACTCAAATTGCATCTGCCGGGCGGCCCTTACGATTTTCCGGCACCTGGGCTGGTGGCGTTCGCCTCAGGGTCAGCAGAGATCGTGCTGCCAGTTCTCCTTGTTTTCGGCCTGGCGACGCGACCGGCGGCATTCGGGTTGCTGGTGATGACGCTGGTCATCGAGCTCACCGTGCCGGACGGCTGGCCGCTGCACATTACCTGGGCGGCGATGGCGCTTGGCATCATGGCCTGGGGACCCGGCCGGATTTCGCTCGATCATTTGATCGGCACTGACAAAGGTTGAGGGCTCGCGGAACGCCTGGTCAGTCTCGTTTCCAGCGGCTCGCCGCCTTGTCGTCGGCCTCCTTGGCGTCGACCCAGCCGCCCTCGGAACCGTCGCTATGGTGTTCCTTTTTCCAGAACGGCGCCCGTGATTTCAAATAGTCCATCAGGAAATTCGCGGCCTCGAACGCCGCCTGCCGGTGGGTGGAAGCGGCCACCACCAGGACGATGTTTTCGCCCGGCGCGATCTTGCCGTGGCGATGGATGACGGTGAGCCCCTGCAGCGGCCAGCGCTCGATTGCCTCGCCGGCGATGCGGGATATCTCGGCTTCGGCCATGCCGGGATAATGTTCGAGCTCGAGCGCCGAGAGCCTGCCTTGCTCGTCGCGGCAAAGGCCGGAGAAGGTCACCACAGCGCCGATGTCGTTGCGACCCCTGGTCAGCCTGGCGATCTCGGCGGCGACGTCGAAATCCTCCGCCTGGATGCGCACGACAGGCACCACCACGGACATGGTTCAGCCACCGGTCATCGGCGGGAACAGCGCGATCTCTCGCGCGCCGGCGATCTTCTCGCGGTGCTCGACATGTTCCTGGTTGATGGCGACGCGGATCACGTCAGGATATTGCAGCGCGTTCTCGTATTCCTCGCCGCGCGACTTCAGCCAGCGCAACAGGTCGGCGACCGTTTCGATGCCGGCCGGCAGTTCGACCTCTTCCTCCGGTCTGCCGATCCGCTCGCGCACCCAGGCGAAATAGATGAGCTTCGTCGACATTTTATTCATCCATGATGTGCTTGAGGCCGGCGCGGAAATAGTCGTAGCCGGTGTAGAGCGTCACCAGGGCGGCGATCCACAGCAGCACCAGCCCGGTCTGGGTGGTCAGCGGGAAGATCTTGTCGCCGGCAGGTCCCGCCAGCAGGAAGGCGATGGCGATCATCTGGATGGTGGTCTTCCATTTGGCGAGCTGCGTCACCG
This sequence comes from Mesorhizobium sp. M0751, assembly GCF_040320265.1. Classification (NCBI taxonomy): domain Bacteria; kingdom Pseudomonadati; phylum Pseudomonadota; class Alphaproteobacteria; order Hyphomicrobiales; family Phyllobacteriaceae; genus Mesorhizobium; species Mesorhizobium sp. M0751. The sequence goes on from NZ_JAMYPH010000028.1 coordinate 16,307, forward strand.
GCACCGAGACCTTCAAAGCCGCCAGATATTCGCGCAGGCCCGAAACCAGGATCTCGCGGCACAGGATGATGATCGCCGCCCATAGCGACCAGCCGGCGATGCCGGCATGACGATCGGTATCGGCGGCGAGCAGCAGCAGGCAAGTGGCGACCAGCAGCTTGTCGGCGATCGGGTCGAGCATCTTGCCGATGTTGGAGGTCTGCTGCCAGGCGCGCGCCAGATAGCCGTCGAAGTAATCGGTGATCGAGGCGAGCAGGAAAATGATGAGCGCCGACCAGCGGGCGAAGTCGCTCGATTTCAGATGCCCCTCCAGGAAAAAGCACAGCACAACCAGCGGCACCGCCAGGATGCGGGCGTAAGTGAGCATGTTGGGCAGGTTGAACGCGCGCTGGGACATGTTTTGGGAACTCTTTCTGCCTGCTTAGTCAAATCAGAAGCGAATGTGGGGGGTCAACAGGCCAGAATCGATTAGCCAGCCGAAATATCGGCAATAGGTCTTAGCTCTCGTGAAAATGATTATAGACTAATTTCGCCACCTGCTCGGAAATGCCGTCGACCTTGACCAGGTCCTCGACGGCGGCGCGGCTGACCGCCTTGGCCGTACCGAAATGCATCAGCAGCGCGCGCTTGCGGCCGGGGCCGATGCCGCTGATCTCGTCGAGCGGGCTCTTGACCATCTCCTTCTTGCGGCGGGCGCGGTGCGAACCGATGGCAAAACGATGGACCTCGTCGCGCAGCCGCTGGACGAAATAGAGCACCGGATCGCGTACGGGCAGCGAGAATGGGACCCTGCCCTTGACGAAGAAGCGTTCGCGGCCGGCATCGCGATCCTGCCCCTTGGCGATGCCGATGGCCACCACGCGGTCCTCTATGCCGAGATCGGCGAGGATCTTGTGCACCGCCGTCATCTGGCCCTGGCCGCCGTCGATGAGGATGACGTCGGGCCAGGCGGGAAAGCCGCCCGCGACCTCGATATCGTCGCCCGGTTCGGTAGGGCCCGCCTCGCCCGCGCCGCCGGTTTGCGGGGCATCGCCATGTTCCTTCAACAGCCGCGAAAAGCGCCTCTGCATCACCTCGCGCATCATGCCGAAATCGTCGCCCGGCGTGATCTCGGTCGAGCGGATGTTGAACTTTCGATACTGGTTCTTCACAAAACCTTCCGGCCCGGCGACGACCATGGCGCCGACGGCGTTGGTGCCCATGATGTGCGAGTTGTCATAGACCTCGATACGCACCGGCGGCTTTTCCAGGCCGAAGGTCTCGGCAAAGCCATTGAGCAGCCGCGCCTGCGTCGAGGTTTCGGCGAGCCGCCGGCCGAGCGCTTCGCGCGCATTCTGCAGCGCATTGTCGGTCAGGTCCTTCTTCTCGCCGCGCTGCGGCACCGAGATCGACACCTTGCGGCCGGCGCGGGTGGAGAGCGCCTCCGCCAGCAATTCCTGGTCCTCGACGCCATGCGACAACAGGATGGTGCGCGGCGTCGGCTTGTCGTCGTAGAACTGCGCCAGGAACGACCCCAGCACCTCGCCGGCTTCGAGCGCCGGATCGGCCTTGGGAATATAGGCGCGGTTGCCCCAGTTCTGGCCGGTGCGGAAGAAGAACACCTGGATGCAGACCTGGCCGCCCTCCTGATGGATGGCGAAGACATCGGCCTCGTCGACGGTCTGCGGATTGATGCCTTGATGGCTCTGCACATGCGACAGCGCCGCCAGCCGGTCGCGATAGATGGCGGCGCGTTCGAAGTCGAGGTTCTCCGAAGCCTGCTGCATGGCGACGGAGATCTCCGTCTTCACCTTCTGGCTGCGGCCGGAAAGGAAATCCTTCGCCTCGGCGACAAGCTTCGCATAATCGCCATGCGAGATTTCGCCGGTGCACGGGCCGGCGCAGCGCTTGATCTGGAACAAAAGGCAGGGCCGGGTGCGGTTCTCGTAGAAGGAGTCGGTGCAGCTCCTGAGCAGGAAGGCGCGCTGCAGCGAGTTAATGGTGCGGCCGACGGCGCCGGCCGAGGCGAACGGGCCGAAATAATCGCCCTTGCGCGAGCGCGCGCCGCGATGCTTGTAGATGCCGGGCGAGACATGGTCACCGGTCAACAGGATATAGGGAAACGACTTGTCGTCGCGCATCAGCACGTTGAAGCGTGGCCGCAAGCGCTTGATGAGGTTGGCTTCAAGCAGCAGCGCTTCGATCTCGGTGCGGGTGACGACGAACTCCATCGTCGACGTCTCGCGCACCATGCGGCCGATGCGGCTGGTGTGGAACCGGCCTTGCGCGTAGCTGGTGACCCGCTTCTTCAGGCTGCGTGCCTTGCCGACATAGAGCACGTCGCCAGCAGCATTCATCATGCGATAGACGCCGGGCGCATTGGGCAGGCGCTTGACCAGCGTCTGGATCACCTCGGCGCCGACCATGCCGTCGGCGTCGCCGGCATGCGGGGTCCAGTCGATGGCGGTGAAGGTGACGTCCGGACCGCTGGCCGCAGGCTCGACGACCTCCTCGGCCGCCTCGTCCTCGAGCTCGACTTCGGGCGGCAGGTCGTCGGCGCCGCCGCGCGTTTTTTGTTTCTGGTCCATGGGGCTCATTCCGTCATGCCTGTCACATCGGGCGTCTGCCATGCAAGATGCTGGCCGCCGTCAAGCGCGATCATCTGGCCGGTGACCGAGCGTGCCGCCCAGAGATAACGGATAGTGGCACCGAATTCCGGCAATTCCGGGCCGCGTTTCAGGATCAGGCCGGCAATCTGGGCATCGAAATCGCTGTCGTGCTGGCGCGTGTTCTTCAAGGTCGGGCCAGGACCAATGGCGTTGACACGGATGCGGGGACCCAGCGCCTGCGCCATCATCTCGGTCGCCGCCCACAATGTCGACTTCGACAGCGCATAGGAGAAATAACGCGGCGTCGGCCGCCAGACGCGCTGGTCGATCATGTTGACGATCAGCCCCTCACTGTTCTGCGGCAAGGCCCGGGCGAAAGTCTGCGCCAACAGCGCCGGCGCCTTGACATGCACGGCGAAATGGCGATCCCAGGCCGGCCAGTCGAATTCCTCAACGCTGTCGTGCTCGAATAGCGAGGCGTTGTTGACCAGCAGCGAGACCGGCCCGAGCGCCGCCGCCGCGCGGCCGACAAGGTTGCCGACGGCGTCCATGTCGGTCAGGTCGGCAGCAATCACAGCGGCCCGGCCATGTCGACCAAAATGACCATTGTTGATTTCGGCCGCCAGTGCCTCCGCCTCGGCCAGCGAGCGATTGCAGTGGATGGCGACGGCAAAACCATGCGCGGCAAGGTCCTCGACGATCGCCCTGCCGATCCGCTTCGCCCCGCCCGTCACCAGTGCCGTCGCGGCGACCTTGCTCATCTGTCAATCCTTAATTCGATGCCGATTCCGACCTGCCGGGATCGCGCCGGCAAATTATGGCCCGCCAAGCGTTAAATCCCATTTCCACCTGGGGCAGGATTGTGGCAAAGTGGCCAGTGGGCGTTTTGGCTCGACCGGAATTCGGGCCAGCCCGCCCGCAATATAGGGCGCTGGAGCCCTTACACCAAGCCGTGTGCAGTGCAGCACGGCGAACCTGCTGACATTCGCTGTTGCGAAGATGCAACGTCAAGGTTCTGCCTCATTCGTGCCAGGGAATGACCCAAGTTCAGGTTCGCTTCAGCCGCATTTCGACACGACATTTGGAACCGTTGAACGCCGGATCCGTTTCATCCCCCGGACGGGTTGAGGGCGCTCATAAACAACAAGCCTGTGTCCTGTGGCTTAAGGAGTAAAGAACAATGCAAGCCAATCTTAAATTTGCGCGACCGCTCGCGGTGGCGTTTGGGCTGTTCGCCCTCGGCGGAACCGCCTATGCCGCGGACGTGGTTCAGGAAGAGCCGCCGGCACCTGCCCCGATTGCAGAACTTCCGGTCGCATCCTGGGCCGGTCCGTATGCCGGTGTGAGCGTCGGCTACGGCTTCGCCGGCCATGCCAAAGCCAAAGACATTGGCGTCGACGTCGACACCAAGGGTTTTGTCGGCGGCGTCTTCGGCGGCTATAACTGGCAGCAGGAGAACTTCGTCTACGGTGCCGAAGCCGACATCGGCTACAACGGCGTCAAGGGCGACGATGCCGGCATCGAGGCCAAGGGTGGCTTCGAGGGCTCGCTGCGCGCCCGCCTCGGCTACGCTGTCACCCCGGATATCCTGCTCTACGGCACCGCCGGTGGCGCGCTGAAGAACCAGAAGATTGAAGCTGCCGGCGTCAGCGACACCAACACCCAGTTTGGCTGGACTGCCGGCGTGGGTACCGACATCAAGATCACCGACAATGTGTTCGGCCGTGTCGAGTATCGTTACACGGACTTCGGCAGGAAGGACTTCGACGGTATCGGCAAGGTCAAGTCGACCGATAATCGCGTCACCTTCGGCGTCGGTATGAAGTTCTAAGTCGTCCAAGCCACGACACGAAAAAGCCGGGCCTCGCGCCCGGCTTTTTTTGTAGCACGGCTTAAGGCCGCCCGCCCTCAAGCCGGGATGGCCGGCTTCAGCTCCGGGAATTTCTCGTCGAAGCGTGCCGCCCAGCGCGTCAGCCGGCCGCGGCCCTTTTCCCATTTTCCAGCGAAGCGCAGCGAGAGATAGCCGAGGCAGGCGCGCAATGCGATCTGGCCGAGGGTGATTTTCTTCGGCAGCTTCGGCGGGTTGGCGTTGAGCAGATCGAGTGCCGCCGAAATCTTCGTCCACTGGCGCTCGAGCCAAGGCTGGTAGACCATCTCTTCCGGCCGCGTGCGCCGCTCATAGACCATCGACAGCGCGCAGTCGCAGATGCCGTCGGCCAATGCCTCCAGCACCTCCGCCTCAAGGCGCTTGTCGGGATTGCGCGGAAACAATGCGTTCTTCGACATCCGGTTGAGATGCTGGGTGATGGCGCGGCTGTCGTGGACCGAGCGGCCGTCATCGAGCACCAGCACCGGGATCTTGCCGAGCGGATTGGCGCCGATCAGTTCGGCCGGCCTTTCCTCGGTCTTTATCGGCACGAGATCGACCGCAATGCCGGCATAAAGTGCTGCCATGCGCACCTTGGAACTGTAGGGAGAAGTAGACGCGTAGAGCAGTCTGGGCATTGTTGATTCCTGTTTGCCGGCTACGGCTCCATACGTCCTGTTGGACGCGCAAAAGGACGCGGTAGCATTGTGACCTCGCGCATGACCCTTACCGAAAATCGATTCCGACAGGGGCTCGTGCGCGGGCACTGTTGACCGATCATGCAGGGTTCATCAACGGCCAGAGGCGGAAAACCGCGCCGCCAGCGTGCAGCCATAGTGTCGCGTTCGGATGCGATGAGCCGGAGGAGCGGCGGCAGACGCGAGCAGGTCGGACAATCCAGATCCGAGCAACTACCAACTCGGCCTTGCACCGAAGGTTGGTTTTCGGCAGCCACGAACATCCCACCGGACTTCGCCGCATGGCGAAGTCCTGGGAGTTGCGAAAAGACGTCTTCCTCCCGCCTCTTTCTCGTCCTGCCCGACCGTCAACCAAGAAGCGAGGCGCCTGTCCGGCATCCCGCCCTGGCTGTCTTGAGTACTGTCCCCAGCGGTAGCAGGACCGCGACTACTTCTTGGCCTTCGCCTTTGCGGGCGCTGCCTTCGGCTTGGCCGCGGGCGCTGCCTTCTTCACTGCCGCAGAAGATTTCGCAGCGGCGGCCTTTGCCGGTGCTGCCTTCTTCGCAGCGGGCTTCGCCACGGCCTTTGCAGCCGGCTTCTTGGCCGGTGCCGCCTTCTTTGCCGGTGCAGCCTTGGCCTTGGCCGGTGCTGCTTTCTTTACGGCTGGTTTTGCCGCGGCCTTGGCGGCCGGCTTTTTGGCCGGCGCTGCTTTTGCCTTAGGCGCAGCGGCCTTCGCTTTCGCAGCGGGTGCTGCTTTCTTCACAGCAGTTGCGGCCTTTGCCGCGGCTGCTTTTGCTGGTGCTTTCTTTGCCGGTGACTTTGCCGGTGCCTTGGATGCCGGCGCTTTGGATGACTGCTTAGCCATATCATGCCCCTTCCGTTGTGCCGACGGCCGTTATTGACCCGGCGCGCATTGCATATCTGACTCGCGGCTTGCTAGCCAGCGAAGCATTAGAATGATTTTTGCAGCTTAAGTTTCGGTTACGGCGAGCGGGCGACCATTTTACCGGCGCGAAAATCGGTTGCGAATCTTTGTGCCCCGCAGCGAAGTTCTGCGACAGAAATTCTGGTCGCTCTATCTCGACCGGTCTTCTCGTCAAGCTCAGGACCTTTTCGCCCAGCTTTGCGCTTCAACGTCCGACGCTCAGCGCGAACATTGTCAAGAACGAAGGCGGTCGCCCGCCTCGTCTTGTCCGAAAGATAAACTACAGGTAAGTAGGAAGCAACGCGACGAGCACGCCGCTGCACTATCTTGCGCGACGCGATGAAAGTAAACAGATAGCTCGCATTTCTGAAGGAGAGGATATCGCTCGATAGATTCGGTCGAGCCGAAGCGCTTGGCCGTTCAGGCGCCGAGCGGCTCACGGCTCATCTGCAGCCGGCGCGAAGGCTCGGCCCTGTGGAGATGGACGGCAAAGGTATCCCATGGCGGCATGACGGAAATCTGCGCCAGGATGCGCCCCGCTTCACCGCGATGATAGACGCCGTGCAGTACGACGTGGGTCAGCATTTCCTGTCGCGACATCAATGCCTTATCCCCGTCGGTGAACACGAATGCGACAGGCTCGGACAGCTGCCGCGACGAAACGGTTTCGAGATAATCGAGATACCAGCGATCGGTCGCCGCGACCGCGGCGCGAAGTTCGTCGAACGCCGGCGTGTCCTCGGTGATGTCGGCGGAATAGTCATGGCTTGCACCAACCAGGTGCGCCGAGAATATCCGCGAAACCACATGGCTGTGATCGACGAGCCGTATCACGGCCTGCCGTTTCTTGTCGTGAACATGCGGGTCGAGACTCGCCAGCTTTTCCAGCAGTTCGTCATTGGCCCAGGCCTGATAGGCAAACAGGCTGCGAAGCAGAGTGAGCGCACTCATGGCCGGTGTCCTTCTCACGGAAATGCGAGTATGTTGTTTATATTTTCAGGAGAACGGGCGGGCGTGTCTACTCGCATTGCAAAACCGCATCCGCGCATGCGCAAGCAGCCGCGCCAGGCGCGTTCCAGGGCAACCGTCGAGGCGATCATCGAGGCGGCGGCTCATGTTCTGAGCGGGCTGGGCTGGGCCGGCTTCACCACCAACAAGGTGGCCGAGACGGCAGGCGTGAGCATCGGCACGCTCTACCAGTATTTTCCCGACAAGCTTTCTCTGCTCGAAGCCGTCCGGCGCCGTCACTTCGATCATGTGCTGTCGGTCATTCGCAATTCGGCGGAAGACCAAAAGCCGCTCAGGAAGTTCGCGCAGGGGCTGGTGCACGGCATGATCACGGCGCACAGCATTCACCCGACACTACACCAGGTTCTGCTCGACGAGGCGCCCGGCGATCGCCGCTCCAGGGCCGCCCATGCGTCGTTCCAAACACAATACCTCAATCATTATGCGACTGCCGTCGCCGCCTATCGCAAGCCAAGGAAAGGCGTCGACATGGAGACCGTGGCGCGCGTGCTGTCGTCGGCGATCGAAGGTGTGATCCACAACGCGGCACGCCGGAACATGCTCGCCGCGCCGGAGCTGCAAAAGCAACTCGTCGAACTGATCTGCGCCTACCTATCGGGAGCGGGCCGCATCGGTCGATAGCGCATGGCACGGCGGAAGTCGGGGATTTCTGTGCGTCGTTCAAAACCGGCTCATGAGGTGCGGCAAGGACGATGCCAACAATGCTGCACCTGATGCGGCCAAGAGCGTGAGGACGATCTTTCGAAAAGTCGCCTCGCTAACGCCGATGTAGAGTCTCGCGCCAAGCAGTGTCGGTATCAACATCGCCGGCGCGACGACGGCAAACATCGGCAGCATTTCGAGCTTGATCTTTCCGGCCGCAAGATAGGCGGCCATCGTCATGGAGAGGGTCACAAGGTTGAAATTCTGGATGACAATGCGCTGCCTGTCCTTTTCCATTGGCGCAGCACGCACCACAGCGTTGGGACCGGGCCGGTGAAGCCGCCAAGCCCACCCATGATGCCGCCGACCAAACCTATCGCACCGTCTGCAACAGGACCTCCGACCGTGATGGGAGGGAGGCGACGCGCAAAGAGCATCAAGGGACACCAAACGACCAGCAGCGCACCGAAGACCAACTTGAACAACTGCACATCCAGCAAGGGCAGGACGGCGACACCGACCGGAATCCCTATGGCCCCGCCGATCAGGAAGGGCAGCAGAAGCTTGAGGTCGAAACCGCGGCGGACGGTGACGGCAGCGATGATCTGGCCGGTGAGCGCCCCAAAGACCGCCATGGCAGCAGCAAGCTGGGGCTCAACGGTCCAAACCCAAAACGACATGGCAACCAGACTGAAGGCGAACCCTGACAGCCCCTGGACGAAGCCAGCAACGACCGCGCCGAGAGCAACAGTATAAACAAGCGAATCCATGTAGTGCTGTTTTCCCGCAAACTCGTGACAGCAGATCGCGCTTCCCGCGAATGCTGCGCCGCATGGAAACGGTGACGGTCGATCAGGTGGCCGGTGCTAAAAAGTCGGAATCAGCGAGTGCGCGTTCAGCGCAGGACGCGGCAGCGGCCGTTATAGACCATCCAACGGTCGAAGCCCGAGACGCAGAATTCGACATTGTCACCGATCGACGCAAAGCCCTGGCCTTCTTCGATCAGGTACCAGATGGTGCGGGCGCGGCCGTCGGAGAGGCTGACGGTGGCACCGCAATAACGGCGGCCGATCGGCCAGGTGTCGTCGGCCGGCAGATAGCGATGCTGGTGGATACGCTGGAAGTCGACGATCTGCACATCGGGCAGATGCGGCACGTGATGCACCTGATAGGAGAAGCGGTCGGTGATCTTGTCCAGGACCCAGGCCTCGCCGCAGACGCCGCTATCCTCGTCGGTATAGATTGCAAGGTCGGCCGCCTGGACTGCCTGGGTGACGCCAAGTGGTGCGGCCAACGGCGTGCACAAGGCGAGCAGTGCGGCAAGGGCGGATTGGGCGAAGCGAGTCATGGCAGCCTCTCAAGGTCGACTGCGCGCACTGTGCGGATTCGCTGACGCGCGGTCAAGCGGTTGTAGCGACCATGGTTGTGGTGACGATTGTTGCGCTGTCTGAACGGCAGGGCCGCATCTCAAACTACTCTCCCGCCAGCCAGTCCAGCGTCCAATGCGACGGCTGCTCGACTGCAAGCAGCCGGTGCAGCGCCGGCAGCAGCGTCCGTAACTCGCCTTCCAGCGTGAAGGGCGGATTGACCACCACCATGCCGCAGCCGTCGAGGCTCGGCTCGACGGATGCCGGCCTGATCTCAAAACAAATATCGAGCAGCTTCGGAATGCCCGTCTGCTTCAGCGCCTTGCGGAAGGCGGCGACCGCCCTGCGGTCCTTGAGTGGATACCACAATGCGTAAATCCCTCCTGGCCAGCGCCGATGGGCTCTTTGCAGCCCGTCGACCAAGCGACCGAACTCACCCTCTTCCTCGAAAGGCGGATCGATCAGCACGAGGCCGCGCTTTTCCTTTGGCGGCAGATGCGCGCCGAGAGCCAGCCAGCCGTCAAGCTCGATCACCCGGGTCTGGAAGTCACCGTCGAACAGCGCCTTCAGCCTGGCAGCATCCTTGGGGTGCAGTTCGACCGCCGACAGCCGGTCCTGGTTGCGCATCAGGTGCCGGGCGATCAGCGGTGAACCCGGGTATTTTTTCACGCCGCCGTCCGGATTGAACGAACGGACGGCTTCAAGATACGGCGACAGCAGTGCTGCCGCCGGCGCATCAAGGGCCACATCGACGAGCCGGCCGATGCCGCCTTGCCATTCGCCGGTCTTTTGCGCTTCGGTCGAGGACAGATCGTAGCGGCCGATTCCGGAATGGGTGTCGATGACCCGAAACGCCTTGTCCTTCAGCTTCAGATATTCGATCAACCGGCTGAGCACGACATGCTTGACGACGTCGGCGAAGTTCCCGGCATGGTAGGCGTGGCGATAGTTCAATTGGAGCCCCTGCCCCAGCGCGGCGGTGGCGGCTGCGAGTTAGGATTTTCCGGCCGGCGGCCGCCGAAACGGAATGCCAGCACCAGCCCGGCCAGGCCGGCCGCCATCAGGGAAAAACCGACCGGCCGCGCCCGGCGGTCGACCTCGCCGGCACCCGAGCGCAGGACGAGGTCGACGGCCCGCATCGGAATGCCCTCGGCGTCGCCCGGACCGACGGTGAAGATGTAGGGGCCGGCGGTAACGGTCGGGATCAGTCCGGCTTCATCGCGAAAGATCCTGTCCGGCAGTTGCGGACTGACCTGGCGCGGATTGTCGGAATGGTTGAACTGCAACGTCGAGGCGAGCACCGTCCTGCCGCCGGTGGCGGCAGTCAGGGTCAACACAGTGCGCTGCTGCGAGACGATGCGCTCGGCTCTTGCCGTAAGATCGACCAGCACGCGTAGCGGCCCGTCGCGTGCGCTCAGGGCCACCGTCACCGGCTTGAACCGGCCCTGGTCGTAAACCCGCCAGGTGCCGATCTCACGGCCGGAGAAATTGGTCATCGCCCAGGGATAGACGACGCCGATGCCGGTACCGATGAGCAGAATCAGGGCGAACAGAGAGCGCATGAGGTCAAGACCCGGTGTTCGGCGCGCTGGTGCCGTCGCGGGCGCGTTCCATTTCGTCCAGGAGCATGTCAAGGCCGAGATCAAACGTCCGGTCGAATTCGGCGGTGCCGAAATAACGCCCGGCCGCAGCTACTTTTGGAAAATCCTGCGCCAGTTGCTCATCGCTGACAGTGGTCACGGCCGAAGGCCCCTTCGCATAGCCGGCAGTCTCGTCGAGGATGGCACCCATCAGATAATAGCCGGTGGTGCGGAACAGCCGCGCACCAAGTTCCGGTCCGAAGCCGCCGGCCTCGAACAGGCCAAGGATGCCGTTCAGCCAAGCGAGACAGGTCGGCGAGTTCATCCGGTAGGTGACGAAGAAGCTGGCGAAAGCCGGGTGCTCACGCGCGACGCGGCGGAAATCCTGCACGGCGATGCGCAACCTTTGTCGCCAAGGTAGGTCCGCGTCGGGCATTTCGAGGGAGCCGATCAGCCGATCCACCAAGGCTTCGAAGAGATGCGCCGCCGAAGGAAAGTGGTGATAGATGCTCATCGCCTCGCAGCCGAGTGCAGTCGCCAGCTTGCGCATCGAAAAACCGGCGAGGCCCTCGCTCTCGATCACCTTCAAAGCGGCATCCTCGATCATCTCGCGAGACAGCCGGCCACGGGGCCGCTTTTTTTTGATCGATGTGTCCATGGTGCCGCTTGACAACTTACACTGTAAGGTTCATTTTCGACATTACCTTACATCGTAAGGTTAGCAAAAACCAGAGGAAAACGTCATGTCTGTCTATCGTACTCTTTCATCAACGCATTCTTCCATCCGCCGCGCCTGCCTGCTCGCCGCCGCCTGTGTGCTGACCTTGGCTGCAGCCCCTTCTTATGCCGATGAGTATGACGCAACCGTCAAGGACATCCAGTCGACCATGGGCGGGGTGCCCGGTTTCGTAAAGCAGTTCCCGAAAGCCGGTCTGCCCGGTGCATGGGCCGAGGTCAAGGCCATCCAGCTCAGCGACAAGACGGCGCTGCCGCCGAAGGTCAAGTCGCTGATCTCGCTGGCGGTGGCAGCGCAAATCCCGTGCAACTACTGTATCTGGTCGGACATGCAGGACGCCAAGCGGGCCGGCGCCACCGACGAGGAGATCCAGGAGGCGGTCGCCGTTTCAGCGCTGACCCGCCATTGGAGCACCATCTTCAACGGCATGCAGGTCGATTTCGATACATTCAAGAAGGAGATGGGCGGGCAGTAATGCTTTTCGTTGTTAGAGCTGGATGCGTTCAGACTGAATTAGCCATCCCGCTCCGACTGTTTGTATGATCCGCCAGCACCTCATTGATAACCCGCCACGATTTTTCCGCCTCGCGCTGGTTGCCGTCATGTCCCGAAGCGACGATCAGCGCCTTCCACAACGCCCAGCCCCGTGCGCGCGCCCAGCTGTGCTCATCAAGGGCAATGGCGTCGCGGAACGCCTGGCGGCTCTCGCCGTAAAATTCCGTCCACGCAATCACCAGGTCACAGGCAGGATCGCCGATAGCCGAACTGCCGAAATCGACGACCGCCCAGAGCTTGCCATCTTCGACGAGCAGATTGCCCGAGGCGACGTCGCCATGGACCCAGACCGGCGGCCCCTGCCAGCGCGCGGCATGGGCCGTCGCCCACACGGCCTCGGCGGCGGCCTTGTCGATGCGGCCGCCGAGCGCCGAGAGCGCGGCTCGGGTCTCGGCGTCGTAGACCGAAAGCCGGCCACCGCGGTGGAAATTATGCTGCCCTGCCGGTGGCCCGTCGGCAGCGTCGATCCGGTAGAGCGCCACCAGAAAGCCGGCCAGCGAACGGGCGAACTCAGTAAGATCGGCAATCAGTCCACCAGCCGCCGGTCTGCCGCCAAGCCAGCGATAGACGGACCAAGGCCATGGATAGCCTTCCCCGGGCGCGCCTTTGGCCAGCGGCACGGGTATCGGCAGAGGCAGGTGAGGCGCCAAGCGGGGCAGCCAGCGATGCTCCTTCTCGACCTGGGCGACATAGGCGGCAGCGCTCGGCAGCCGCACCGACATGCTGTCGCCCAGCCGGAACGTGCGGTTGTCCCAGCCGCCAGGCTCGACCGTCTCTACCGGCAGGTCCGCCCATTTGGGGAACTGCGCGGCAATCAGCCGGCGAACAAGTGCGGCATCTATCGGCATGCCTGGCGTTCGTTCATCGGGCGGCATCGGGCTTGCTCCGGTCTTCTGAATAGCCGGCGGTCCATCTTTTTGTCGTCGCACTCTTGCGGCGCCAGTGATTCCCTTGCCGGCAAATTCTCTAAGCCTTGCGTTCCCAGCGCCGGTCGGGCGTTTGCTGCCAGTAGGTCACGGTGTGGCCGGCCTCCTTCATTGTCTTCCAGTGCGTGCGTGCCGCCTCTAGCTGGGCTGCATCGTGACCGTCGAACAGGAACACGGCGCGCTGGTAGCCGCCAAGCTCCGGCGGCACCGCCCCATCGACCAGGAAGCGTATCTGCGCCTGGTTCGGATTGTCAGGGCCGACGGTCAGAAGCACCGGCTGCTCGGCGGGATGGGCTTCGCGATCCGTTGCGTGGGCCAGGAATGAATCGTCCCGGAAAGTCCACAGATGCTGGTCCAGCGCGTCGCGCCGTTCCTCGGTGCCGGTCTGCACCACGGCACGCCAGCCGCGATCGATACTGCGCTCCAGGAGGCCGGGCAACGCATCCTCCAGCGTCGATTCGGTCAGGTGATAAAACAGAATCTCGGCCATGCGTTCAGTCTACATTGTCGGAGTCCCGCCCCAGCCGCTCATTGCTCGTAATGATCGCGCACCAGCCGGTCGAGCAGCCTGACGCCGAAGCCGGAAGCCCATGACTGGTTGATCTCGTTGGAAGGCGCGCCCATCGCGGTGCCGGCGATGTCGAGATGCGCCCAGGGCGTGTCCTTGACGAAGCGCTGCAGGAACTGCGCGGCGATAATGGCGCCGCCATGGCGGCCGCCGATGTTCTTCATGTCAGCATTCTTGGAATCGATCAGCTTGTCGTATTCGGCACCGAGCGGCATGCGCCACACCCGCTCCTGCGTCGCCTGTCCGGCCGCCGTCAACCGGTCCGCCAACTCGTCATTGTTGGAGAACAGGCCGGCATAATGCTGGCCGAGCGCGACCATGATGGCGCCGGTCAGCGTCGCCAGATTGATCATGAATTTCGGCTGGAAGCGGTCGTTGCAGTACCAGAGCGCATCGGCCAGTACCAGGCGGCCCTCGGCGTCGGTATTGAGCACTTCGATAGTCTGACCCGACATCGAGGTGACAATGTCGCCGGGTCGCTGAGCGTGGCCGTCGACGGCATTTTCAACCAGCCCGACAATGCCGACGACATTGACCTTCGCCTTGCGCGCGGCCAGCGCGTGCATCAGGCCGGTGACGGCAGCAGCGCCGCCCATGTCGCCCTTCATGTCCTCCATGCCCGACGCCGGCTTGATCGAATTGCCGCCGGTGTCGAAGGTGACGCCCTTGCCGACGAAGGCGACCGGGCTTTCCTTGGCCTTGCCGCCGTCCCACCGCATGACCGCGATGCGGGCGCCACGCGGCGAACCCTGCGCTACGCCCAGCAGCGAACCCATGCCGAGCTTCTTCATCTCCTTCTCGGCCAGGATCTCGACCGTGACGCCGAGCGCCTCCAGTTCGGCGATGCGGGCGGCGAATTCCACCGGTCCCAAAACATTGGCCGGTTCATTGACCAAATCGCGCGCCAGCAAGACGCCGTCGATCACCGCCGCTTCATCGGCGAAGGCCTTCTTTGCAGCTGCCGGATCGGCGGTGTGAATAGTCACCTTGACCGGCTTTTTTGGCTCGCGCCTGTCGTCACCATTGTTCTTTTTGGTCTTGTATTTGTCGAAGGAATAGCTGCGCAGCAGGATGCCCGCTGCAAGCTGAACGGCTTGCCTGCCGCTGACGGCCGCACCGGGAAGATCGAGCACGACGGCCACTTCGGTTGCCTTGCGAAAGGATGCGGCAATCGTGCCGCCGAGCTTCAGCCAGGCGTAATCATCGAGATTGGAGCTCTTGCCGGCACCGACCGCCACCAGCCGCTCGATCGATGTCCCTTCCGGTGCCAGCACTTCGACCAGGCTGGCGAATTTGCCGGTGAAGTCGGCGACCGGAAAAGCCCGCTCGAGGGTCTTTGCCGGATCGCAAGCCCTGGCGGCATCGCTGAGGCCGCCCTCGTCGGTCACCAGAACGAAAACGCTGCCTTTTTTGGGCGCGGCGAATTTGGCAAAGGCGATCGAGGGTCTCGAATTCATCATGTCCTGCTTTCGGGGAAGTGAGTTGGATTATTGCGAGAAACGTTCGTCAGTGAGCGGCGGGTTGAAACAGCTCGATAACATTGCCCGATGGATCTTCGAGCAGCGTCTGGGAACCGCCGACGCCCGTTATGATATCGTTGCGAAAGACAAGTCCAGCACTCTTGAGGCGCGCAACCTCTTCTTTCAGGTCCGGCACCACCAACAGGATGCGATTCCAACCTCCCGGCACCGGCTGCCGGCCATCCGGCATCGCCCGTGCACCCGAACTGCCGGGGCCGCTTAGAAGGAGCCGTAAAGCGCCGCGTGTCACGGAAGCAAAAGCCGGTCGCGCGTCCTGTTCAACAGCGAAGCCCAGATGTCCACAGTAGAAGTCGATCGAGGCGGCGACATCATCGACCATGTAGCGAATGCTGACTGGCGTCATGACCATTGACCTTTCGGTTCGAGCACCTTTCAACAAGGCGTGTCTATTGCGGGCGGAACAGTCGGCATAGTCCGGCTCATCATCGCTGCTTGACAATCCGCGCCGCTATCGCTCTGGCCTGAATGCGGGCGTTAGCGAAACAACCGCGAATGCTCGGCCGCATGCCGGTAAACCACAGACCGGGCAATTTCGGATCGGCATCGCCGCCGTTGAAAAGCGGAACGCCCTTGCCGTCGAGAACGCCGAGCTTGCCGAACATCTGCTCCAGACCGGTGCGATAGCCGGTCGCCGCAATGACGATATCGGGCGTGATCAACCTGCCGTCATTCAATACGATGCCGTCTTGGGTAAATTCCCGCAATGGTGGCACCACCACGATCGTGCCTGCCTTTATGGCGCGAACCGCGCCGTCATCGGCTGCGATCGCGGTGTAGTCGGCGCTCAGACGGCTGGCACCGCCTGTGGGAGCCGGCGGAAGCCCAAATTTCGTCAGGTCGCCGAAAACCAGGCGCTGGGTTGTCGCCATCACCGCATCGGCCAGCCGCACCGGCAAGCTCGCCATCAACGGTGAAAGCCTGTGGACGGCGACCTTGCCGATGCGTTTCGGCAGCAGCGACGGGCCGTTGCGGGCCGACAGCCAGATGCTTTGGGCATCTGCATTCGCAAGATGGTTGAGTGCGTCGAACCCCGAATTGCCGGCTCCGACGACCAGCACCCTTTTGCCGACGTAGTCCTTCGCCTCGCCAAAATCGGCCGAATGGATAATCCGGCCTGCAAAATCCTTCATGCCTTTCCACGCAGGAATAAACGGCTGCCGGTCGCGCCCGGTCGCGACGACGACATGACGCGCCAGACGACGTCCGGCGTTCGTCCGCACGGTCCAGTGATCGCCATCGAACGTGATCTCTTCAACGGCAACGCCGAATGCGACCGGCAGACCATGCGCCTGGCTGAAATCGTTCAGATGGCGAATGACGGCCGATTTATGCGGAAAAGCCGGGGTGCCTGCGGGATAGCCGACGCCGGGCAGCGTCGAGAGATCGCGATGCGTATTGAGGTGCAGCCGCTGGTGCCGCCGATGCCAGGGTTCGGCAAGCCGGCTCTCCTTTTCCAGGACGAGCGTCGGTACGCCGGCCTTCATCAAGGCGTGGGCGGCGGCAAGGCCGGCCGCGCCGGCCCCGACCACGATCGCGCCGTCAAAGACCGCTTCCCGACCGGTTTGACCGCGCAATTTTTCCGCTTCCATGCTGGGGCTCAACAGATCCTGACCCGTCTTATCACGCCGCGGCGGTCGCGACCGGCGCGACATTTGGTCGTTTTGCCGCATTTGACAAGACTTTGGCCGAAATCGCTCCCATATGCGATATCGAACCATCCACGATTCGTCGCGGCACGGCCCCGCTTCCCGCCGCAACCTGTTGTTAACCAACAATGTTCGCCCTTTCTTATCCATTGCCGCCGACACTCCGGCCCAGCGGAATTTGCGATCCGGGACAGAACCCAGATCGAACCGCCAAACTGAGCCAGTTGTGCAGCCGGCGCCGGACGACTACCTTGTTCCAAGGCATGATGCCGTTCGAAATCGCCGAGAAAAGCCTTCATGAAGGTCGTTGAACGTTACATCATGCGCCGTGCTTTCGCGGTATTCGCGCTGGCGCTCGTCTGGACGCTGGCGATCGTCTGGACGACTCAGGTGCTCGCCCGCATCGACCTCGTCACCGATAGCGGTCAGTCGGCCCTCACCTTCTTCGAAGTCGCAGCGCTGATCATCCCGACGATCGTTCCGATCGTCGTGCCGTTCGCCCTGGTGGTCGCGGTCGCCCAGATCCTCAGCGTGATGAATTCTGATTCGGAGCTGGCCGTCATCAATGCCGCCGGCGCTTCACGCTGGACCATCGTCAGGCCGATCATGCTTCTGGCACTTGCAGCCAGCGTTTTTTCCTTCGCCGTCGACAATGGCGTCGACCCTTACGCACGCCAGAAGAACCGCGAGTTGATTGCGTCATCGCGTGCCGATCTGTTGTCGTTGATCATCCAGGAAGGCACCTTCCGCAAGATCGACGACGGCCTGTTCCTGCAGGTTGGCGAACGGCTTCCCGACAACCGCCTCGGCGGCATCTTCGTCGCCGATTCGCGCGAAGAAGGCGTCAATCTCGTCTACTACGCCAAGACCGGCAGCATCATCGAACGCGGCGACGAGAAGGTGCTGATGATGAATGACGGCGTCATCCATCGCAAAACCATGACCGGCGACCTCTCGGTGATCCGGTTCACCTCCTACGCCTTCGACTTGTCCGCTTTCATGTCGGCATCATCTGATATCCTGCTTTTGCCGAAGGACCGGACGACCCAGTATCTGCTCAATCCCAGTCCGAACGACAAGATGTACCAGCAAAAGCCGAACAGGTACCTGGCCGAGCTCAACCAGCGTTTTTCCGAGTGGTCCTATTCGCTCGTCTTCGCGCTGATCGCGCTCGCCGTTGCCGGAGATGCGCGCTCGCATCGCGAGGCGCGTGTGCACCCGCTGATCACGGCAATCGCGATCGCGCTGTTCGTGCGCTGGCTCGGGTTCTTTGCCGCCGGCAAGGCCGACAAGGTGCCGCAATATGCCTATATGGTCTACGGCGTCCCGATCGTGGCATCGGCGATCGCCATCTGGTTCATTGTTTCCAACCGGACCATGGAACTGCCGGTTGCCTGGGCCGATTGGATAACCAATCTTGCCGGCCGCTTCAGTGACGGCTGGAGCGCCATCAAGCTCCGTTTTGCCGGGCGTGGCGCATCCGGACAGGGAGCCGGCTGATGGGCTGGACTCTGGGTCGGTACTTCTTCTTTCGCTATGTGACGATCACCATCTGGTTCTTCATCGGCCTCTTGGCGCTGGTGTTCCTGATCGATTTCACCGAGCTTTCCGGCCGCACGACTGGCGTGCCGGGCTTCACCTACGCAACTGCGTTCGCCATTTCGGGGCTCAGGATGCCGATGATCATGCTGCAGACGGTGCCGTTCGTCGGCCTGTTCTCGGCGATGGCGACGTTGGTGTCGCTCAACCGCAAATACGAATTGGTCATTGCCCGTTCCGCCGGGGTTTCCGCATGGCAATTCCTGCTGCCGTGCTGCATCGGGGCGCTGCTGTTTGGAGCCTTGTCGGTCGGCGTCATCAATCCGGTAGCCGCGCACGCCTATTCCTGGTCCGAGGAGATCGAGACCCAGCTCCGTTCGGGCAAGTCGAACAGCGTCTCGGCCGATGCTGCGCCCTGGATCAGGCAGAAAACCAACGCCGGCGATACCATCATCGGCGCGCGCGCCATTCTTAATCAAGGCCTGGAGATGGCCGACGCGGTCTTCTTCAGCTTCAGCCCGCAAGGCGACATCATCGAGCGCAAGGATGCGGCGCGCGCCTTTTTGCGGGACGGCTACTGGGAATTGCAGGACGTCAAGGTGTTCCGGGACGGTACCATCCAGTCGTTACCCAGCGATCGGCTGCCGACCAATCTCAAGCCGGAATTCGTGCAAGAGCGGTTGGCGCGCCCTGAGACCATTCCCTTCTACGATCTGCCCGGCAAGATCGAAGTGGCCCGCTCCTTCGGCCTCAAGGCAAATGCCTTCGCCATGCAGTTCAATTCCCTGATTGCGCTGCCGTTCCTGCTTGTCGCGATGACGCTGATTGCGGCAACGGTATCAATGCGATTTGCGAGGATGGGGCAGTCGGCAACGATGATTCTGGGTGGCATCGTGGCCGGGTTTCTGCTTTATGTCGTTTCGGTGCTGGTCAAGGCATTCGGCGTAGCGGGATTCGTACCCACGGCCGTAGCGGCTTGGGTCCCGGTTGTCGTGGCTATGTTCTTCGGGGTGACATTCCTGCTATACAAGGAAGACGGCTAGTGAGGGAGGCGGTTTTGCGCAGCCATAGGCACGCCGGTTTGGCACGCCTCTCTGCGGCGAGCGCCTTGGCATGCCTGCTTGCCAGCGCCGCCCCGGTTGCTCCGGCTTTCGCCCAGGACGTCAGTGAGCTGGCAACGAAGGTTCCGAGCGGCACGCAGATGCTGTTGGCAGCCGATACGCTGGTCTACGACAACGACAAGCAGACAGTGACGGCCGTCGGTGGCGTCCAGATCGACTACGGCGGCAACCGTCTCGTCGCCCAGCGGGTCGAATACAACCGCAACACCAAACGCCTCGTCGCCAGCGGCAATGTCGAACTCGTCAATAGCGACGGCACCAAAATCTATTCGCAACATGCCGACATCACTGACGATTTCGCCGACGGCTTCGTCAACGCGCTGCGGGTCGAGACCATAGACAAGGCGTATTTCGCCGCCGAAAGCGCGGAGCGCATGGGCGGCGTGCTGACGACGTTCCACAATGGCGTCTACACCGCCTGCGAGCCGTGCGAGGACAAGCCCGACAAAGCGCCGACCTGGCGTATCAAGGCCAGGAAGATCATCTGGAACGGCGAGAAGAAGACGGTTCGCTTCGAGAACTCGAATTTCGAGTTCTTCGGCTTTCCGCTGGCCTATCTGCCGGCTTTCGAGATCGCCGACCCAACGGTCAAGCGCAAGAGCGGCTTCCTGATCCCCGGCGTCGCCTACAAGAGCGATCTCGGCGTCGGTGTTAAAGTCCCCTATTATTTCGCGCTCTCGCCGACCTACGATCTCACTGTCACTGGCAGCGGCTATACCAAGCAAGGTTTCCTCGGTGAGGCCGAGTGGAGGCAGCGCTTCAACAACGGTCAGTACAGCCTGAAGATTGCGGGCATCCGGCAGGAGAATCCCGACGCCTTCATCGACGACAATGGCCACAACGTGAATTCGGGTACCGAAGGCGACCCGAACAGGTTCCGCGGCATGATGGGCACCCAGGGCCAGTTCGCCATCAACCCGCGCTGGGACTTCGGCTGGGACATCCTGCTGCAGAGCGACAAGAATTTCGCGCGCACCTACGACATCGATGGCTTCAACGATAGCGTGCACCGCTCCGAGGTGTACCTGACGGGGCTCAACGATCGCAATTACTTCGACGTGCGCGCCATGCACTTCGAGGTTCAGGAAGACACGCTCGCCAGCGATCCGACTGCACGCGCCGCCAAGCAGCCCTGGGTGCCACCCTCGCTCGACTACGCCTATATCCCCGACATGCCGGTGGCCGGCGGGCAGCTGTCGTTCGACGTCAACGCGCGGGTCATTGACCGCGACAGGCTCGATACGGCTCTTGCAAATTCGGGCATCCCTTCGTCCGTCAACAACGTCCGCGGCATCGACGGTCAATCCGGGCGCCTTACCGCGGAAGCCGAATGGAAGCGCACCTTCACCACCGATGGCGGGCTGCTGCTGACACCGCTGCTGGCGCTGCGCGGCGACGCCGGCTACGTCAACGCTTCCTCGGCCTCGCTCGACGCCGTCAACCAGATGGCGACCAATCTCGGCGTCGAGGACGATATGCGTTCATCGCTTGCCCGCTACATGGCGACCGCCGGCCTTGAGATGCGCTGGCCGGTGCTGTTTTCGATGACCAGTTCCAGCCATGTCTTCGAACCGATGGCGCAGGTATTCATGCGTCCGAACGAGCAATATGTCGGCGGGCTGGCGGTCCCCAACGAGGACGCCCAGAGCTTCGTCTTCGACGCCACGACGCTGTTCGAGCGCGACAAATTCTCGGGCTATGACCGCATGGAAGGCGGCACACGCGCCAATGTCGGGCTGCGCTATTCCGGCGCATATGACAATGGCTGGGGCACCAATGCGGTGTTCGGCCAATCCTACCAGCTGGGCGGCCAGAACTCGTTCGGCACGCCGGACCTGGTCAATGTCGGCGCCTATTCAGGCCTTGAAACTGCAACCTCCGACTATGTCGGCCTTGTCGGCTTCAACAGCCCCAGCGGGTTTTCCGGCTCGGTCAGCGGCCGTTTCGACGAGCAAAGCTTCGAGATCCGCCGCGCTGAGGTAAAGGCCGCCTTTTCAGGCCTGCCGGTATCGCTGAGCGCCAAATACGCCTTCATCCAGGCGCAGCCACTCTATGGCTTCTCAACCGATCGCCATGAGGTTACGCTCGGCGCCTCGACACATCTTGCCGAGAATTGGCGCGTCTTTGGCACCGGCACATATGATCTGGAGCAGAGCGTTCTGGTCAAGGACGGGGTCGGCTTTGCCTATAGTGATTCGTGCTTTACCTATTTGATGACGTTTTCGGAAAGACGTGACCTGAACACCAAGGAAGTATCGCAGAACGTCGGCTTCAACCTGTCGTTCCGCACGCTCGGCGATTTCGGCTCGTCGCAACGCTCCATCGACACCATTCAATAACGGGCAGCGGTCGGCAACGGGGCGGCTGGCGGACGACATTGTTTCGCCGCATAGAGCAGGCACGAATTTTGACGGCCTGAACTGGGATAGGTTCGGCTGAATCGGGATGGAATTGGGATGCTTTCGATGAGGAAATACCTCTTTTCGGCAGGGTTCGCGCTGCTGGTGGCGTTCTCGACCACCGCGGTGACACGGCCAGTTTTCGCCACCGAGATCAAATACGTCGTCAACAATATACCGATCACCACCGGCGACATCCAGCATCGGGCCGCTTTCCTGCGCCTGCAGCACAGAAAGGGCGATGCCGGCCAGGAAATGATCGACCAGACGCTGCGCCTGGCCGAAGCCCGGCGGCTCGGCATCCGCATCAGCGACGAGCAGGTCGATGCCGCTTATCAGCGTTTCGCCACCAGCAACAAGATGCCGCTCAAGCAGCTTGACGGCGCGATGGCGCAATCCGGCGTCACCAAGGAGCATTTCAAGGACTTTATCCGGGCGCAGATGGCCTGGAACCAGGCGCTGACGGCGCGTCACCGTTCCAGCGACGGCGGCGGCGCCATGAGCGAGCAGGACCTCGTCAAGCGCATGCTCGAAAAAGGCGGCAGCAAACCGAGCGCCACAGAGTACATGCTGCAGCAGGTCATCTTCGTGGTGCCGGCGGCCGAGCGCAGTGCGACGCTGGCCAAGCGCAAACGCGAAGCCGACGCTATGCGCGCCCGCTTCAACGGCTGCAACACCACGCGCGAATTCGCCAAGGGCCTGATCGATGTCACCGTTCGCGATCTCGGCCGGGTGCTGGCGCCGCAATTGCCGGCGGACTGGGCCGAGCAGATAAAGGCTACAAAGGTCGGCGGCGCCACCACGACGCGCGAAACCGACCGCGGTGTCGAATTCATCGGCATCTGCTCGTCGCGCGAAGTGTCAGACGACAAAGCCGCGCAGATGGTGTTCCAGAGTGAAGGTTCGAGCGACAAGAACGCCGACGAACTCTCGAAGAAATATGTCGAGGAGTTGCGGAAGAAAGCCCGCATAATCGAGCGCTGAAGTCGACGCGCCGTGGCTGACGCAGAGCTTCCGCTGGCGTTGAGCGTCGGCGATCCGTCCGGCGTGGGGCCGGACATCGCCATCGCTGCTTGGCAGGCCCGCGAAAGCGCTGGCGTTCCGTCATTTTATCTCCTTGCCGATCCGGCACTGATTGCCGCGCGAGCGCACAGGCTCGGCACCGATATCGCGATTGCCGAGACGACGCCGGCGTTAGCGCCGGGGGTGTTTTCGCGCGCGCTGCCGGTGGTGGCGCTTGCTGCCCGTTTCGTCGACAGTCCCGGCCGCCCGGATCCAGCCAACGCCGCCGGCATCATCGAGGCGATCGACCGCGCAGTTGCCGACTGCCTGGCCGGCCGCGCCGCCGCAGTCGTCACCTGCCCCATTGCCAAGAAGCCGCTCTACGACGCCGGCTTTCGCTTTCCCGGCCACACCGAATATCTGGCGCATCTGGCATCGCTTCACACCGGCACCGAAGTGATACCGGTGATGCTGCTTGCCGGACCGGACCTGCGCACCGTGCCGGTCACCATCCACATCGCGCTGGCCGAGGTGCCGAAAGCGCTGACCACGGACCTTATCGTCGCCACCGGCCGCATCACCGCCGCCGACCTTGCGAACCGCTTCGGAATTGCCAAGCCGCGGCTCGCCATTGCCGGCCTCAACCCGCATGCCGGCGAAGGCGGCACCATGGGCACCGAAGACGAGCGGATCGTGCGCCCGGCGGTCGACCGGCTGAGGCAGGAAGGGATCGACGCCTTCGGGCCGTTGCCGGCCGACACGCTGTTTCATGCTCGCGCCCGCGCCGGCTACGACGTGGCGCTCTGTATGTATCACGACCAGGCGCTGATCCCGGCCAAGGCGCTGGCGTTTGACGAGGCGGTCAACGTCACGCTCGGCCTGCCCTTCGTCCGCACCTCGCCCGACCACGGCACCGCCTTCGACATCGCCGGCAAGGGCATCGCCCGTGCCGGCAGCCTGATTGCAGCGCTGAAACTCGCTCGCGTTCTTGCCGATACCGGGAAAAGGCCGTAGGCCCTGAGCCCAATCAGCCATATTCGATGGCCTTAACCCGATGAGCCCGCCTGATGAGCCCAGCCCGATGAGCATAGACGGCCTGCCGCCACTGCGCGAGGTGATCGAGCGCCATGGGCTGCAGGCGAAAAAGGCGCTGGGCCAGAATTTTCTGCTCGACCTTAACCTGACAAGCAAGATTGCGCGAACCGCCGGCGACCTGAGCGACGTTACGGTTATCGAGGTCGGTCCCGGTCCGGGCGGGCTGACCCGGGCCCTGCTCCTCAACGGCGCCCGGCGGGTCGTCGCCATCGAGCGCGATGAGCGCTGCCTGGCGGCCTTGGCCGAGATCGCGAACCACTATCCGGGCCGGCTAGAGATCGTAGCCGGCGATGCGCTGAAAGCTGATTTTGCAGCGCTTGCAAAAGGAGTGCCGGGAAGCGGCGGGCCGGCGAAAATCGTTGCCAACCTGCCCTACAATATCGGCACCGAATTGCTGATCCGCTGGCTGACCGTTACCGAGTGGCCGCCCTTCTACACATCGATGACACTGATGTTCCAGCGCGAGGTCGCCGAACGCATTGCAGCCAGCCCCGGCAGCGATGCCTATGGTCGGCTCGGCGTGCTGGCAGGCTGGCGGACGGAGGCGAGGATTGCCTTCGACGTGCCGCCGCAGGCGTTCACGCCGCCACCCAAGGTGACGTCCTCGGTGGTGCATCTGGTGCCGCGCGCCAGCCCCTTGCCGGCAGAGGTGAAACGGCTCAGCCGCGTCACCGAAGCGGCGTTTGGCCAGCGCCGGAAAATGCTGCGGCAGAGCGTGAAAAGCCTCGGCGGCGAGGCGCTGCTTGCCCGTGCCGGCATCGATCCGACCAGGCGCGCCGAGACGCTGAGCGTCGAGGAGTTCGTTCGCCTGACCAACGCGGTGTGATGCCGGGACGCGTCTGCGTGGAATTTCCGCTCTCACGGCCATAGATAGCCGGACAAACCTGCCCGGAGACAAGCAATGGCCGCCTATGTCATTTCCGACGTCACGATCCGCGACGCAGAGGCGATCGAAGCTTATCGCATCCGCGCGGCTGCCTCCATCGCCCAGCATGGCGGGCGCTATCTGGTACGCGGCGGCGAGGTGGAAATGTTGGAAGGCGACTGGTCTCCCGGGCCGCTGATCATCGTGGAATTCCCCGACATGGACACGACGCGGCGTTGGTACCGCTCCCCAGAATATGCCGCGGCACTGGAACTACGCGACGCCGCGCTCAGCCGCAATCTGATCCTGGTCGCGGGGACAGCGCCTTGATCAATCCGTCTTTTCGTCGAGCAGCCCCGAGACGAAATCGAAGAGGCCCGGCCGGCGATCGCGTCTGAGCCGTTCGGCCGTGACGATGCCGCGCACCTCGGCGAAAGCGCGGTCGAGATCGTCGTTGACGATGACGAAATCATATTCCTTCCAGTGCTCGATCTCGTTGCGGGCGTTCTTGAGCCGCGTCTCGATCACCGCTTCCTGGTCCTCGGCGCGACGCTTCAGCCGCGCCTTCAATTCCTTCATCGACGGCGGCAGGATGAAGATCGAGACGATATCGGCGCGCATCTTCTCCTTGAGCTGCTGAGCGCCTTGCCAGTCGATGTCGAACAGCATGTCGCGGCCTTCGGCCAGCGCCTGTTCAGCCGGCTCGCGCGGCGTCGCGTAGCAATTGCCGTGCACCTCGGCCCATTCGAGCAGCGCGTCCGAATCGCGCAGCCGCTCGAACTCGCGCATGGTGCGGAAGTGATAATGGACGCCCTCGATCTCACTGCCGCGGCGTGGCCGCGTGGTGACCGAGACCGACAATTCGAGGCTGGAATCGCTCTCCAGCAGGTTGCGCGCAATCGTCGACTTGCCGGCGCCTGACGGCGACGACAAGACCAGCATCAGCCCGCGGCGCCGAATGCGGGAACCCACATCCCTAGTGGTCATGGGGCTTGGCAGTCATGTGGCTTGGCATCGGGATCATTCCAGATTCTGGACCTGTTCGCGAAACTGGTCGACGACCGCCTTCAGTTCCAGCCCGATGGCGGTGACCGCGGCAGCATTCGACTTGGAACACAGCGTATTCGATTCGCGGTTGAATTCCTGTGCCAGGAAATCGAGCTTGCGGCCGATGGCGCCACCGCCGGCGAGCAGTGCCCGCCCCGACACCACGTGCGTCTTCAGCCGGTCGATTTCCTCGCGTATGTCGGCCCTGGTGGCCAGGAACGCCGCTTCCATATGCAGCCGGCTGGCGTCCAGGTTGGCAGACGCGTCCATCAACAGGCGGATCTGCTCGGCGAGCCTTTCGCGGATCGTGGCCGGTTCGCGTGATGGATCGGCCTCGGCCCGCAGCGTCAGCGCCTCGATGGCATCGATATGGCCGGACAGCAGGGAACGAAGCGCGGCACCTTCGCTCTGGCGCGCCTGCTGCAGCCCGCTCAGTGCAGTTTCCAGCGCCGACAGTATCGCGGTATCGAGCGCACTGCGCGCCTCTTCGGTTTCGATGGTTTCGGGAATGTCGAGGACGCCGCGCAGCGCAAGCAGCCCGTCGGCCCCCGGAGGGGCTACTCCAAACTGCTCCTGCAGCCGCTTGGCCAACCCCGCCAGATCCTTCAGGAAAGCCTCGTTGACCACGGGTTGCGCTTGCGCGCCGGCGGCGCGGCCAATGGTCAGCGTCATCTGGAAATTGCCGCGCGCAAAACGCTTTTGTACCGTCTGCCGGACGGCCGGCTCCAGCCGGTCGAAACCTTGCGGCAGCCGCAGCCTGACCTCGATGCTTTTGCCGTTGACGGACTTGGCTTCCCAGGCAATCGAAGTGCCGTCGTGTTCGGCGACACTGCGCGCAAAACCCGTCATGCTCTGCAAGTTCATGTAGCCGTGCGTCCCTTTGCCGAATGCCCTTCAAGCCGGAGCGATTTCTCCGGACAGGATCACGTGAATTTCAATGCCATAGCAGCCCTTGCACATCCACCCGGACATGCACAGGGCCAACCTGATGGCGTCCGGCCCTACTGGGCGGCGGTGGCGCCCGCATCGTCAACGATGGCTCCCGCCGGCGTGTCGGCCCCGGTGTTGGTTGCCCCGGCCTTGGCGGCGTCCTGCGCCTGCTTTTTCAGCAGTGCCCGGTAGCGAGCGACATTCTCGTTATGCTCATCGAGCGTCGAGGCAAAGACGTGCCCGCCGCTGCCATCTGCGACGAAGTAAAGATCGCTGGTCTTCGACGGATTGGCGACGGCCTCCAGCGCCGCACGGCCGGGATTGGCGATCGGCGTCGGCGGCAAGCCGTTGATCAGATAGGTATTGTAGGGCGTCGGCTTCTGGATGTCCGACTGATAGATCGGGCGGTCGATGGGTTTGCCCTTGCCGCCGAACAGGCCGTAGATGATGGTTGGATCCGACTGCAGTCGCATACCCTTGGCCAGCCGGTTGAGGAAGACGGCGGCTACGCGCGAGCGTTCATCGCCCTTGCCGGTCTCCTTCTCGACGATCGAGGCCAGGGTGACAAAATCCTCAACGTTGGCGATCGGCAGATCCGGCGCTCGGCGCTGCCAGACTTCGTCGACCAGCTTCTTCTGGTCGGCCAGAAGCTTGTCGACCATCTGCTGGCGTGTTGCGCCGCGGGTGAAGCGCAGCGTGTCGGTGGCGAGGCTGCCCTCAGGTGGAGTGGTCGACGGCATGTCGCCGGTCAGCGCGTCCTGCTCGGCGATCCGTTGCAGCGCCTGCTCGACCGTCAGCCCCTCGGGGATAGTCAGCGAATACATCACCGACTTGCCGCTTTTCAGCAGTTCCATGATGTCGTGCATCGACGCCTGCGGCTTGATCTCGTATTCGCCGGCCTTCAGGGCGGAATCATTGCCGAAGGCGCGCACGCCAAGGCGGAAAATGCGGGCGTCGCTAATCAGCCCTCGCCGCTCAAGCTGGTCGGCGATCTCCTGGACGCCGCTATTCGGCTTGACCAGGAAAGTGTCGCCATTGGCCGACGGGCCGGGCTCGTTGAACTCCTGCTTGCCGAAATACAGCGCAACGCCCGCCGCCAGGACCATCAGCATCACCGAAGAGATGACGAAGTTCATGAACACGACGAACTGGCTGCGCGAGGCACGCGAGCGCTTCGGCGGCGGCGTGCCGGCCTCGGGCCGCAACGCCTCGCTGGCCGTCTTCGGCACGATCGGGCCGGGCGTTGCTGCCCGTTGCCCGAATTCCCCGTTATCGGCCGGATTTGTGTTCATAGCGCCCTACCAATTGATCTTGCGACGAATCCCCTCGGGCAGAGTAGGGGCGAATATGGCAAAATTGACGGCAGACGGAAACCGGCGGAGCGGTCAGCCATTGTAGCGCTGGAAGACGAGCGAGGCGTTGGTGCCACCGAAGCCGAAGGAGTTGGACAGCGCCACGTCGATCTGCCGGGCTCGCGGCTTGTGCGGCACCAGGTCGATCGCCGTTTCGCGCTCCGGATTGTCGAGATTGATGGTCGGCGGCGCGATGTTGTCGCGAATGGCGAGGATCGAAAAGATCGCCTCGGCAGCACCAGCCGCGCCCAGCAGGTGGCCAATCGACGATTTGGTCGACGACATCGATATCTTCGAGGCGGCGTTGCCGACCAGCCGCTCGACCGCGCCGAGTTCGATCGTATCGGCCATGGTCGATGTGCCGTGCGCGTTGATGTAGTCGACATCGGCCGGCGTCAGCTTCGCCCGATTCAGCGCCGCGGTCATGCAACGGAAAGCGCCGTCGCCATCTTCGGCAGGTGCGGTGATGTGATAGGCGTCACCGGTCAGACCGTAGCCGGTGACCTCGGCATAGATCTTGGCGCAGCGGGCCTTGGCGTGTTCGAGTTCCTCGAGCACGACAACACCGGCGCCCTCTCCCATGACGAAGCCGTCGCGATCGCGATCATAGGGGCGTGAGGCCGTTTGCGGCGCGTCGTTGCGCTCGGTGGAGAGCGCGCGGCAAGCGGCGAACCCGGCGATCGAGAGTCTCGTCACCGGCGCTTCGGCGCCGCCCGCGACCATAACGTCGGCATCGCCCCAGATGATCAGCCGGGCGGCATCGCCGATGGCATGCGCACCGGTCGAGCAAGCGGTGACGACGGCATGGTTGGGGCCTTTCAGCCCATGCCGGATCGAGACCTGACCGGAGACGAGGTTGATGATCTGGCCGGGAATGAAGAACGGGCTGATGCGGCGCGGACCGCGTTCATTGAGGATCATCGCATTCTCGGCGATGCCTTCGATGCCGCCGATGCCCGAACCGATCAGAACGCCGGTGGCGCACTGTTCCTCATGCGTCTTCGGCTGCCAGCCGGAATCCTTGAGTGCCTCGTCGGCGGCCGCGATCCCGTACAGGATGAAGTCGCCGACTTTGCGCAGCTCCTTCGGCTCGAGAACGGCTTCAGGATTGAAAGTGGCATTGGAGCCGTCACCGCGCGGAATGACGTGGGCGACCTTGCAGGCAAGGTCTTCCACCTCGAATTCGGTGATGCGCTTGGCTGCGCTGCGGCCGGTCAGAAGCTCCTTCCAGCTGTGCTCGAAGCCCATGCCGAACGGCGAAAGCAGCCCAAGGCCCGTGACGACGACACGCCTCATCGCAGGTCCTCCCCGGTGATGACTGCAAATAGCGTCAGGCGGAGGCCTTGTCGATGTATTTCACCGCATCGCCAACAGTCAGGATGGTCTCGGCGGCGTCGTCCGGGATTTCGACACCGAACTCTTCTTCGAACGCCATGACAAGTTCGACCGTGTCGAGGCTGTCCGCGCCCAGATCATCGATGAAGCTCGCCTGCTCCGTCACCTTGTCGGCATCGACGCCAAGGTGCTCGATGACGATCTTCTTGACGCGCTCTGCGGTGTCACTCATTTGGGCATCCTCGTCTTTTGGTTGTCTGTCTTCGTTAGCGGGCAGAATGCCGCTAATCAAGCTGAAAGATGGTCCTGCCGGAAACGCAGCGGAACAGGACCGGTTTTTGCCCGAACCGCCGGGTTGCGGGCGGCATTACACGAAAAATCCTGTGCATCCAAGACGGAATGAAGCGTTTTCCCAAGTGTTTAGATCATTGCCATGCCGCCATTGACATGAATGGTCTGGCCAGTGACGTAGGCTGCCTCGTTGGAAGCTAGGTAGGCGACGGCAGAGGCGACTTCGGCGCCCGTGCCCATGCGCCGGGTCGGGATCGCCGCCATGATCGCCTCCTTCTGCTTGTCGTTGAGCTTGGCGGTCATCGCCGATTCGATGAAGCCCGGGGCGACGCAGTTGACGGTGACATTGCGGGTGGCGATCTCCTGCGCCAGTGATTTTGAAAAGCCGATCATACCGGCTTTGGAGGCGCAATAATTGGTCTGGCCGGGATTGCCGGTGACGCCGACCACTGAGGTGATGTTGATGATGCGGCCATGGCGGCGCCGCATCATCGGATGGGTAAGCTCGCGGGTCAGCCGGAACACGGCGGTCAAGTTGACCTCGAGCACGCTATCCCAGTCGGCATCAGCCATGCGTACGAACAACCCGTCCTTGGTGATGCCGGCATTGTTGACGAGGATGTCGACGCCTTCGAGATCGGCCTCCGCCTTCTGGCCGAGCGCCTTGACGTCGTCGCGATTGGAAAGATTGGCCGGGAAAAGCTTGACCCGGTCGCCCAGTTCGGCGGCCAGCGCCTCCAGTTTCTCGATACGTGTGCCGTGCAGGCCGACGATGGCGCCCTGGGCATGCAGCACGCGGGCGATCGCCTCGCCGATGCCCCCCGATGCGCCGGTAACGAGCGCCTTGCGGCCGGTCAATTCGAACATTCTTGCCTCCTGATCTGAGCGAACACCCTTCGCATGGAGCGGTGTCAAATCGCCAGTTGATTATGCAAGCTTCGCCAGCGCCGCCTCGACATCCGCCGCGGATCCGATGGCAGCGGTGGCAATGTCGCCGTTGATGCGGCGGGCCAGCGCCGACAACACCTTGCCGGCGCCCACTTCGTAAAGTGTGCCGACGCCATTGCTGCCGAACCACTCCACCGTTTCGCGCCAGCGCACGCGCCCGACCACCTGTTCGACGAGGCGGCGGGCAATCTCGTCGGGATCGCTCGTCGGGGTCACCGTAACATTAGAGACCAGCGGCACGGCGGGCGCACTCTTAGTCACGGCCGCCAGCGCCTCCCGCATGATCTCGGCCGCAGGCTTCATCAATGCCGAATGGAAGGGCGCCGAGACCTGCAGCATCAGCGCCCGCTTGGCGCCCTTCTCCGTGCATAGCTTCGCAGCCAGTTCGACTGCCGGCCTGGCGCCGGAGATCACCAGCTGGCCGCCGCCATTGTCATTGGCGATCTGGCAAACCAAGGCTTGCGCGGGATCTTTGGCGGTGCCCTGGGCGGCCTCTGCGCAAGCGGCCTCGACGTCGGCCTGTTCCAGCCCGATGATCGCCGCCATGGCGCCCTCGCCGGCCGGTACAGCCGCCTGCATGGCATTGCCGCGGATACGCAACAGCCGGGCGGCGTCGGCGACCGAAACGAAACCAGCGGCCGCAAGTGCCGAATATTCACCGAGCGAGTGGCCGGCGACATAGGTGACCTCGCCGTTCAGCGAGAAGCCGCGCGCCTCCAGCGCCCGGACTGCGGCAAGTGACACCGCCATCAGCGCCGGCTGGGCATTGGCGGTCAGCGTCAGCGTCTCTTCCGGGCCTTCCCAGATCAGCTGCGATAGTTTTTCGCCGAGCGCGTCGTCGACTTCCTCGAAGATCCGCCGCGATTCCACAAAAGTATTGGCGAGGTCCTTGCCCATGCCGACAGCCTGGCTGCCCTGCCCCGGAAAGGTGAATGCGATGGCCATCGTCGGCTCCCAGCTGCTGGTTCTCGTTGCCTGTGACGCAAGGCGTGCGGCCAAGTCAAGCCCAACCTTGACCACGTAATGTCGGCCGAGTGCCTGTTTCGGCAGGCTTTTTGGCGATCACTCATGATGAAAACCGCTCACGATTTGTTTGCTGGCTCTTCTTATTTCCGCCGCAGACGCTAGGCTTTGCGTGACAGTTCGATGACAATCGAGTGACGCTTTTGTTGCGGGCCGGGGAACTATTGAAGTGGCAAAGACCAAGCAGAGCGCAGCCGAGGCGGCGCCACAGTTTCTTGAAGGCGATCCGTCGACCGGCTATCTACCGGCGCGCAAATGGCCTGTCATCCGCTATGGCCTTATCAGCTTGCTGGCTGCGGCGATCCTGGTGTTTGCCATCGAACTGATCGTGCGCGGCAACTTTGCCGGCACCATTGATTTCTTTCTGCAGCCTTTCAAACCCGGCTGGACCACGATCATCATTTTTGCGCTGATCCTCATCGGCCTCGACGCCGTGCTCGGCCGCAGCCATCAGAGCCTGATGATCGTCGCGCCGCTGACATTGTCGCTGGCGTTCGTCGGCCACCAGAAGTCGCTCTATCTCGGCGATCCGCTCTATCCGACCGATTTCCTCTATTCCCGGCAGATCGTGGCACTGATGCCGCTCCTGGTACGCGATCGCCCGGGAACCGCCATTGCCCTGGCGATCGGCATTGTCGGCGGGCTGTCGCTGCTCGTCTATGGCTGGCGGCTATGGCGCCGCCGCGTTCCGGCACTCAGCCACAAGGGCCGCCTTGCCCGGCTGACGCTGACGGTGCCGCTGATCGCCTTCTTCGTCTCCATCATGGACTATGCCACTTTCTCGTGGACGCGCGACCGGCTGCAGATCATCCCGATCATGTGGGACCAGAAGGAAAACTATGCCTCAAACGGTTTTGCGCTCGCCTTCGCGCTGAACGTCCCGATGGCCCACGTCTCGGCGCCGCCCGGCTATTCCGACAAGGCGATCGAAGCGATAGGCAAACCGCAGGTAACGGCCTCGGTACCCGCCGAGAAGCCCGACATCATCGTCGTCATGAGCGAATCCTTCTGGGATCCGACCAAGCTGCCCGGTGTCACCATCACGCCCGACCCTATCCCCAATGTGCGGGCACTGCGCACGGGCTACATGTTCTCGCCCGAGTTCGGCGGCATGACGGCCAACATCGAGTTCGAGGCCCTGACCGGCTTTTCCAACGCCTTCCTGCCGGCGGGCAGCATTCCCTACCAGCAATATGTGCGGACACCGACCCCCTCGCTGGCGACCTTCCTGAAAAGTCAGGGCTACCGGGCACGCGCCATCCATCCCGGAACCAACTGGTTCTGGAACCGGGGAGCCGTCTATGCCGATTTCGGCTTCAACGACTTCAAATCCGAGGAGACGTTGCCGCCCATGCAGAAGCGCGGACCGCTCGCGTCGGACGCAGCTATGACGGACGAGATCATCCACGAGGCCGATACCAGCGCCGAGCCGGTCTTCTTTTTCGCCGTCAGCCTGCAGAACCACGGACCATATGAGCCGTATCGCTATAACAATCCGACCCACAAGGTGCAGGCGCCGATCAGCCAATGGGCGCGTGAATCGCTGTTGAGCTATGCCGAAGGCTCTTCCGACGCGGACCGCGGCCTCGAGCGGCTGATCGAATGGGCGAAGAAACGCGAGCGGCCGACCGTCATCGCCTTCTTCGGCGACCATCTGCCGCCGCTTGGGCCGGTCTACGTCGAGACCGGCTTCCTGAAGGACAATGTCGCGCCGCGCAAGGAGGCGGCCGACCAGATGCTGCTGCACCACCAGACGCCGTTGATCGTCTGGTCGAACCGCAGCGGCCCGGCCGAGGATCTGGGCGCCGTCAGCCCGGCCTTTCTGCCCTACCATATCCTCAAGACGGCCGGCATCAGTCATCCCTATTACACCGGCTTCCTCGGCCAGTTGCGGGATCGCTACCGCGTTATCGACCGCAATCTGCTTTTGGCACCGGGGGGCGACGCCACCCCGGATTGGTCGCGTCGAAAAGAGATCGATCCGGCAATCCGCGACTTCCGTCTGCTGCAATACGACATGATGTTCGGCAAGCGCCATGCGGCACCCGATTTCTTCCCCGAAACCACAGGCAAAGTGGCTGCACACACGAGTTGAGCAGTGGCGGCGGGAGAGCGGCCGACGTCGTTCAGTTCGTCAAGTGCAGCTGCGAAATCGAGCTTCCGATCTTCAGGAAGACGCTTTCGAGCTGACTGACGTCGTTGGTCGGGTAATAATCCGACGGCGACGATGCGCAGGCCTCGTAGAGCTTGCGGTTGGCTGCGGTGTCGGCCTGCAGCAGCACTGTGAAGATCTGCACGTCCTGCTTCTTCAGCGTGTTGCATATATTGGTTGTCCAATCGTCGACATTGCGCGCAGCCGCGGTCTGGTCGCTGGATCCAAACCGACCCGAGGCCAGGAATCCGTAAGAGCCATAGTCCGACTTCTGTGGCGTATCCTTCGCGCCATAGACAACATTCTCGCCGTCGGTGAGCAGCAGCACAGTTTTGGTCGTCCCTGACGCCCTGAAAGGCGCGCCGTCGCTGTAAGGCGGTTCCGGCGAGAGCACCCGCATCCCCCATGACAAGCCTTCCGAAACATTGGTCCCCGAACCGTTCCATTCGATCATCTCACCGACGGCCTTACGCAACTTGTCGAAATCGTCGGTCAGCGGCACTATCGGCGTCGGGCAGGCCCGGTTGGGGCCGATAGTCAGCGGGCCTCTCTTGTCGTTGATCAGTTTCATCGTCGAAACACTGTACTTCGCCATGTCGCTGGTGAGGCCGGGAAGCAGGGTGACAACGGTATCGTCGAGATAGGAATTGTTGTAGCCGGTCGCTGAATTGCCGTAGGAGCTGTTTGGATTTTTAGCGTTACCTGGATCGTCCGGAGCGAAATAGGGTACAAACAGGGTGTCCGGTTTGTTTTGGTCGGGCGAAATGTCGGAAACATTGTTGGTTCCGGGCCGCGCTTCGACGCAGCCTCTCCATTCGACGGCCAATTGCTTGAACAGGTCCATATGGTTGACGCGCTTGCCGCCGACCAAGGGGAAATTGGCGCCATTGTTCGGCGATTTGCCGGCCATGTCGATCCAGGCCGGATCGTAGTCCTCGCCCTTGACGTTGACCGCGGTGACGAACGGCACCACCGCGACACGTACGCTGCGCGTCGGCGACTTCGCCGCTTCGAGCATATCGATCAGGGCCGTCGCCGCCGTCCGCAATGCGCCGATGCGATCGTTGCTGGCCATCGATCCGGTATTGTCGAGCACCAGCACGACTTCGAGCTGATTGGTCGATTCGACGGCGCCGGCATCGACGGTGATGCGCTTGTCGTTGCCGAACAGGAAGGCGAAGTTCAAGTTGACGTCCGCCGTGGCGACAGCCTTTGTCTGGATGTAATTGAGGCCCCTTTCCACGGCAAGCGTCGCTTCGGCGTTCCTCAACTCGCTGTGACCGGCGACATTGGTCTGGAAGTAGCGGTCGAAGACGTCCTTGCGCGAAGCCTCGATGTCGCCGAGATGCGAAGACGCAAGGTTCGCGGCATCGAGCGCATTCTGCAAGCTGACCTTGGCCCTCATCAAGGTGGACACGTCCACGGCAAAGGCCACGGCGGTCAGAACCGCTGGCAGCCCGAACGCCAGCATCAGGGCAAAGTTGCCGCTCTTCGAACGGCAGAATTTGTCGAAAAGCATTTTTATCCCCAAAACCGCCTTGCTGCCGACCTCGCGCAGGCTGTTGGTTTTGCATCCGCATGATGAACGACGGGTTGCCGCCACGCCCGCCGGTGCTGGAACTTCGCATGGTGGTTAAGGTCCGGTTTCAAGAAATCCGTGAAAACACCGCCATCGAGGCCCGTGGCGCTCTGGGACGGTAGGGCCGCTTGCTTCGTGGTTTGGCCTTGCTTTGCGGTCAAATTCCTGTATAGACGCCCGCAATCTGCCGGTCCTTGCTGGGGGCTGAACGGAGGGCCGGAGGTTTTTCGAAGCCTTCGCGTGAAGCCAGAAGCGCTTCCGCCTCCCGTGTCTCCGCTCTCGACCGTCTCGTCATGCTCCTTTCTTCCCCGCCTTCGCAAGGATTGCGGGTCAGAGAAGTTGCAGAGGCTTTTGCCGCCGGGAACCGGGAGAGAAACGAAGAAAGGCACGAACACTATGGCACTATACGAACATGTGTTTCTTGCCCGGCAGGACCTCTCGCAGCAGCAGGTCGATGCGCTTGTCGAACAGTACAAGGGCGTCATCACCGCGAATGGAGGGTCCGTCGGCCGGGTCGAGAACTGGGGACTGAAGTCCCTCACCTACCGGGTCAACAAGAACCGGAAGGCATATTATACACTCATGGACATCACCTGCCCGCCGGCCGCGCTCAATGAAATGGAGCGCCAGATGGGCCTGTCCGAGGACGTGCTGCGTTTCCTGACCATCAAGGTCGACGCGCATGAGGAAGGTCCGTCGGCAATGATGCAGAAGCGCGAAGAGCGCTCGGAACGCGGCGGCTTCGGCGATCGCGACCGTGGCGATCGTGGCCCGCGCTCATTCGGCGACCGCGATCGCGGTGACCGTGGTGATCGTCCGCCGCGCAGCTTCGGCGATGGCGGTGCCGATCGTGGCCCGCGCCGTCCGCGCGAAGGCTTTGAAGGAGCCGCAGAATAATGGTCGACATCAATCAGATCCCAACACGGCGCCCCTTCCACCGTCGCCGCAAGACTTGCCCGTTCTCCGGCGCCAGTGCGCCGAAGATCGACTACAAGGACGTGCGGCTTCTGCAGCGCTACATTTCCGAGCGCGGCAAGATCGTGCCATCGCGCATCACCGCCGTCAGCCAGAAGAAGCAGCGCGAACTCGCCAAGGCGATCAAGCGTGCCCGCTTCCTCGGCCTGCTGCCCTACGTGGTCCGCTAAAATCTACGCGGGCGGTTCGCCGCCCGCTTTTTTTCGCCGGCCACGACGGGCGTAGCCGGATCGAACACCAAATCCCGGGTTGGATTTCGACAAGAGGTCCTAACTGCCGCGACAGGCAGGACAGCGACACAGGCGGCGACGCCCCAGCTTCCTGACCTGTTCCAGACAATCGGCGCCGATCCTGAGGATAGCGCTCAAGCGAAGGAACAAAACCATGGAAGTCATTCTTCTCGAACGCGTTTCCCGCCTCGGCCAGATGGGCGACACCGTCAAGGTCAAGGACGGGTTCGCCCGCAATTTCCTGCTGCCGCAAGGCAAGGCGCTGCGCGCCAACGAAGCTAACAAGAAGAAGTTCGAGGGACAGCGCGCCCAGCTCGAAGCCCGCAACCTGGAGCGCAAGTCCGAGGCCGCGCAGATTGCTGAAAAGCTCGACGGCAAGAGCTTCATCGCCGTGCGCTCGGCCGGCGAAACCGGTCAGCTTTATGGTTCGGTCTCGACGCGCGACATCGCCGAGCTGGTGACGGCGGAAGGTTTTTCGGTCAACCGCAACCAGATCCTGCTCAACCAGCCGATCAAGACCATCGGCGTCACCAATGTGGCGATCGCGCTGCACCCGGAAGTCGAGGTCACCATCACGCTCAACATTGCCCGCACGGCCGACGAAGCCGAGCGCCAGGCCAAGGGCGAAACGCTGACCACCGCCGAAGCCATTTACGGCGAGGACATCAACGACAATGCGCGGCCGGAAAACTTCTTCGATCCGAATGCGGAGTTCGAAGGCGGCGAAGACAACGGCTGATCGTCATTCGTCGGCATTCGCCGGCTAATCGCTATTCTGGACCAATGCCCGGGCCTCGCACCCGGGCATTTTTATGCCAAATGGAACTTTTCGAACCCCTATATCTTGATGCAGAATAGGACAGCATGTCTGGCCGAGAGGGGACAATTGGTCATGAATATTCTGCTTAA
Source organism: Mesorhizobium sp. M0751 (assembly GCF_040320265.1). NCBI lineage: Bacteria > Pseudomonadati > Pseudomonadota > Alphaproteobacteria > Hyphomicrobiales > Phyllobacteriaceae > Mesorhizobium > Mesorhizobium sp. M0751. Next base: position 53,746 of record NZ_JAMYPH010000028.1, read on the forward strand.
GCGCGTTCTCGACCGCCTGGTCCGCACAGGCAATCTCAAGGTGACAGGGCCGCAAGGCTCGATGGTGACTTTCGGTGACGGCAGCGGCGAGCCGGTGCACATGCATATCAAGACAAGGCATGCCGAGCGCGCAATAACCTTCGACCCGATGCTGGCGGTGCCGGAAGCCTACATGGATGGTGAACTCGACATTCTCGAGGGCGGTGTGCTGGGGGTGATGCGCATTGCCTTCCAGAACATGGGCAGCGGCGGTATCGATGCCACCTGGTCGAAGGCGATCGAGGGTCTGCGCCACGCCTTCCGGCGCCTGCAGCAGATCAACACGGCGTCGCGGGCGCGTCGCAACGTGCAGCGCCATTACGATCTGTCGGGCGACCTCTACCGCCTCTTCCTCGATGAGGACATGCAATATTCCTGCGCCTATTTCGAGCAACCGGACATGACGCTCGACGAGGCACAAGCGGCCAAGAAGCGCCACATAGCCGCCAAGCTCAGGCTGAAGGCCGGCCAGACGGTGCTTGATATAGGCTCGGGCTGGGGTGGGCTTGGCCTCTATCTCGCAAAGGCATTCGACGTCGACGTACAGGGCGTGACGCTGTCGACCGAGCAGCACGGCGTCGCCACCGACCGTGCTCATGCGCAAGGCCTGCAAAACCGGGTGCATTTCGACATCAAGGACTATCGCGAGCTCAATGAGCGTTTCGACCGCATCGTCTCGGTCGGCATGTTCGAGCATGTCGGCGTCAATCATTTCCGCACCTTCTTCGACAAGTCGGCGACGCTGCTGAAGCCGGACGGCGTCATGCTGCTGCACACGATCGGCCGCTCCGGCGTGCCGTGGGCAACCAGCGCCTTCATCCGCAAGTACATCTTCCCGGGCGGCTACATCCCGTCGCTCTCCGAAGTGATGCCCGCCATCGAAAAATCGGGGCTCGTCGTCACCGATATCGAGGTTCTGCGGCTGCATTATGCCGAGACCCTGAAGCATTGGGGCGAGCGCTTCGCCGCCAACCGCGACAAGGCCAAGGCGATTTATGACGAGCGCTTCTGCCGCATGTGGGAGTTCTATCTTGCGGCCTCTGAAGCTGCCTTCCGATGGCAGGATTTGGTGATCTTCCAGATCCAGATCGCCAAGAAGAACGACACGCTCCCGATGACGCGCGACTACATGGCCAGTTGCGAGAAGGCGCTGGAGATGCGCGATCTTGGACGTCGCGAAAAGGCTCCGGCGGCCAAGCCCGCTCGCCGCCGCAAGGTGGCGGATCCGGAGTAGAAGGCCGGCGAGCGCGCTATTGCTGCTTGCCATTGCCGGCTGGCGCGCTGAAAAGGGTCCCGTCAACGCGGGACCTTTTTTCATGACCTACCTCCTCTACGTCGCCGCTGCACTTGCCGAGATCGCCGGCTGCTTTTCGTTCTGGGCATGGTGGCGGCTGGACAAGTCGCCGCTGTGGTTGGCGCCCGGTCTCGTCTCGCTGGTGCTATTCGCGTGGCTGCTGGCGCTGGTCGACATCAGCGCGGCGGGCCGGGCCTATGCCGCCTATTGCGGCATCTACATTGCCGCCTCGCTGGCCTGGCTGTGGCTGGCGGAAGGCATCCACCCCGATCGTTGGGACCTTGCCGGTGCCGCAATCTGCATCATTGGCGCCTCGGTCATTCTGCTCGCACCTCGGGCTGCGTGAGCGATGGAACTGCCCGTCTTACTCAGACAAGGCGTCGACCGCCTTCTCGAACAGGTGCCGCTGCCGATGCTTAAGCAAGCGGCAAAGACGCTGTCGGACCGCTACCGCGCCGAGTTGCGCGACGGCCGCCTGCACATGGCCGAAGACATGGCGGTGAAGGCCTATCTGGCAACGCGGCTGCCGGCGACCTATGCTGCCGTCCGCGCCAGCCTCGATGCGGTAAGCGAGGCGCGGCCCGATTATGCTCCGAGGACCCTGCTCGATGTCGGCGCCGGCCCTGGCACCGTGCTTTGGGCCACAATCGATCTCTGGCCCGATCTCGAACAGGCGGTGCTGCTTGAGGCCGGCGCCGCGGTGCGACGGGTCGGCGAAGCGCTTGCCGGGGATGCGATCACGGCCAGGACCGCCTGGCGGACGGGCGACGTCACCATCGACCTGGTCGGTCTGGAGCCGGCCGAGCTGGTGACTTCAGCCTATGTGCTGGATGAGATCGCGCCGGCGTCGCTGGCAAAACTCGTCGACCGGCTCTGGCAGCTGACCGCAGACACGCTGCTGGTCGTCGAGCCGGGCACGCCGGCCGGCTGGCAGCGTATCCTTGCCGTGCGGCGGCAGCTGATCGAGGCGGGGGCGCACGTGCTTGCGCCCTGCCCGCATGAGGCGCCCTGCCCGCTCGTCGCGCCCGACTGGTGCCATTTCGCCCGCCGCGTCGCCCGCTCGCGCCTGCACCGTCTGGCCAAGGATGCCGAGGTGCCGTGGGAGGACGAGAAATTCATCTTTGTCGCCGCCTCCCGCCATCCGGGCGCTCCGCCTCGAGCGCGAGTGATCGCACCGCCGAAGTCGGGCTCCGGCAAGGTCTTGCTGAAGCTTTGCGAACAGGATGGGAGTGCTGCCGCGCGACTGTTCACCAAGCGCGACGGCGAGACGTTCAAGGCCGCGCGGCGACTGGACTGGGGTGATGCCTTGCCGGAATGACCGGCAGCTATTTTCCTGTTTTGTTCTCGCCAGAGAACGGCTAGGCTCGCCATCTTGATTCGAGTCAATCGAGATTCTTTCCACCGAAAGATCCTGGCTGTGAATCGCGGGCATCAAAGTTGGTTGGTTGGGGACTGATGCAGATAAGTCATCACCGACTTGTCTCGTTCTGATATCGAGAGACGGGGATCAGGACCGGGGACATCATGGCAGAGGCAGCACGAAAATTCGGCGTGGCGGAAACACCGCTCTATCGCGAGGCGCCGAATAATATCGAGGCCGAGCAGGCGCTGCTCGGCGCCATACTGGTCAACAACGATGCCTTCTACCGCGTCTCCGACTTCCTGAAGCCCGGCCATTTCTACGAGCCGCTGCATAGAAAGATCTTCGAGGTCGCGGCCGAGCTCATCCGCATGGGCAAGATCGCGACGCCGATCACGCTGAAGACCTTCCTGCCGGCCGACGAGAAGGTCGGCGACATGACGGTGGCGCAATATGTCGTGCGGTTGGCGGTCGAGGCCGTCACGGTGGTCAACGCAACCGACTATGGCCGCGCCATCTACGATCTGGCGACGCGGCGCGCGCTGATCACTGTCGGCGAGGACATGGTCAACATCGCCTATGACGCGCCGGTCGACATGTCGCCCTCCGACCAGATCGAGGATGCCGAGCGGCGCCTGTTCGAATTGGCCGAAACCGGCCGCTACGATGGCGGCTTCGAAAGCTTCACCGATGCCGTCAAGACCGCCGTCGACATGGCCAATGCCGCCTATATGCGTGACGGGCATTTGTCGGGCGTCGCCACCGGCTTGCGCGACCTCGACCGCCGCATGGGCGGCCTGCAGTCGTCCGACCTGATCATCATTGCCGGCCGCCCCGGCATGGGCAAAACCTCGCTCGCCACCAACATCGCCTTCAACATCGCCGAGGCGTATGTCCCGGCGCAGCAGGCGGATGGCTCGTTCAAGGCGGCCAATGGCGGCGTCGTCGGCTTCTTTTCGCTCGAAATGTCATCCGAACAGCTGGCCACCCGCATCATTTCCGAACAGACGGAAATCCCGTCGTCGAAAATCCGCCGCGGCGAGATCAGCGAGATGGATTTCGAAAAGCTGGTCGCCTGCTCGCAGACAATGCAGAAAATCCCGCTGTTCATCGACCAGACCGGCGGCATTTCCATCGCTCAGCTGTCGGCCCGCGCGCGTCGCCTGAAGCGCCAGCGCGGCCTCGACGTCATCGTCATCGACTATATCCAGCTGATGCAGGGATCGAGCGCGAAATCGTCGCAAAACCGCGTCCAGGAAATCACCGAGATCACCACCGGCCTCAAGGCACTGGCCAAGGAGCTGGCGGTGCCGATCATCGCGCTGTCGCAGCTGTCGCGCCAGGTCGAAAGCCGCGACGACAAGCGCCCGCAGCTCTCGGATCTCCGCGAATCGGGCTCCATCGAGCAGGACGCCGACGTGGTGCTGTTCGTCTACCGCGAGGAATATTATCTGAAGAACCGCGAGCCGAAGCCAGGCACCGACGAATACATCAAATGGGAACACGAGATGAACGAGATGCGCGGCAAGGCCGAGGTCATCGTCGCCAAGCAGCGCCATGGGCCAACCGGATCGGTCAGCCTCGCCTTCCAAGGCGAATTCACCCGATTCTCGGACCTTGCCGAGGAACATCATTTGCCGGATCGGTTCGAGTAGCTTTTTGACCAACCGTCGCGCTCCGTCACACCCCCCTCTGGCCTGCCGGCCATCTCCCCCGCAAGGGGGGAGATCGGCAGTTTTGCCGCCGGCTCTCTTCCTGCGACATCAGAGATTGGCGACAGCGTCGATGACAGCCAATCTTCCCCCTTGCGGGGGAGATGTCCGGCAGGACAGAGGGGGGTGGGCCGGATCGCCGAGCCTCGGCAATTGGCAAGCGACGCGACGCTGATGGCCAAATCCCGCATTCAGTTCATCTGCCAGAATTGCGGTTCGGTGCATCAGCGCTGGGCCGGCAAATGCGATGCCTGCGGCGAGTGGAACACGCTGGTCGAGGAAGGCACGTCGGGCGGCATCGGTTCCGGCCCGGCCAATACGCGCAACGCCCGCAAGGGCCGCGCGGTGGTGCTGACCAGCCTCTCCGGCGACATCGAGGATGCGCCGCGCATCGTCTCCGGCATCGGCGAGCTCGACCGCGCCACGGGCGGCGGCTTCGTGCGCGGCTCGGCGCTGCTGGTCGGCGGCGATCCAGGCATCGGCAAATCGACGCTGCTCACCCAGGCCGCCGCCGCACTGGCAGCAAAGGGCCACCGCATCGTCTACGTCTCGGGTGAAGAAGCGGTTGCCCAGATCAGACTGCGCGCCCAGCGGCTCGGCGTCGCCGGCACCCCGGTCGAACTCGCCGCCGAGACCAATGTCGAGGACATCCTCGCCACCATCGCCGACGGCAAGCGGCCGGATCTGGTCATTCTCGATTCGATCCAGACGCTGTGGACCGACATGGCCGATTCGGCACCCGGCACGGTCACCCAGGTGCGTGCCGCCGCCCAAGCGATGATCCGCTATGCAAAATCTACAGGAGCGGCGATCGTTCTGGTCGGCCACGTCACCAAGGAGGGCCAGATCGCCGGACCACGGGTGGTCGAGCACATGGTCGACGCGGTGCTCTATTTCGAGGGCGAAGGCGGCCACCACTACCGCATCCTGCGCACGGTCAAGAACCGCTTCGGGCCAACCGACGAGATCGGCGTCTTCGAAATGTCGGACAAAGGCTTGCGGGAAGTCGCCAACCCGTCCGAGCTTTTCCTCGGTGAACGCCATGCGAAGTCGCCGGGTGCCGCGGTTTTCGCCGGCATGGAAGGCACACGGCCGGTGCTGGTCGAGATCCAGGCGCTGGTGGCGCCGTCGACGCTGGGCACACCGCGCCGCGCCGTCGTCGGCTGGGACGGTGCCCGGCTGTCGATGATCCTGGCGGTTCTGGAAGCCCATTGCGGCGTCCGCTTCGGCACGCACGACGTCTATCTCAACGTTGCCGGCGGCTACCGCATTTCAGAGCCGGCGGCCGACCTGGCCGTGGCGGCGGCACTGGTTTCCTCGCTCACCGGTCTTGCCCTTCCCGCCGATTGCGTCTATTTCGGCGAAATCAGCCTTTCCGGTGCAGTGAGGCCGGTTGCGCATGCGCAGCAGCGCCTCAAGGAAGCCGAAAAGCTGGGTTTCGGAAGCGCGGTTCTGCCCTTGGGCAGCGAGGAACTTGCTGGTGGTAATGGGGTCGGGGGGATCGGAGCCGGCGCTTTCCAGCCCACCGAGCTGGCCGATCTCGTGGCGCGCATAGCCGGCTCACGGCGCAGCCGCGCCGACGAGCAAGAGTGATGCGGCTCGTCGAGCCGTGAAAAAGAGATCGGAGTGGGGCGAAAAACATGCCGATTACGCTGCTTGACGGAATTCTTGTCGGCTTCACCCTAGTCTCGGCGATGCTCGCTATGGTTCGCGGCTTTTCGCGCGAGATCCTGTCGATCATCTCCTGGGCAGCTGCTGCTGCGGCGGCCTTCTTCTTCTACAAGCCGGTGCTGCCTTACATTCAGCCCTATATCGACAACGAAAAGGCCGCCATGGCGGCGGCCGCCGGTATCGTCTTCATTGTCGCGCTGATCGTCGTTTCGGTCATCACCATGAAGCTTGCCGACTGGATCATCGATTCCAGGATCGGCGCGCTCGATCGTACACTTGGCTTCCTCTACGGCGCGGCGCGCGGCATCCTGGTCGTCGCTGTTGCGCTGCTTTTCTTCAATTGGCTGGCCGGCGCCAAGGCTCCAGGCTGGATTGCCAACGCCAAGTCAAAGCCGCTGCTCGAATCGATCGGCGCCAAGCTCGAAAGCCTGCTGCCCGAGGATCCGGAAAACGCCATCCTCAACAAGCTCAATCCGAATCAGCCGGCCACCGAGACGCCTCTGGCCCCCGATGCGCCTGCAGCGGAAGCCCCTGCCGCCGGCGACGACGCCACCGCTCCGGCACCCGACGACAGCGATGCGCCGCCGGCCGACAATGCGCCCGCGACCCCGGCACCTGAAAACCCGGCGCCGGCAAACTGATTTCGGCAGACTTGCCAATCTGCCGACTTGGCAAGGCTCAAGACTGACGATCATGTGAATGCCGCACGACGTGCGTTGCTTTCGATGCGCTATGACCTTATATGGCGACTTTAGCGGAGCTTGAGCCCCCAATGGCAGCCTCAGTGGCAGACGCAGACGACGTGCTTTCCACCGAAGCCGATGACCATTTCCATGATGAATGCGGCGTGTTCGGCATTTTCGGCCGGCAGGACGCCGCAGCCATCGTAACGCTCGGCCTGCATGCGTTGCAGCATCGCGGCCAGGAAGCGGCCGGCATCGTTTCCTATGACGGCACCCAATTCCATGTCGAACGCCATGTCGGCCTGATCGGCGACACCTTTACCAAGCAGCGTGTCATCGACAGCCTGCAAGGCAACCGTGCCATCGGCCACACACGCTATGCCACCACCGGCGGCGCCGGCCTGCGCAATATTCAGCCTTTCTTCGCCGAACTTGCCGATGGCGGCTTTGCCGTCGCCCATAACGGCAATCTCACCAACGCCATGACCGTGCAGCGCGCACTGCAGAAGCAAGGCGCCATCTTCTCTTCCACCTCCGACACCGAGACGCTCTTGCATCTGGTCGCCACCAGCAAGGAGCGTGACCTGAATTCGCGCTTCATCGACGCGGTGCGCCAGGTCGAAGGTGCCTTCTCGCTGGTGGCGATGACGTCCAAGAAGATGATCGGCTGCCGCGACCCGCTCGGCATCCGCCCGCTGGTGCTCGGCGATCTCGACGGCGCCTGGATTCTCGCCTCCGAGACCTGCGCGCTCGATATCATCGGTGCGCGTTTCGTGCGCGACCTGAAGCCCGGCGAAATGGTCGTCGTCACCAGCAAGGGCATCGAAAGCCTGTTCCCGTTCGAGCCGCAGAAGACCCGCTTCTGCATTTTCGAATATGTCTATTTCGCGCGGCCGGATTCGTCGGTCGAAGGCCGCAACGTCTACGAAGTGCGCAAGCGCATCGGCGCCGAGCTGGCGCAGGAAAGTCCGGTCGAGGCCGACATCGTCGTGCCGGTGCCGGATTCGGGCACGCCGGCGGCGATCGGCTTTTCGCAGGCCGCGGGCATTCCGTTCGAGCTCGGCATCATCCGCAATCACTATGTTGGCCGCACCTTCATCCAGCCCGGCGATTCGATCCGCCACATGGGTGTCAAGCTCAAGCACAACGCCAACCGCCGCATGATCGAAGGCAAGCGCGTGGTGCTGGTGGACGATTCGATCGTGCGCGGCACCACCAGCCAGAAGATCGTGCAGATGGTGCGCGATGCCGGCGCCAAGGAAGTGCATATGCGCATCGCTTCGCCGCCGACGCGCGCCTCGTGCTTTTATGGCGTCGACACACCGGAAAAGTCGAAGCTGCTGGCGTCGCGCATGTCGGTGGAGGAGATGGCCGAGTTCATCCGCGTCGATTCGCTCGGCTTCCTGTCGATCGACGGGCTCTACCGCGCCGTCGGCGAGGCCGGCCGCGACAACGAGCAGCCGCAATTCTGCGACGCCTGCTTCACCGGCCAGTATCCGACCCGGCTTGCCGACTTCGAAGGCTCCGACAATGTGCGCACGCTGTCGCTGTTGGCGGCCGGCGGGTCTTAGAATTCCGATCCGGGCGGAGGTAAGACATGAGCGCTCGACGAGACTTATGGCAAGGCCTCAAGGATTCATTCTCATTTGCAAAATCCTTGCTCAAAGATCAGATAAGATCCGAGGTCGATATCGATACGCCTCTCGGTAATGGATTTCTTTTTTGCCAAGTTAGAGAGGCGAAAGAGACTCAGGACAAGTATGTCGTCGTCAAAGCCATTGGTGGTGATGCAACGGTTTTTGTCCCTCTTGACGAGAATTCCGCCAAACAATTGATTTCCTTCATTCAGCTGTCGTTCTTAGACCAGCAACCCAAGAATAGCTCATGACCCCTCCCCTCGATCTCTCCGGCCGCGTTGCGGTCGTCACCGGTGCCTCGCGCGGCATCGGCTATTTCATCGCCAAGGAGCTTGCCGCCGCCGGTGCGCATGTGATTGCGGTTGCTCGCACCGTCGGCGGGCTGGAAGAGCTCGACGACCAGATCAAGGCAGGTGGCGGACAGGCGACGCTGGTACCGCTCGATCTTGCCGACATGGCGGGGATCGACCGACTGGGCGGCGCCATACACGAGCGCTGGGGCAAGCTCGACATACTGGTCGCCAACGCCGCTGTGCTCGGCGTCATCGCCCCGATCGGCCATGTCGAGGCCAAGACCTTCGAGAAAGTGATGACCATCAACGTCACCGCAACATGGCGGCTGATCCGCTCGGTCGACCCGCTGCTGCGGCTTTCCGATGCCGGCCGCGCTATCGTGCTGAGCTCCAGCCTTGCCCATTCTGCACGCGCCTTCTGGGCGCCTTATGCGGCGTCGAAGGCGGCGGTCGAGGCCATGACGCGTTCATGGGCACATGAGACCGAAAACCTGCCGCTCAGGGTCAACGCCGCCGATCCCGGGGCAACGCGCACCGCGATGCGGGCGCAGGCCGTACCGGGCGAGGATCCGGAAACGCTGCCGCACCCCTCGGAGATCGCCAAGCGTATCGTGCCGCTTGCCAGCCCCACGCTCAAGGAGACGGGGCTGATCTTCCAGGCCAAGCACAACCGCTTTGTCGCCTACCGGCAGCCGGAGTAAGCGGCCTAACATCACGCGGCTGTGATGCCGTGGCTTAAGGCCGCGCTTTGGCCCAGCTTTCGCCGCTGGGCCAGAGTTGCTAGGATCGTGCGACTCCCAAAACAAGCAGAGCGAGGAAATACCCATGGCGGCACCGAGCGTAGCGTTAGTCTGGTATCTGGTGATCGCCGGCCCGCAAGGCGGCATGGTCGTGTTGCCCAGCACATTCGACACCCGCGAACAGTGCACCTTCGCCATAACCGAATACCAGAAGCAACCGACGCCGGCCGGCTGGTCGGTGCAGTGCGTGCCGAGCGCCTCTCCCTTCGCCGATGAGGGCGACGCCGAGGAGCCGTCGGCGCAGTAGGACAGCGTGATCTCCCCCCTGTTTGGACCGGGGACATCGCGAACAGGTGTGCGGGGACATCGCGAACAGTTTGCCATCCTATCTTTGGCTTGCGTTGAGGTCGATGGTCTGGATTTTCTGGT
>NZ_JAMYPH010000029.1:0-58381 GCF_040320265.1 Mesorhizobium sp. M0751
GCGCTCGTGTCCTCGAATGGCATCCCGAACCCCCCAGCGCAAAACGCGCCAAACTGTTCGCGATGTCCTCGCACACCTGTTCGCGATGTCCCCGGTCCAAACAGAGGGGAGATCAGGTGCGCTGCGCCAGCCTTGCGCTCTCCACGGCAATGCCGAGCAGCGCCTGGCGTGCCAGCGCGACCGACAGATCCGGCCGCCGGCGTGTCTGCAGCACTGCCGTCTGCAGGCGGTTGAGGGCGCGGCCGAGCGCTTCGCTGCTCCACCGTTCGAGCGCTTTCTCCACCAGCTTGCGCCGCGAAAAAAAAACCGGCGGGCGCGCCGCGGCAACGACCGAAGCGGCATTGCGGCCGCCGGCGTCCATCTGGCCACGCATCGCCTGAATCGCCTGCAACTGCCGCATCGCCGATGAAAGCACCAGGAAGGGCTGGCCGCCAGACTGGCAATGGCGGGTAAAGGCGGTGTCGAAGTCGGCGATCCTGCCTTCGAGCAGGGCGTCGACCGCCGCGTCGAAAGAGAGGCCGGAGACATCGCCAGACGTCGCCTTGACGTCGTCGAGGCCGATTTCGGGCTGGCCATGCGCATAAAGCACAAGCTTTTCGATCTCGCCGCGCGAGGCCAGCCGGTCGCCGCCGAGATTGCGGCGCAGCGCCTGCCGGGCCTCCAGTGTCATCGACATGCCGGCCTTGCGCAATTCGTCGTCGATGACCGTATCGATATCCCTGGCTTCATCGGCATAGCAAGGCAATGCCATGGCATTGTCCGCCGCCTCCACCACGGCGCGCAGGCCGACGCCCTTCTTCAGGTCGCCGGCCTCGATGAGGATGATGGCGTCCCGCGCGGGCTCGGCGGTCAGCGCCTTGACGTCGTCGGCAAGCGCCTTCTGGGCGCCGGCATTGCGCACCCAAAGCAGGCGCCGCTCGGAAAACATCGGCACGGTGCGGGCCTCGTCGAGCAGCCGGCCCTCGTCGCGATCGACCTCCGAACCGTCCAGCCTGACCACCGAGAACGGATCGTCAAGCGGCAGGCCGGTCTTGCCGGCAAAGGCCTTTGCCCGCTCGGCAACCAGCCCGCGATCGGGACCGTAAAGCAGCACGATCGAGACGCGCGGATCCGGCTTCGCCAGCCATGCATCGACCTCGTATGCTTTCTTCTGTGCCATGGGCGCTGATTAGCATGGCGCGGGCGCCGGGTGAACGAGGGATGGCGTATTGTTTCGAGACGCCAGCGGGGCAGCGCCCCCCTCTGTCCTGCCGGACATCTCCCCCTCTAGTGGGGAGATTGGCAGCTTCGCCGCCGGCCCTCTTCCTACTGCATTGGCGATTTGCGAAAGCCGAGATGAGAGCGCAATCTCCCCCCTCGAGGGGGAGATGTCCGGCAGGACAGAGGGGGGCGTGAAGGAACTCGACCGAGCGATCTTTTCCAACAGGAATTCTTCGCTCTTGCGCCAGATCAGCCCCGACCTTTCCCCAAATTGCGCGCCGGCGCGGAAGATCGACAAGAAATTTCGCCGACATATCTCCATCTTGTCTGCCGCGGGCAGTAGCCAGCGGCAGACAAGCCTCGCCCGACGAATTGGCACTGGTCTGGCGGTGTGCAAATATCTTGGCCGGGCAACAGTGGAGGACCGAGATCATGGCCGATGCCGGAATGCTGCGCTTCCATGTTCCGGAACCGGAAGTGCGGCCGGGCGGGACGCCGGATTTCTCCAATGTGAGCATTCCAAAAGCTGGCTCGGTGCCGCGCCCGAAGATCGACGTCGACCCGCGCGACATCCGCGATCTGGCCTTCTCGATCATCCGCGTGCTCAACCGCGCCGGCGAGGCGGTCGGGCCGTGGGCAGGGCTGCTTTCGGACGAGGAGCTGCTGGAGGGGCTGCGTCATATGATGACGCTGCGCAGCTTCGATGCACGCATGCAGATGGCGCAGCGCCAGGGCAAGACCTCTTTCTACATGCAGCATCTCGGCGAAGAGGCGGTGAGCTGCGCCTTCCGCAAGGCGCTGTCGCGGGGCGACATGAACTTTCCGACTTATCGGCAAGCTGGCCTGCTCATCGCCGACGGCTACCCGATGGTCACGATGATGAACCAGATCTATTCGAACGAGGCGGATCCGCTGAAAGGGCGGCAATTGCCGATCATGTATTCGTCGAAGGAGCACGGCTTCTTCTCGATCTCCGGCAATCTGGCGACACAGTACATCCAGGCGGTCGGCTGGGCGATGGCCTCGGCGATAAGCAACGATTCAAAGATCGCCGCCGCCTGGATCGGCGACGGCTCGACCGCCGAATCCGATTTCCATTCGGCGCTGGTCTTCGCCTCGACCTACAAGGCGCCGGTCGTGCTCAACGTCGTCAACAACCAGTGGGCGATTTCGACCTTCCAGGGCATCGCCCGCGGCGGCTCCGGCACTTTTGCCGCCCGCGGCCTCGGTTTCGGCATCCCGTCGCTGCGCGTCGACGGCAACGACTATCTCGCCGTCCATGCGGTGGCCAAATGGGCGGCGGAACGGGCGCGCAGCAATCTCGGGCCGACGCTGGTCGAATACGTCACCTACCGCGTCGGCGCCCATTCGAGCTCCGACGATCCGTCGGCTTACCGGCCGAAGGCCGAGTCCGATGCCTGGCCGCTCGGCGACCCGATCGTCAGGCTGAAGAACCATCTCATCCAGCGCGGCGTCTGGTCGGACGAACGCCACGCCCAGGCCGAGGCGGAAATCCTCGACACGGTGATTTCGGCGCAGCGGGAGGCCGAGCGTCACGGCACGCTGCATGCCGGCGGCAAGCCCTCGGCGCGCGACATGTTCGAGGGCGTCTATGCCGAGATGCCGCCGCATCTCAGGCGCCAGCGCCAACAGGCAGGGGTCTGACCATGCCGCGGCGGACCATGATCGAGGCGATCCGCGACGCTATGGACGTGTCGATGGCGCGCGACGAGCGCGTCATCGTATTTGGCGAGGATGTCGGCTTCTTCGGCGGCGTCTTCCGCTGCACCCAGGGCCTGCAGGCGAAATACGGCAAGAGCCGCTGCTTCGATGCGCCGATCAGCGAATCCGGCATTGTCGGCGCGGCCATCGGCATGGCCGCCTACGGGCTGAAGCCTTGCGTCGAGGTGCAGTTTGCCGACTATGTTTATCCGGCCTATGACCAGATCGTCTCGGAAGCGGCGCGGCTGCGCTACCGGTCGAACGGTGATTTCACCTGCCCGATCGTCGTGAGAATGCCGACCGGCGGCGGTATCTTCGGCGGCCAGACCCACAGCCAGAGCCCGGAGGCGCTGTTCACCCACGTCTCCGGCCTGAAGGTTGTGGTTCCGTCCAATCCGCACGACGCCAAGGGCCTGCTGATCGCGGCGATCGAGGATCCCGACCCGGTGATCTTCCTGGAGCCGAAGCGGCTCTACAATGGCCCCTTCGACGGTCATCACGAGCGGCCGGTAACGCCATGGTCGAAACATGAGCTCGGCGAAGTCGCCGATGGCCATTACACGGTGCCGCTCGGCAAGGCGGTGATCCGGCGGCCTGGTGCGGCAGTCACCGTGCTTGCCTACGGCACGATGGTCTATGTCGCCCAGGCGGCAGCCGAGGAGACCGGCATCGATGCCGAGATTATCGATCTGAGGACGCTGCTGCCGCTGGATCTCGAGACGATCGTCGCCTCGGTCAACAAGACCGGGCGCTGCGTGGTCGTGCATGAGGCGACGCTGACATCCGGCTTCGGCGCCGAACTTTCAGCGCTGGTTCAGGAGAACTGCTTCTACCATCTGGAAGCGCCGGTGGCGCGGGTCACCGGCTGGGACACGCCCTATCCGCATGCGCAGGAGTGGGACTATTTTCCCGGTCCCGCCCGGCTAGGCCGCGCGCTCGTCGAAACGATGGAAGCCTGAAGGGGGAACGATGGGCGAATATGTCATCAAGCTGCCCGATGTCGGCGAAGGCGTCGCCGAGGCCGAGCTCGTCGAATGGCAGGTCAAGGTCGGCGATCTCGTGCGCGAGGATGCCGTGCTTGCCGCTGTCATGACCGACAAGGCGACGGTCGAAATTCCTTCGCCCGTCGATGGCGAGATCCTTTGGCTGGGTGCCGAGATCGGCGACACCGTGGCGATCGGTTCGCCGATTGTCAGGCTGAAGGTGGCGGGCGAGGGTAACGTGAAGGATGCGGCGGCGCAGGCCGTTGAGGCCGGCGCCAAGAGTACCCCCACCCCTAACCCCTCCCCACAAGGGGGAGGGGGACGTGCCTCGGCTCCCAAGGTCGAAGCCAAGCCCACCGCGCCATCATCCAAAAAAGTTTCAACGCATGAGGGTGGAAGCACGGCGTCGGAATCCCCCTCCCCCTTGTGGGGAGGGGTTAGGGGTGGGGGTACTGCCGCCGTTGGGGGTGCTGCGCGGACCTCCGGCGCGCCGCGCCCCGAGGGCGAAAAGCCGCTGGCCTCGCCGGCCGTCCGCCTCAGGGCGAAAGAGGCCGGCATCGACGTTCGGCAGGTTCCGGGAACCGGCCCGGCCGGCCGCATCCGGCACGAGGACATCGACGCCTTCCTGGCACGCGGACCGCAGCTCGCGAAGGCCCCTGGCCTCGCCCGCAACGAGGCGGTCGAGGACATCAAGATAGTCGGGCTCAGGCGAAAGATCGCCGAGAAGATGACGCTGGCCAAGTCGCGCATCCCGCATATCACTTATGTCGAGGAGATCGACGTCACCGCGCTCGAGGATCTACGCGCCGCGCTCAACAAGGAGAAGCGGCCGGGCGCGGACCGGCCGAAGCTGACGCTGCTGCCGTTCCTGATGCGGGCGATGGTCAAGGCAATTGCCGACCAGCCCAATGTCAACGCGCTGTTCGACGACGAAGCCGGCATCGTCCACCAGCATGGCGGCATCCATATCGGCATCGCCGCGCAGACGCCTTCGGGGCTGATGGTGCCGGTGGTAAGACACGCCGAGGCGCGCGATATCTGGGACTGCGCCGCCGAGGTTGTCAGGCTGGCCGAGGCGGCAAAATCCGGCACGGCGACGCGCGACGAGCTCTCGGGATCGACCATCACCATCACCTCGCTCGGCGCCATGGGCGGCGTGGCGACGACGCCGGTGATCAATCATCCGGAAGTGGCGATCGTCGGCGTCAACAAGATGATGGTGCGGCCGGTATGGGACGGCAACCAGTTCATCCCGCGCAAGATGATGAACCTGTCCTCCAGCTTCGACCACCGCGTCGTTGACGGCTGGGACGCGGCGGTGTTCATCCAGCGGATCAAGGCGCTGCTGGAGACGCCGGCGCTGATTTTTGTGGATTGAGGAGATGCGGTTGATCGCGAAGCACGAGGAGAGTCGTCGGAAGATGCCGGCGTTGGGATGCGGCCTTCCCCTTCTCCCCTTGTGGGAGAAGGTGGATCGGCGCGATAGCGCCGAGACGGATGAGGGGTGTTCCAGGGAACGCCAACGTCTCACTCCGCTGGAACACCCCTCATCCGTCGCCTTCGGCGACACCTTCTCCCACAAGGGGAGAAGGGGGAGCCGCGCTGCGGCCATCGCCCAAAGGATGCAGCTGACATGAAGGAAATCTCCTGCAAGCTGCTGGTCATCGGTGCCGGTCCGGGCGGCTATGTCTGCGCCATCCGCGCCGGGCAGCTTGGCATCGACACGGTGATCGTCGAGGCCGGCAAGCCCGGCGGCACGTGCCTCAATGTCGGCTGCATCCCGTCCAAGGCGCTGATCCATGCGGCCGAAGAGTTCGAGAAGCTCTCGCACATGGCCGGCGGCAAAAGCGCGCTCGGCATTGCGATCGCCGCACCATCGCTTGATCTCGCAGCGACCATTGCCTGGAAGGACGGCATCGTTAGCCGGCTGAACAACGGTGTTGCCGGCCTGCTGAAGAAGGCGGGCGTGAAGACAGTGCATGGCTGGGCGACATTTCGCGACGGCAAGACCGTTGCCGTCGAGACCGAGATCGGCATGCAGGTGATCCGCGCCGAAACAGTGGTGATCGCAACCGGCTCGGCGCCGGTCGAGCTGCCATCGCTGCCGTTCGGCGGGCCGGTGATCTCTTCGACAGAAGCATTGGCACTGAGCGAAGTGCCGAAAAGGCTGGCGGTGGTCGGCGGCGGCTATATCGGGCTGGAACTCGGCATCGCCTTTGCCAAGCTGGGCGCCAAGGTGACCGTGGTCGAGGCGTTGCCGCGCGTGCTGGCGCAATATGATGCGGAACTGACCCGGCCGGTGGTGAAGCGGCTGGCCGAACTCGGCATCGAGGTGCTCGTGAACGCCAAGGCCAAGGGGCTGTCCACCAAGCGCGACGCGCTGCTGGTCGAGACGAATGGCGGCAAGAACGGCAAGATCGCTGCCGACAAGGTCCTGGTCACGGTCGGTCGCAAGCCGGTGACCGAAGGCTGGGGGTTGGAGCAGATCGACCTCGACATGGCCGGACCCTTCATCCGCATCGACGACCAGTGCCGCAGCTCGATGCGCGGTATCTTCGCCATTGGCGACGTCACCGGCGAGCCGATGCTGGCGCACCGGGCGATGGCGCAGGGTGAAATGGTCGCCGAGATCGTCGCCGGCCACAAGCGCAGCTGGGACAGACGAGCGATCCCGGCTGTCTGTTTCACCGATCCGGAGCTGGTCACCGCGGGCCTGTCGCCGGAGGAGGCCAAGGCCCGTGGCGAAATCAAGGTCGGACTGTTTCCCTTCACCGCCAATGGCCGGGCGATGACGAAGTTGGGCGAGGACGGATTCGTCCGGGTCGTTGCCCGCGCCGACAACCATCTTGTGCTCGGCATCCAGGCCGTCGGCCAGGGCGTGTCGGAACTGTCGACGGCCTTTGGGCTGGCGCTGGAGATGGGCACGACGCTGGAGGATATCGCGGGAACGATCCATGCCCATCCGACACAGGGCGAGGGTTTTCAGGAAGCGGCGCTGAAGGCGCTGGGGCATGCGCTGCATGTCTGAGGGCAGGCAGGCCTCGCGCTCTCCCTTCTCCCCTTGTGGGAGAAGGTGGCCGAGCGAAGCTCGGTCGGATGAGGGGTGCTCCAGCTTGACGCCGACAACACTCCGTCCAACACCCCTCAACCGTCTCGGCGCTGCGCGCCGATCCACCTTCTCCCACAAGGGGAGAAGGGAAGAGGTACTCACCCCGCAAGCCGGCTAACCATCTCGTGCTGCGCATAGGCGCGGCCGAAGCGGTTGGCCAGAAACACGTCGAGCGCGATGTCCTCCTGCTTGATGAAACCTCTTGCCGGCAAGGTGCCGTCGGCGAGCATGTCGAGCACGGCGCAGATGGCGGACGCTGTGGTGACCTGGATGGCGCTGCGCACCGTTTCGCCGTCGCGCCTGGCGTAGATCTTGTTGGCGTAGGTCTCCTGCAGCAGGCGGCCGTTCTTGCGGCCGCTGACGGTGACGAAGACGATAACCACGTCCTGCAGCGTCGCCGGCAGGGCGCTTTCGAAAATGTCCTTCAGCACGTCGCGGCGGTGGCGCAGGCCAAGATCGTTGAGCAGCGCCTTCATGATCGCGGCATGGCCGGGATAGCGGATGGTGCGGTAGTTCAGCGTGCGCACCTTGCCTTTCAGCGTTTCGGCCAGCGTGCCCAGCCCGCCCGAGGTGTTGAACGCCTCGTAGGTGACGCCGTCGAGCGAGAACTCCTCGCGCTCCTCGAGCGGCGGCACCTCGACCAGCTCGCCTTCGACGATCGCCTCGCAAGGCTCGCAATATTCGTTGATGACGCCGTCGGTGCTCCAGGTCAGATTGTAGTTCAGCGCGTTCGACGGGTATTGCGGCAGCGCGCCGACCCGCATGCGCACGCTTTCCAGCGTGTCGAAGCGGCTGGCGAGATCGTTGGCGACGATCGAGATGAAACCCGGCGCCAGGCCGCATTGCGGGATGAAGGCGCTGCTGCCGGAGCGCGCCAGTTCCTTGACCCGCCTGGTGCTGACGACGTCCTCGGTCAGGTCGAGATAGTGGACGCCGGCGCTGGCCGCCGCCTCGGCGATGCGCGTCGTCAGATGGAAGGGCGCGGCGCTGAGCACCGCGAACTTGCCGGCCAAGGCCGCTTCGAGGGTGCCGGCGGCTTCGATGTCGAGTTCCAGCGTCTGGACCGTTTCAGGCAGTTCGGCCGCGCCGAGCTGCGCCGCCGAGCGGTCGACGAGCGTGACACGGTAGTCGCCCGTGAAAGCCAGCATCTCGGCAATGGTCGAGCCGATCTTGCCGGCGCCGACGACAATGATTTCCTTCATGACCGGTCCCTCGCGCCAATGTTAAATGGACGGCTAGAATCGCAGCTTGCCTGTCGAAAAGAAGCGTGAGATTGTACGAAACGCAGCGTCTCTTTGCGCAATGTGCCGCTAAGGTTCGTCGAAATGCTCAGCGATGCCGACCAGGCTCTGCTTTCCCTGCTGCGCACCAATGCGCGCGCCTCGACGGCCGAACTGGCGCGGCGGCTCGGCGTCTCGCGAACGACGGTGCAGAGCCGGATCGAGCGGCTGGAACAGCGCGGCATCATCACCGGCTACGGCGTCAGGCTGTCGCCGGATTACGAACAGGGGCTGGTCAGGGCGCATGTCTTGCTCACCGTCACCCCCAAGCTTGCCGACAAGGTGGTGCGCAGCCTGCAGGCGCTGGCACCGGTTCGCACGCTGCACTCGGTCAGCGGCAATTTCGACATGATCGTCATCGTCGAGGCGCCGTCGATAAGGGATCTCGACACGCTTCTCGACCAGATCGGCGCCATGGACGGGGTCGAGCGCACGTCGTCGTCGATCATCCTGTCGACGCGGATCGACCGCTGAGCCGGCTGGTGTCGCGGGTCCGGACGCTGGCAGGGCAGAAGGGGGCGCGAAGGATCACCAAGGGCGGTGATCGTTCTGGCGTTACCGCAGCAAAGCGATATAGGCTTTCAAAACGTGGATCGATGGCGTGCAGCCGCCCCCTATCTCTCGCAGCATCGCGCGTTCACCCAAAGAACCTAGACAGGAGGCCTTCTTGCCAAAGCAGTGTTTTGGAAAATCCCATGTACCGTTGTCTCCGGCGGTCAGAGCCGGCGATTTCGTCTATGTCTCAGGCCAGGTGCCGGTCGGCAGCGACGGGCTGGTGGTCAAGGGCGGCATCGCCGAACAGACCGAGCAGGTGCTGTCGAACGTCAAGGGGGCACTGGCGCTGGCCGGCTGTACGCTCGACGACGTGGTCAAGACGACGGTCTGGCTGGAGGACGCGCGCGATTTCGGCATTTTCAACACCGTCTATGCCCGGCATTTCCCGAAAGACCCGCCGGCGCGCACGACAGTGGAGTCGCGGCTGATGATCGACATCAAGATCGAGGTCGAGGCAGTTGCCTACAGGCCGGCCTGACGGGCAAGCGGAGACAGGCGCGATGCAATTCGATCTGCTGATAAAAGGCGGCCGCCTCATCGATCCGGCGTCCGGCCTCGACGCACAACGCGATCTGGCGATTGCCGACAGTCGTATCGCCGCGATCGACGCCGAAATCCCCTTCGAACGTGCCGCCCGCGTCATCGACGCCACGGGCTCCATCGTCGCGCCGGGCCTGATCGACCTGCACAGCCATGTCTATTGGGGCGGCACCTCGCTCGGCGTCGATGCCGACCGGCTCGCCGCAAAGAGTGGCACCACCACCTTCATCGATGCCGGAAGTGCCGGCGCCGGCAATTTCCTCGGCTTTCGCCGCCACGTCATCGAGCGCTCGAAGGTCCGCATCCTGGCCTATGTGAACATTTCCTTTGCCGGCATTTTCGGCTTCTCGCAGACCGTGGCGGTTGGCGAGTGCAGCGACCTGAGGCTCTGCGAACCGCGCGAAACGATGGCGGCGGCGCGCGAGCACGCGGACGTGGTTGTCGGCGTCAAGGTCCGCTCCGGTCGTCACGCCGGCGGCAGCAGCGGCATCGCGCCGGTCGATCTCGCGCTCGAAGCCGCCGACAAGGCCGGCCTGCCGCTGATGGCGCATATAGACGAGCCGCCGCCCGGCCGCTCGGAAGTGCTGCCGCGGCTACGCAAGGGCGACATCCTCACCCACTGCTTCCGGCCGTTTCCCAACGCGCCGGTCTTCGCCTCGGGGGCGGTGCGGCCGGATATGCGGCTGGCGCGCGAGCGCGGCGTCATCTTCGATATCGGCCACGGCATGGGCTCGTTCGATTTCGAAGTGGCCAAGGCGATGCTGAGCGAAGGGCTGGCGCCGGACGTGATCAGCAGCGACGTGCATCTCTACTGCGTCGACGGGCCGGCCTTCGACATCCTGGTCTGCATGTCGAAGCTGCTGGCGCTCGGCATGCCGCTGGTCGAGGTGCTGCGCGCCGCGACACAGCGGCCGGCCGAAGCGATCGCCAGGCCCGATTTGGGCAGGCTTGCAGTTGGTGCGGTCGGCGACATCGCGGTGCTGCGGCTGCGTCCGGGACGCTTCACCTTTGTCGATTCGGTCGGCGCCTCGCTGGTCGCCGAGCAAAGGCTGGTCTCGGACGGCATCGTGGTCGGCGGCAGTTGGTGGCCGAACGAGGCGGTGGACGATCTTGGCGAAACCGAGCGCTTCGAAGCGCATGCGCACGACACGCATGTCGAGGTGGCGAGCCGGCATTTCGGACGTGGGCACGATTGAGGTCAATGTGGCTCCCCCTTCTCCCCTTGTGGGAGAAGGTGTCGCCGAAGGCGACGGATGAGGGGTGTTCCAGCTTGGCACCGACGGCACTCCGGCCAGCACCCCTCATCCGTCTTGGCGCTGCGCGCCAATCCACCTTCTCCCACAAGGGGAGAAGGGAAGAAGGCGCCGCTACCGCACCGGCGCTCCATAGACCGGCGTCGGAATGCCTTCCATCCTCGCCTTGATCTGCAGCGCGACGTACTTCGAATAGAAGCGCGACAGGGCCAGATTGCCGCCGTGGAACCACAACGCCTGCTGCGCCGTCGGCTTCCACATGTTGCGCAATTCGCCTTGCCACGGACCCGGGTCGCCTTTCACGCCCGAGCCAATCCCCCAGCACGGCCCGACCTTGTCGGCGACTTCGCGCGAGACGATCGCCGCCACGGTTTCGTTCATCGAGAGATAGCCGGTGCAGGCGATGATTGCGTCGGCCGCCAGTTCGGTGCCGTCGTCGAAGAGGATGCCTGTCGGCGTCAGCGACTTGATCCCGACGCCGCTGCGGATGCCGATCTCGCCGTCGATGATCAGGTCGCAGGCGCCGACGTCGATGTAGAAGCCCGAGCCGGTGCGGTAGGCCTTCATCAGGAGCCCGGTCTCGTCGTCGCCGAAATCGATGGCGAAGCCGGCGCTGCGCAAGCGGTCGTAGAAAGCCGCGTCGCGCGCCTTGATGATGTCGTAAAGCGCCCGCTGGCCCTGTGGCAGCAGCGCGAACGGCGTCGAGGCGACGATCATGTCGGCCTTCTCCGTGGTAATGCCGCGGGCCAGCGCCTTTTCCGAAAAGATCTCGAAACCGATCTCCATCAGCGTGTCCGACTTGACCACCGTCGTCGGCGAGCGCTGGACCATCGTCACCTCGGCGCCGCTCTCCCAGAGATCGACGCTGACATCGTGCCCCGAACTTGCCGCTCCGATGACGGCGACGCGTCTGCCACGGAATTTCTCGCCGCTGGAATACTGGCTGGAATGCAGGATCTCGCCCTGGAACGCCTCGGCGCCCGGCAGGTTGATTTGCCTCGGCGGGCCATAGGCGCCGGTCGCAAAGACGATGTGCCTCGGCTTCAGCGTGATGCGCTCGCCGGCGCGATCGACCTCGACCGTCCAGATTTTTTCGGCCTCGTCATAGCTGGCGCTGACGCATCTCGTGGAGCTCCAGTAATTCAGCTCCATGACGCGCGTATACATTTCCAGCCAGTCGCCCATCTTGTCCTTGGGCGTGAACACCGGCCAGTTCTCGGGAAACGGGATGTAGGGCAGGTGATCGTACCAGACCGGGTCGTGCAGCACGAGCGAGCGATAGCGATTGCGCCAGGAATCGCCGGCCTGGGCGTTCTTCTCGATGACGATGGCCGGCACGCCCAATTGCCTGAGCCGTGCCCCCAGCATGATGCCGCCCTGGCCGCCGCCGATGACCAGGCAGTAAGGCTGCTGGCCGACGCCGAGTTCACGCGCCTCGCGCGCCCTCGCCTCTGCCCAAGTCTCGCGGTCCGGATCGGCCTTGTGGCGGACGCCAAGAGGCCGCGCCGGCCCCTTGCGCTCCTCAAACCCCTTGAGATCGCTCATCGCCGTGAACAGCGTCCGGCACCTGCCATCCCTGAGGCGCATGACGCCTTGGCCCCACGCCGATGACGTCTCGAAAGAAAACCAGGCTTCGATGGTGCCTTCGTCCGCAGTCGCTTCGCCGCTGAGCTGCCACTGAGCAGGCCTTGTCGTGGCCAGCGTCGCCGTCAGCATGTCGCGGATCGCGGCCGCCCCCTCCATCGTCTTGATGTTCCAGGTGAACGTCAAAAGATCGCGCCAGTAGCAGTCCTCGACGAACAGGCTGGTTGCGGTGTCGACGTCGCCCGCTTCGAGCGCCCGCGCAAAGAAACCGAGCCAGGTGGCAGCCTGTTTCGATGGTGCGATGTCGAGCATCTGTCTTCCCTAACTTCCAGTGACGTTTGCGCTGCCCTCATTCTTACCCTTTCCCGGTTCTTTGCGGGAGAGGGCGAGGGCAGCGCAAACAGTCCGCAAGCCTAGGGGCGCAGCGTAAGGCTGAAGCGACTGCCGCTGCGATCAGGCCCGCGCGCGGGCCTGATCCGAACCGCTATCCAGCCATGCAAGATCGTCCGGCGAAAGCGAGATGTCGAGTGCCTGGAGGCTGTCTTCCAATTCGTCGAGCGAGCGCGGCCCGATCAGCGGGACGGACGGGAAGGGCTGCGCCAGGACATAGGCGAGCGCGACGTGGATCGGGCTTTTGCCCAGCCGCTTGGCGAGCTCGATAGCACGGTCGCGACGGCCGAAATTCCTCTCCGAATACCAGACCCGGACCAACTCCTCATTGTCGCGCCGGTCGCGGCCGGCGCGATCGGTGAAGAAGCCGCGACCCTGGCTCGACCAGGCGAAGTTCGGCATCTGCCGGGCGGTCAGCCAGGCCTTCCACGCGTCGCTGGAGGAAGTGACGCAGCCTGCCCAGATCGGCTCCAGCATCTCGGCCAATGAGAAATTGTTGGAAAGCGCGCCGGGCTTCTGCTTGCCGGTGCGCTCGGCGTAGGCGATCGCCTCGTCCATGCGTTCCATCGTCCAGTTCGAGCCGCCGAACGGACCGCGAATGCGGCCGGCCTTGACCTCACGGTCCATCGCGTCGACGAATTCGTCGACCGGCACATCCGGATTGTCGCGATGCATGAAATAGACGTCGATATGGTCGGTCTGCAGCCGTTCGAGCGACTGGGTGAGCTGCTTGCCGATGACGTCGGGATAGCAGAGCGGCGAGTGCGCGCCCTTGCCGATGACCACCGACTGCTCGCGCACGCCGCGGTTTTTCAGCCATTGGCCGAGCAGCGTCTCGGTATAGCCGGAACCGTAGACGAAGGCGGTGTCGAACAGATTGCCGCCGGCCTCGAAATAAGCATCGAGCAGGATGGCGCCGGACGAAAAGGTGCGGAAATCCTCGAAGCCGAGCGCCAGGCACGAGGCCGGCCGCGGCAGGCCCGGAATGCTGCGCTTGGGGATGGCTGTACCGCCGGAGCGCAGCTTCCGCCCGGAGATCGTGTTGACGCGCCTTGCCGGTTTCTCGATGTCATATTCGAGCCCGATTGCGGCTCGCCATTTATCGAGCACGCGCAGATTGCCGAGACTGTCGGCCCAGCCCATGCCGGGCCAGGCGAACTCCTGCTTCCCGCCGAGAATGGCCTCGCCGGCGGCGTCGACCTCGAATGCGTAAAGCCAGCCGTCCTCCTTGACCTCGACTACCTCGGTGTCACCCGGACGGATGATGCGGATTTCGCCGGTACCGCCTTGCTTGCCGCCGGCAAACCAGAAATCCGCCACCTCGATGCGGCCCTTGCTGCCGAGAACGCGCAAGACATTGTCCTGCGCGAGCGAGATGCTGCAGGAGACTTCCGCGACGATGCCGCCCGGAAAATGCAACAGCGCCGACGCCCATTCGTCGACGCCGGATTGGCCGAGATGCGCAGCGCCGACCACTTTGTCCGGCTCGGCGATGGGCTTTCCCGCCGCGGCGCCGGCAATCAGCCGCGCCATCGAGACGGGATAGCCGCCGACATCGAGAATGCCGCCGCCGGCGAGATCCTTGGCGTAGAGACGGTGCTCCGGCATGAAGCCCGGCATGGCGAAGCCGAAGCTGGATTTGATCATCTTGATGTCGCCGATCGCGCCGGACCTGACCAGCTCGACCAGCCTGGCCGTCTGCGGATGCAGCCGGTACATGAAGGCTTCGCCGAGAAAGGTGCCAGCCTTGCGCGCGGCATGGATCATGGCGTCGGCCTCGAAGGCGGTCAGGCCAAGCGGCTTTTCGCAAAGCACATGCTTTCCGGCCTCGGCCGCCTTGATCGCCCATTCGGCATGGCTCGGATGCGGCGTCGAAATATAGATCGCATCGACGTCCGGCTCGCCAAGCAAAGCCTCGTAGCCGTCGAGGATGCGGGCGCCGGGGAAAGCCTCGGTAAGTCCGGCCTTGCCGGGATTGCGCGCCCCTAGGGCGACCAATGTGCCGGTGCGCGAATGGGCGACGCCGCCGGCAAAGGCCTTGGCGATGTTGCCGGGCCCGAGAATGCCCCAGCGAACTTTTTCTGGTTTGGACGACATGTCAAATCTCCGTGGGGTGGCCGCGAGCAATCGCGATCGGACAAAAGAAAGATGGGTTAGCGAATGCGTGCGCCGGTGGCGTCGAAGAGAAGCGAGCGGTCGGCCTTGATCGACACGACAAGGTCGTCGCCGTTCGCGCGATGCCGCGATGCCTCGCGCTCGATGATGAGTTCCTCGCGTCCGCCCCCGGTCCCGGAATTGGCATAGACATAGCTCACCGACCCCAAGTGCTCGGCGACGTCGGCCTTGAGGGTAAGGTCGCAATCGCCCTGGCCGGCGTCGAAGAAATGCTCCGGCCGCACGCCAAGCACGACATCACCGCCTATCGTAGGCGGGGCATCCGAAAGCGACTTCCGAAGTCGCGCGCCGCGATGATTGACGAGTTCGACGACCGCAGCGCCGTTGTCGGCGCCGACCATTTTCGCCGCCAGGAAATTCATCTTCGGCGAACCGACGAAGCCGGCAACGAAGCGGTTGGCCGGGTCGTCGTAGAGATCGAGCGGCGCGCCGATCTGTTCGATATTGCCGGCGTTGAGCACGACGATCCTGTCGGCCAGCGTCATCGCCTCGGTCTGGTCGTGCGTCACATAGACCATGGTAACGCCAAGCTCCTTGTGAAGGCGCGATATCTCGACGCGCATCTGCACCCTGAGCTCGGCGTCGAGATTGCTGAGCGGTTCGTCGAACAGGAACACCTGCGGTTCGCGCACGATGGCACGGCCGATGGCGACGCGCTGGCGCTGGCCGCCCGACAATTGCCGCGGCCGCCGCTTCATCAGCTCGGCGATGCGCAGGATTTCGGAGGCCCGCTTCACCCGCCGCTCGGTATCTGCCTTGGGGTTGCCGGTCATTCTCAGGCCGAAGCTCAGATTTTGCTCGACCGTCATGTGCGGATAGAGCGCGTAGGACTGGAACACCATGGCGATGCCGCGATCGGCCGCCTCGACGTCGTTCACCACTTTGCCGCCAATGGCGATCTCGCCGTCGCTGATGTCCTCGAGCCCGGCGATCATCCGGAGCAGCGTGGACTTGCCGCAGCCGGAAGGGCCGACGAAGACGACGAATTCCCCGTCATCGATATCGATATTGGCGCCGTGGACGATCTCGAAGACGCCGAAGCGCTTGATGACGTTTTTGAGTGTGACTGCCGCCATGCTGATCCTTACTTGATGGCGCCGGCGGCGATGCCGGCGACGAAATGGCGCTGCAGAAGTACGAACACGACGAGCATTGGCGCCGTCAGCATCACCGCGCCCGCCATGATGCCGCCCCAGGACACCTTGGTGAGACCGATCAGCGTGCCGAGCGCCACCGGCGCCGTCATTGCGCCCGGCTTGGAATTGATCAGCAGCGGCCAGAGATAATTGTTCCAGGAGGCAAGGAACAGGATGATGGCGAGCGCCGCCAGCATCGGCCGCGCCAGAGGCAGTGCGACGAACAGGAATATCCGCCATTCCTTGACGCCCTCGACCTTGGCGGCGTCGAACAGCTCGTGCGGCATCATCGAAAAACTCTGCCGCATGAACAGCACGCCCAGCGAGTTGAACAGCGGCGGCACGATCAGCGCCACCCAGGTGTTGGCGAGCTTGAAGTCCCGCGCCACCATGATGAATTGCGGGATCAGCACGACCGCATAGGGCAGCGTGATGGTGCCGAAGATGATGGCGACGACCATGCCTTTGCCGAAGAAGTTGTAACGCGCCAGCGCCCAACCGGCCATCGAGGTCAGCATCACCGACAGGAAGGTATAGGTTACCGCCACCGAGACGGAGATGCCGATGGCGCCGATGAAATTGGTGCCGCGCTGCAGATTGCCGACATTGTCGAGGAAATTGCCGTGCGGCAAAAGCTCGATGTCGGGGCTGAAGATGCCGTTGTCGGGCATCGTGGAAAAGACCACCATCATCCACAGCGGAAACAGCCAGACCAGCGCCAGCGGCGTCAGGAACAGATGCAGCGCGATGCTGCGGCCCAATCTGGCCTGGGAACGGCTGACCCGTGAATGGCCGATTCGGGAGCGCGAGGTCATTTCGGTTCCCTCGTCAGCCATATCTGCACCAGCGAAATGGCGATCGCCAGCCCGGCCATGGTGTAGGCGATGGCCGAAGCGTAGCCGAAATTGAGCGACCGGAAGCCTTGGCGGTAAAGCAGCAGCCCGAGCGTTTCGGTGCCGCCGCCCGGCCCGCCGCGCTCGGTGATCAGGAAGGGCTCGGTGAACAGCTGCATGGTGCCGATGATCGACAGCACGGCGCAGAACACGATGATCGGCTTGAGTAGCGGCAGCGTGATGTAGAAGAACTGTTTGACCTTGCTGACCCGGTCCAGGGTCGCCGCCTCGTAAACATCCTCGGGAATCGACTGCAGGCCGGCGAGCAGGATGATGGCGTTGTAGCCGGCCCAGCGCCACGTCACCGCCATCATGATCACCGCCATCGCCGGGGTGACGTTGGTAAACCAGTCGACACTGGGCAGGCCGATGCTGTTCAACAGCTTGTTGATGATGCCGTAGTCGAGATTGAACATCAGCCGGAAAACCGCCGAATAGGCGACTTCGCCGACCACGACCGGCGCGAAGAAGGCAAAGCGGAAAAGGCCACGCGCCTTGAGCAGCGGCGAATTCAAAAGCACCGCCATCACAATCGCCAGCGAAATCATCACCGGCACCTGGATGACAAGGATCAGCAGTGTGTTCTTCAAGGCATTGAAGAAGGCCGGATCGCCGATCAGCCGGCCCCAGTTGAAGGTCGGGGCGAAACGCCACGGCACGGTGCGCGTTGCCTGGAACGAGATCAGGAAGGAATCGATGATCGGCCACAGCCAGAAGATCGAAAAGATCAGCAGATAGGGCGCGAGAAAGCGATACGCCGTGGCGTTCTGGTAGCGCATCGTTTTCCTCCTTTCTGCTTTTCAAGTCTCTTGCCTTCTCCCCTTGTGGGAGAAGGTGGATCAGCGCGTAGCGCCGAGACGGTTGAGGGGTGATGGCCGGAGTGCCGCCGGCGCCAAGCTGGAGCACCCCTCATCCGTCGCCTTCGGCGACACCTTCTCCCACAAGGGGAGAAGGGGAGCCGCGCACCGGAGCCGTCTCGTCTAGATCACGACTTGACCGGCAGGCCGGTCGCCGCGGCGATCTGGCTTGCCGCATCATCGAGCGCTGCCTTGGCGTCGGGATAGCCGCCGGCCAGATATTTGGTCTGCACCGCGCGGATGATGATCTCGGCGTCGCTCTGGAACGGCGTTCCGCGGCTGGGGACGACCTTGGGCAAGGTGCCGAGGATGTCCTTCCACACGGCCTGGCCGCCCCAATAGGGCAGGCCTTCGGAGACATAGGGGTCGTTGAGGGCCGAGATCAGCGACGGCACCAGGCCGAAGCCTTTCAGCATGGTGATCTGGCCTTCATTCGTCGCAAGCGTGTATTTCAGATAGGCGTAGGCGGCTTCCTTGTTCTTCGACACCGAGGTGATGGCGAGCGAGGAGCCGCCGAGATTGGCGGCGCGCGGACCGTCGGCGGTCAGGCTCGGCATCAAATAGACGCCCCATTTGCCTGCCCCATCGGGCGATTCGGTGCGCACGGTGCCTTCATACCAGCCGCCATACATCTGCGTGGCGACCTTGCCTGCGGTGTTGTTGGTGATCTTGGTGCTCCAGTCGGCAGAGGAAATGATGCCGGCGTCCTTCATTTCCTTGATCTTGGTCATGGCATCGACGCATTTGGGCTGGTTGACGGTGATCGATTGACCGTCGGCGGAGAAGTAGGCGCAGCCCTGCTCGTTGGAAATCATGCGGAAAAATTCGGAATCGCCGTTGAAATCGGCGTTGGTCATGGTCACGCCGGGATTGGCGGCCTGGATCTTCTTGGCGGCGGCGATGAAATCGTCCCAGGTCTTGATCGAGGACGGATCGACGCCGGCCTTCTCGTAGAAGTCGCGGCGGTAGAACATCGCCACCGGGCCGGAATCCCAGGGCATCGCATAGGCCTTGTCGTCAACCTCGAGCTCGGTGCGCTTGAAATCGGGGAATTTTGCCTGGTCTTCCGCGGTGTAGCCGAGCGTGTGCAGGTCGACGAAGCAATCCGGGAACTGGCTCCAGTAGTTTTCGGCTTCGCCGTTCTCGATCGTCACGATGTCCGGCAGCCCCTCGCCGCCGGCGGCGCAGCCGGCGATCGACTTGTCATAGGTCGGCTGGTTGCCGAGGTCCTCGACGGTCACCTTGATATCGGGATACTGCTTGTTGAAGCCCGCTATGGTGGCCTTCAGCGACGAAGCGGCGATATTCCAGCTCCAGATCGTGATTTCACCGGACTGCGCAAAGGCCGGGCTGGAGCCCAAGGCAAGCGCGAGCGCGGCGCAGGTCAATTTTATGCGCATTGAAATCCTCCCATTTCAGTTGCTCTCTGTTTGCGAGCGTGGCTAGACTAGGCCTCGGGGACGTCTTGTCCGCGACAAAGGGAATAAGAAATGAGCGGAAAGTAAGATGCCGGAAAGGCCGTTTTACCAGCCCGGCGCCAGCAGCGTGGAGGGCCTGCCGCTGCTGCTGCAGATGTTCCACACCCAGCCCCTGGTGATGCTCAAGCCGCATTGGCACGCCCAGGTCGAGGTGAATTTCATCGTGCGCGGTGCCGTGCATTACCGCATGGACGGGCACGGGCTTTCGCTCTCTGCGGGCGACATGTGCCTGTTCTGGGGCGGCCTGCCGCACCAGATGGACGAAGCCTCCGACGATGCCATCTACGCCGGCGCGCATCTGCCGCTGGTGCATTTCTTCCGGCTGCATTTGCCCGCCGACGTCCGCAACAGGCTGATGACCGGCGCGACGCTGGTGACCGACGCCACCGACCGGTCGGACGACCACAATTTCGAGCGCTGGAACCGCTATGCCCGCTCCGGCGACCCGGTCAAGGCCGAGCATGCCGTCAACGAGCTTTTGCTGCGGCTGGAGCGGGTGCGGTTCGAGCCTTACCGGCTGGTGCCCGAAACCCCGGTCGAACAGGAGATAGGCAGTCCGTTCGATCAGCAATCGCTGCGCAATGTCGGGCGCATGTGCGACTTCATCGCCGAGAATTTCCTCTACGAGATCGATTGCGTCGACATTGCCGCGGCGGCCGACATCCATCCCAAATACGCCATGAGCATCTTCAAGAAATCGACCGGCATGACGCTCAACGAATATGTGAATCTGCTGCGCCTCAGCTACGCGCAGGCGCTGCTGATGCATCAGGATGCCAATGTGCTGCGCGTCGCCATGGAATCGGGCTTCGGTTCGCTCAGCGCCTTCAACAAGTCATTCCGCAAGCTTGCCGGCATGTCGCCGTCGGATTTCCGCAAGGGCGTGCCGGGAGTGAGGTGACGGTCAGCCGATGGTCCCTAAACCCCTCGGCAAGCGGTTCATCGGCGATGGCCCGTTGGCGGTGATCAGGAACTGGTCCTCGAGATTGAAGCTGGCGAGACCGTCGATGTAGAGCGGGATCTCGAATGCCAGCACCATGCCGGCTTCGATCACGACATCGCTGTCGGCCGAGATGAACGGCCATTGCTCCGAAAATACGGAATGGCCGACGCTGTGGCCGAAATGGCCGCGGCGATAGGAACGCAGGCCCTGGCGCGCCAGGCTTTCGCTGGCGGCGCGATGCACGGCGGCGAGCGGCTTTCCGGGCATAAGCGCGGCAAGCCCGTCGGCGAAGGCGCGTTCGGCTATCGCATGTAATTCGGCCTGTTCGGGCGACGGTGGCCCGAAGGTGAAATTCCGCGACATGTCCGAGGCATAGCCGTTCACGCTGCAGACCATGTCGGCCTTCAGCGGATCGCCTGCGGCGGCGACCGCATCGGCGCTTTTTGGGCGAGCGCCCAGCGTGACGTATTCCGCCGTCGAGATTTGCTGCGACGACCCGGAGGCTGCATCGGCGACGCCTTGCCGGTAAAGCGCGACCAGCTCAGACTGACGCATGCCGGTCGCCGCATGGCGCTGCAGCCGCGATAGGCCGGCTTCCGACAGGACGATGCCCTGCTGCAGAAGGTCGATTTCGCTCTGCGATTTGATTGCCCGCAGCCTGTCGAGAACCGGCGAGCAGTTGACCAGTGCAGTGCCCGGCAACATCGCCTGCATCGCGGCAAAATCGCTGGCCGAGACAAAATCCAGTTCGATGCCGAGCGTCGCACGCTCCAGCCCGAATTCTGCGAGGATCGTTTTCAGCTCGCGGACGGAGCGGGCAAGCTCGAAGGTCGCCGGACGTGAAAAACCGGGCTCGCGGCCAACCAGGCCGGCCTCGATGCGCTGCGCCACGGGCCGATCGGCCGTCGCCGGCTCGAGCGACGCCGATTCGATCCAGATCGGATGCGTGCGCACCACGGCGCCGGCCATCGCCGCCCGGAGCTGGGCAGCCTGGAAATCCGCCACCACGACGCCGATCGGCAGGTCGCCTCGCTTGGGAATAACGACGAAACCGGCGCCGGCCCGCCGGAACAGGCCGGCCGGGCCGATCCAGGCGCCGGTGGCATATTGGAACGCCTCGGGCTCGCAAAGCACCAGCGCCTCGATGCCGGCGCGCTGCATCAGGTCAGTTGCGCGCTCGCGGTCGACAAAGCCGGTCATGGGATCTCCTCGCATGCAATCGAATCCGACGCCGATGCGGCGGCACTGGCCTCAGCGTAGCTTCAGTGCCGCTGTGGAGCAGCTTTTTTCTGGAGGTGCCGTTCACCTGCCGACTTAAAATCAAAAGCCCTAGAGAGTTCGAACGCCAGGAGAGGAAAAGAAAAAGCCGCGGCGAACCACGGCTTTCAGCGCAACAAGTTGTCTGTTTCGAACCCTATTCCGTTTCGTCGGAGGTGTCGTCGGCAGTGTCTGCTGCGTCTTTCGCGGCCTTCCTATCCAGCGCTGCCTGCAAGGCCAGCGTAGCCCGTGGTGAGGCCGGTGTCGTCGCAACGACCGCCATTGCATGAGCAACTCCTGTCGTCGACTTGTCCTTGGCCGCGGCGGAAGTGGCGGCTCCGTGTCCCTGCGAGCCGGCCCCGGCCGAGTTTCCGCCGTTGCCGTTGCTGCCGCCATTGCCGTTGCCATTGCCATTGCCGCCGGGAGCAGCGAGCACCGGCGACGCGACAAGGGCAAGAGCGGCTACAGTCGCGAATAGACAGGTGCGCGTTTTCATAATTCCTCCTTCGAGTCGCCCTCCCGCCAGGATGGGTTCCAGATGAAAAACGTCAGGACTTCCGAATCCGAAAGTCGGCTTACCTAGCTTTGTTCAAATACAGTATTCTACAAGACGGACCTTGGTCCAAAATTGACACGCAAAAGTCCTGAATTTTATCGTCAGCGTACTTCGCACGACCGCAGCGGCGGGATTTTTGCTGCCGGTAGAATTATCCGCTGCCGCTACGGCGCAGCGTGCGTCGACTGACATGAGGTTAGGATCGAGGAGCCCTCGCTGAGATCATTCAAGGCGATTGAGGAACATTCCTCATTTCGTGAAGTTGGGAGCGCAGGCGCGCTTTTGAGGTGCCGCTCTGCGATCTTGGCGCCAGGAACCGCCGACCATTCAACACCGCCCGAAAAATCGGCTGAATTCCGAAAATTAAACCGGCACCACGTCGCCCATGGCGTCCAAAAAGCTAGTGAGTTCAATTGGATGAATGGCTTGCCCGAAAAATTCGAACTTCCTGACCCCCAGATTCTGGTCTGAGAGTCGAGATCTAGGTGGTTCGAACGTGTCCCCTACTCCGTCAACGCTCCGGCTTCCCACGCCAAGGCACATCATGGTTTAGGAGCTTGGCTGAGATGCTCGAAATGAAGTACCCAACCCATACCTTATTCCATTCTGGAGCTTCCACGTTGATCGTAGCGGCCAAGGCCGCCGAGAATCCGAGATGGTCAATACCAGTGAAATGGTGCAGGTTCTTCTGGACCTACGTGGCAAGCAAGCCGCTGAGCAGACGTAGCTTCCTGATTTCAGCATATGGACCCTCTTTGTAATACGAATTGAAAATTGCGCCCTCATGTTTCAGAACAGGTCGGTAGACCCGCGAGGATGGTTTCGAATCCCGCGGGTCGCTACGGTCCTCAAGGCGAGAATTCTAAGAGACGTTCAACAATGACCCAGCACGCAGAAAACGCTCGAATTCTCATGTACAGCCACGACACGTTCGGGCTCGGCCATTTGCAGCGCTGCCGGACTATCGCGCATTCGCTGGTCGAGGATTTCCGCGGACTTCAGGTGCTTATCATTTCGGGTGCGACTATCGCTGGCGCCTTCGACTACCGCGCCCGTGTCGACTTCGTGAAGATCCCCAGCGTCATCAAGCTGCGTAACGGCGAATACACCTCGCTGGAAAAGGACATCGATCTGCATGAGACGCTAAGGATGCGCCAGTCGATCATCCGCCATACAGCTGAGACCTTCCGGCCGGATATCTTCATCGTCGACAAGGAACCGCTCGGCCTGCGCGGTGAGATTGAGGACACGCTGTCCTACCTCAAGACGCGGGGCACCACGCTGGTGCTTGGCCTGCGCGAGGTGATGGATGCGCCGCATCTGCTCGAAGCAGAGTGGGCACGCAGAGACGTGATGCGCAAGATAGGCGTCTTCTACGACAAGGTCTGGGCCTATGGTCCGCCGGATTTCTACGATCCGTTGACCGGCCTGGATGTACCCCCGGCTGTCAGGGCAAAGATGAGGTTCGTCGGTTTCCTGCAACGGAGCCTGCAGCGGAACGAGTTGCCCGGCCACCGGCCCGAGGGCGACTATATCCTCGTTACCACCGGTGGCGGCGGTGACGGCGCCGATCTGATCCACGACGTCATCGATGCCTATCAGCAGGATCCGCAATTGCAGCATAGAGCCCTGATCGTGCTTGGGCCTTACATGCCGGCGCGCAAGCGCAACAAGCTGCTCAGGAAGGGGTCCAAGATCCCCTACATCAAGATCATCGAGTTCGACAACCGCATGGAAGACCTGATTGCCGGCGCCAAGGCGGTAGTGGCGATGGGCGGCTACAACACCTATTGCGAGATACTGTCTTTCGACAAGCCGGCGCTGATCGTGCCGCGCGTCGAGCCCCGCCGGGAACAACTGATCCGCGCACGGCGCGCAGCCGAACTCGGCCTCATCGAGATGCTTTTGCCGGAAGAAGCCGAGGATTCCCGGCGGTTTGCCGATGCACTGAAGGTGCTGCCGGACCGGCCCCGCCCATCGCAGAGCAATCCGCATCTGACGCTGGAGGGGCTGCCTCATATTTCCGAAATCGTCGCGGAACTGCTCGACCGGCGGGCCGGCCATCACCTTTCGGTCATTGAAGGAATGACCTGAGTTGCAACATCGCAAGATCGTCGTGGTTCTGAAGGGTTATCCGCGGCTGTCCGAAACCTTCATCGCGCAGGAACTGCTCGGTCTTGAGCGTGCGGGGTTCGACCTGATACTCGTCGCGCTCAGGCGGCCGACCGACGAAAAACGCCACCCCGTGCATGACGAGATCAAAGCGCCCGTCCATTATCTACCGGAATATCTGCATGAAGAGCCGCTGCGCGTGCTTCGCTCGCTGTTTGCCTATCTGCTGCGTCCGGGCTTCTGGCGCGCGCTCGGATCGCTGGCTGCCGATATGCCCCGCGACTTTACGCGCAATCGCGCGCGCCGCTTCGGGCAAGCGCTCGTGCTGGCGGCCGAATGGCCGGAAGGCGCGGACTGGCTGCATGCACATTTCGCGCACACGCCGGCATCGGTGACGCGCTATGCCAGCCAGCTTCGTGGCCTGCCCTGGACCTGCTCGGCCCATGCCAAGGACATCTGGACTTCGGCGGACTGGGATCTGGCCGGCAAGCTTTCCTCGGCGCGCTGGACGGTCACTTGCACGAAAACCGGCTTCGACCGTCTGAAAAAACTCGCTAACGGCAACTCGTCTGTGCATCTGAGCTATCATGGGCTCGACCTTGATCGCTTCGGCAGTTTCGGCGAGGCGCGAAAGCAGCATGACGGCTCGGCGCCGGACGAACCGGTTGTCGTTCTGAGTGTCGGGCGCGCCGTTGAAAAGAAAGGTTATGATACGTTGCTGCAGGCCCTTGCGCTGTTGCCCGGTGATCTGGCGTGGCGTTTCGAGCATATCGGCGGCGGCGAGGAACTGGAACGGTTCAAGGCGCTGGCGCAAAAGCTCGGCCTGGATGGTCGAGTCTCTTGGAAAGGCGCGCTTGCGCAGGAGGAAGTGCTTGAGCACTACCGCCGCGCCGACATCTTCGCCCTGGCTTGCAGGATCACCGCAAATGGCGACCGGGACGGTCTGCCGAACGTTCTGGTGGAGGCGGCTAGCCAGCGGCTTGCCTGCGTGTCGACCGATATTTCCGGCGTGCCGGAGCTTTTATCGCCGGATGAAACCGGGTTGCTGGTTCCGACGGAAAACCCGATTGCCCTGGCACAGGCGCTGGAGCGCCTGATCCGTGATCCCGTGCTCCGCGACCGCCTCGGCGACGCCGCGGAGCGGCGCGTGCGCGGCAATTTCGATCATATGGCAAGCATTGGACAGCTCAAGGAACTGTTCGAGCGGGAGTGGCGGGCCGCCGAATGAAGCGGCTGCGCGCTTTCTTCTATGTCCAGCACCTGCTCGGCATCGGCCATCTCGCGCGCGCCAGCCGCATTGCAGCGGCTCTGGTCGATGACGGGTTTGACGTAACCGTCGTGACCGGCGGAGCGCCGATCGCCGGGTTTCCGGGATTGGGAGTAAAATCTGTAACCCTGCCACCTGTCACCTCCGGTGATGAAGGATTTTCGGGACTTGTCGACCTGCAAGGCAACCCGATCGACGATGATTTCAAGAAATGGCGTTCAGAGATGCTGCTGCAGGCATTCCGGCATTGCAGGCCTGATATCGTCATTGTCGAGGCGTTTCCATTTGGACGCCGGCAGATGCGTTTCGAACTCTTGCCGCTGATCGAGGCCATCGACGCGACGTCGCCCAGACCGCTGCTGGCGACGTCCGTCCGTGATATCCTCCAGGAGCGCGTCAAGCCGGGCCGAAACGAGGAAACGGTCGATCTCATCAACAGGCATTTCGATCTTGTTATGGTCCACGGCGATCCGGCTTTCGCAACCATCGACAGGACATTTCCACTGGCTGGGGCGATCAGGGCCGAGATCACCTACACGGGGCTCGTTGCCGCGCCGCCATCGCCCGCGGCCTCCGAGCGCTTCGACGTTCTGGTGTCGGTTGGCGGCGGGGCTGCCGGAAAGAGCCTTGTCAGCTCCACCATCGC
Source organism: Mesorhizobium sp. M0751 (assembly GCF_040320265.1). Taxonomy (NCBI): domain Bacteria; kingdom Pseudomonadati; phylum Pseudomonadota; class Alphaproteobacteria; order Hyphomicrobiales; family Phyllobacteriaceae; genus Mesorhizobium; species Mesorhizobium sp. M0751. The sequence goes on from NZ_JAMYPH010000029.1 coordinate 25,937, forward strand.
AGCGGCGCGGAATGCCAACAAGGCCTGGAAATGGTGTTTGATCACTGGCCCAAACCTGCCGAAAGACGAGTTTGACGCGATCGCACGCGATGCCACGCCGGGCCTGTCCATCTTCCGGTTTCGCGAGGATTTCGCCAGCCTGCTAACCGGCGCCCGCCTGTCAGTCTCGCAGGCGGGTTACAACACGGTCTGCGATGTCCTGCGCGCGGGTTGTCGCTCCCTGCTCGTTCCATTTGCAGCCGGCGGGGAAACCGAACAGACGGTTCGCGCCCTGATGCTCGAAGAACTCGGTCTTGCAAAGGTGCTGATGGAAAAGGACCTAACGCCTGAAGGTTTGGCGCAAGCGATCGAACAGGCGCTTGTGGGACCGACGCCATCCGCGCATCGTCTCGATCTGGAAGGCGCGCGTCGCTCCGCGCAAATCCTGCGCGAGCGGTATCGAACATGGTCCCTAAATGTGGGGCCCGGTTTCGGAAAAGTTCATGATCAAACAGACGATAGATCCTAGAGCGGTTCATCGGTTCACGGAAACGCCGAACCGCTCTATCTCTTTGTTTTGACGCAATTCCCAAGGGAAAGCGCTACGCGCTTTTTCCCGGGAAAACCGTTTCACACTGTTCCTGGAATTGCTCTAACGCGCGTCGCGTCGGGTGAGATTCGCGCGACGCGCTTCAAGTCCTGTTTTTATGCGTGTCGTTGTCCCAAAACCGCTACGCGCTTTTGGGCGAAATGCATTAGACAGTTCCAATCAGCATGAAGCGCGTATAATTTTTTGTCGGCAGTTCGCCGGAGAACCGCACCTCCCGTAGCGCCGCCATTTCCTCGAAGGCTGCAAGCGAAGCCACGCAGTTGATGTGCGTCGGCTCGCTGAAATAATCGTTCGATTGCAGCAGTACATTCGTGCGCGGCGGAAGCAGAGCAAGCCAGGCGCGCAGATCGGCTATGTGTTCGCAGCTCGTATTGACCATCAGGTCGGGCCGCCCGGCCGCATAGTCGAGTGCGTACATATCTGCCGTCAGTGCCCGGAACCGGTCGCCGGCTTCCCGGTTGAGGGTCCGGGCGACCGGCCCGACTTCGGGATCGATGTCGATGCTATCGACCGCCGCGATGTCGAAGCGGGCGTCGTTGAAAAGCATTGCCGGCAATACGCCGTACCATCCACCCAGAACCCATATGCGCCCGAACCGGCCGCCGCAGCTTTCGAACAGTCGGTCGAGCGCCCACATCTTGCAGGCGACCTGCTTGTGGTTGAAGGCGTTGGCGATATCGGCCTTCGGATGCTTGGCGACGACGCGCGCCAGGCCTGCCACGAGAGGGCAGTTGACATAAGCAGCAATTCCCCGCGTGAGGTCCAAGGCTTGCTCGTGCCAGTCCATGGCATTGCGTGGTTGCGTGACATCCATCATAATTCGTCTTGTATGTTGGGATTTTGGGCGACACAACGCAATCTTGCCTCCCGCAAGATTGTTTGATTCCGCGGACGTGATCATGCTGCAAGCCGCTTGGCTATTGCCCGGTGCCGGAGAGAGCCTGTTGCATCTGTCCGGATCATCGGCGTCCATCCGCCAGCACCAGCCGCGCAGCTGCGGCCTCGTGCTGTTCGGCTGTTCGCCAAAGCCTTACGAAAGCCGCGGACCGCTTGGCCAGCTGCTTTCTTCGCCGATCAACAATGCCCATGTCGTTGCCATCGACCATGCGCCGGAACTGGATCGCGCCGCCTCGCAGGTTCCCTGCATCGTTGACCGCAGGACCATGTCCGTGCACAGCAGCTTCGAGCCTGTCGTTGGCGACGAAGAAATTGCCGATACGCCATTCGCCAGCAGGTGCTTTTACATCCTGCGTCCTTCCAACTGAAGGGTCCACAGTCGCATATGGAAGCCAGCCTAGCCCGCTATATCTGGACGCACACCAAGAAGCAGCAGCTCTGGATATTGATGATCGTCGTGCTTTCGATGATCCCGTATTTCATGTCCTTCGACCTGCCGAAGCTGATCGTCAACGGCCCGATCCAAGGCAGGGGCTTCGAGCAACCGGGCGCAACCCAGCCATTCATGAGGCTACACTATAACCTGCCGTTCATTGGAGAGGTCCAGTTCTTCTCCGGTTTTCAGCTCGACCGCAAGGAGACCTTGTTTGCCCTGAGCCTTGTGTTCCTCTTGCTAGTCGTCATCAACGGCCTGTTCAAATTCTACATCAACACCTACAAGGGCCGCCTCGGCGAACGCATGCTGCGGCGTATCCGCTTCGATCTGGTCGACCGCGTGCTGCGTTTTCCGCCGGTTTACTTCAAGCGAGTCAAATCCGCCGAAGTGGCGACCATGGTGAAGGACGAGGTGGAGCCGCTGGGCGGCTTCATCGGCGACGCCTTCCTGCAGCCGGTACTGCTCGGCGGCCAGGCGCTGACGGCCATGCTGTTCATCATGATCCAGAACGTCTGGCTCGGAATGATAGCGGTCGTGATCGTGGCGATCCAGATCGTGCTCATCCCGCGAATGCGGCGGCGGCTGATCGTGCTCGGGCGCCAACGGCAGTTGACGGCGCGCGCGCTTTCGGGCCGGGTTGGCGAAATCGTCGACGGCATCGGCGCGGTTCACGTCCACGATACATCAAACTACGAGCGCGCCGACATAGCTGCCCGGCTCGGGCTCATCTTCAAGATCCGCTTCGATCTTTACCAATGGAAATTCATGGTGAAGTTCCTCAACAATTTTCTCGCGCAGCTCACGCCCTTTCTGTTCTACATGATCGGCGGGTATCTGGTCATCCTGGGGCGGCTGGACGTCGGCCAGCTCGTGGCCGTGATCGGCGCCTACAAGGACCTGCCCGGACCGATGAAGGAACTGATCGACTGGGATCAGGATCGGCAGGATGTCCAGGTCAAATATCAACAGGTCGTTGAACAGTTCACCGTCGAAGGTCTCATCGCGCCGAAAATCGGGGCATTGACGATCGACGATCCCGATCCGATGACCAAGCCGCTCTCTGCGATCAATCTGTCCATAGCAGACGATGGCGGTGCAATGCTTCTCAACCGCATCTCCCTCCAGGTCAAGCCGGGTGAGACGGTGGCGCTGGTCAGTACCGCAACAGGTGGAGCGGAGGCGCTTGCAGAAGCCTTCGCGCGGCTGAACTGGCCGGACAGCGGAAGGGTCGCTTCGGGCAGCGACGACCTGCTTGAACTCCCCGAAGCAGTAACCGGCCGGCGCATGTCGTATGCCTCGTCGGATGTTTTCCTGTTCCAGGCAAGCCTCCGCGACAACCTGCTCTACGGGTTGAAGCATGCGCCGCTGACATCGGTGCCTTACGACGGTGCTGCGGCAGACCAGCACCGCTGGAACATCCACGAGGCGCGCCGGTCGGGCAATCCGGATCTTGATATCCACAGCGACTGGATCAACTATGCTTCGGCTGGCGCTACCGGCCCGCACGACCTCTTTGAAGCCGTGCGCCGGGTGCTCGACGCGGTTGTTCTGTCGCGCGACATTCTGGATCTTGGCTTGCGCTCATCGGCCGACCTCACGCGTCACACGGAGCTTGCCAGGCGGATCGTCGAGCTGCGTGCGGCGCTGCGGACCCGGCTGGAACAAGAGGGGCTGAGCGGACTGGTGGTTCCTTTCGAACCGGGCGCCTACAATAAGGAAGCAACGATCGGCCAAAACCTGCTCTTCGGCGCTGCCGCCGGCCCCGAACTGGCCGACAGGGCCCTGGCGGCCAATCCCTATTTTGCTTCCGTGCTGAGGCAAGCCGGCCTCGACCGCACGCTCTACGAAATGGGCTTGGAGATCGCCAAACAGGCGATCGAGCTGTTTGCCGACCTGCCGCCCGATCACCAGTTCTTCCAGCAGCTCGCCTTCATGAGCGCGGAGGAGATACCCGCCTACGAAACCTTGCTGCAACGGCTCAAGAACCGTCCCTACGAGGCGGTTTCGGAGAACGATCGCGCCATGATCGTCACCTTGAGCTTTGCCTATATCGAGCCCCGGCACCGCTTCGGCCTGCTGAGCGACGAGCTGATGAGCAAGATCGTCGCTGCACGCAACCGGTTCTATGAAGACCTGCCGCCCGAGCTGCACAATGCGGTCGAACGGTATGATCCTGCCAAATACATTGCCGCGGCCACCGTCATGGATAATGTCCTGTTCGGGCGTGTGGGCAACAATCATCCCGACGCGCCGGACCGCATACGCTCCATCGTCTATGACATTCTTGACGAACTGGGGCTTTATAGCGAACTTCTGGATGTCGGCCTGGACTTCAACGTCGGCTCCGGCGGCAGGCGGCTCACCGGTGGACAGCGACAGAAGCTCGATGTTGCCCGGGCCTTGCTCAAGCGTCCCGATTTTCTCATTCTCAACCGGCCGCTGTCGGCGCTCGACCAGCGCATGCAGGATAAGGTGCTTCGAAATGTGCTCGAGGAAGCCAGGCGCGACGGCCATTCGCCGGCAATTGTGTGGGTCGTGACGAATCCGGCAATGGCGATGATGTTCGATCGCGTTATCGTCTTCGACTCGGGTCAATTGGCGGAAGACGGAACACACGAGACACTTTTGGCAGGGAACGGTATCTTCAAGGAACTGTTGTCATAGAGCAACGGACATGCAGATGGGATCATTCTGCCGGTGCACGACATCGGGCTCGCGGCCTTTCGCGTGGTTTGTCTCGCCATCCCGGAAAGAGAATTGATTCCATCTGGGCGTCCGTTGCTCTAGTCTGGCAAACGCGAATTTTGGAAGGTTTGCGACAATGCTGCTCAAGGATGAAGTTGGAATGCTGCAACGCGTTCCCTTGTTCTCTGCCATCGAGCCGACAAAGCTCAAGCTGCTTGCGTTCACATCCGATCGTGTCAGCTACAGCGCCGGCCAGATCCTTTTCCGGCAGGGCGACGAGGGAGACGCCGCCTATGTCATCCTTTCAGGCAGGGCGGATATTCTTGTCGATTCCGACAGCGGGCCGATAAAAGTTGCCGAACTGGAGCCAAATTCGATCGTCGGCGAGATCGCCATATTGTGCAACAGCTCCCGCACTGCCACCGTCAGAGCGGCAAGTCCGCTGGAAGCCCTGAGAATCCGCAAGGATCATTTCCTGAGGCTTATGAGGGAGTTCCCGGAAATGACCATCGAGATATTGCGGGTTCTTGCCGATCGCCTAAGCCATACGACGGCGGATCTGATCGACGCACGAAGCGCCAAATGACGCCTCGCCGTCGTGACGGCACTGTCCTCTCGCTGAGAAGATCACCCGGAGAAAGCCTGTCTCGCCTAGCAGCAGTTGTTTGGATATGATGGGCGAAGGGGTAGCATGGACGACAACGTTTTCCTGGTCAGGTTTTGGGGTGTCCGCGGCAGCATTTCGGTATCAGGGCCAGAATTCTCTCGCTATGGCGGCAACTCAATCTGCGTCGAGATGCGATGCGGTAAGCATACGCTTCTGTTCGACGCAGGCTCTGGCCTACGGCCTGCCGGCGCGGCGCTTCAGGCGTTGGGCGTGACCGATTTCGACCTGCTTTTCACCCATTGCCATTACGATCACATCATCGGGCTGCCGTCTTTTGCGCCGATCTATGACCGGGGCGCCAAGGTTACGCTTTGGTCCGGGCATCTTGCAGGACACATGACGACCCGGCAGATGGTCGATGAGTTCATGCGGCCGCCGTGGTTTCCGGTGAAACTGGAGGCCTGCAAGGCAAGCCTTGACTATCGCGATTTCGTAACCGGAGACGTGCTTCGGCCGCGCGAAGGGGTGGTGGTCCGAACCGGCAGTCTCATCCATCCGGGCGGCTGCATAGGCTACCGGGTCGAATGGGGCGGCCGCGTCGTGGCGGTGATCACAGACACTGAGCACGAGCCGGACAAACTCGATCAGGCGGTGCTCGGCCTGATCGAAGATGCCGACCTCGTCATTTACGATTGCACCTACACCGAAGAGGAAATGGAACGCCGCCGCGGTTACGGGCACTCGACATGGCAACAGGGCGTCAAGCTCTGTGAGGCGGCGGGTGCGCGCGGGCTTGCCCTGTTTCACCACGATCCGACACGCACCGACAAGGAACTGGACAAGATCCAGAAACTGGCCAAGGACAGGTTTGCCGGCGCTTTTGCCGCGCGGGATGGCCAGACGCTCAAACTTCCAGTCTCATTGCGCAAAAAGCGCTGAGCTATTTTCCTCTATCTCTCTGACGCAATTCCCAAGGGAAAGCGCTACGCGCTTTTCCCGGGAAAACCGTTCACACTTTTCCTGGAATTGCTCTACCCGCGCTGCGCCCGATCAATGTCCTGATCGGAAGCCATGCGCAGGCTTCAGTCTGTGCGGTGACGGTGAACAGCCGTTCGAGGAAAAGCCATGCCGATTCATCATGTACGAGATGGTGGGTGAGCAGGCCGACCGGTTCGCCGCCATCGAATGCATGCTGCAATTGCGCGATGATAGCCTGAACCAATAGGCCATGATCGCAGCAGCCGCGCGTGCCATGCCAATCCATGATGTCGACATTGCTGTTGATGACCGCAAGTGAAGCCGGCCTTGGCGGCCCATAGACCGACAATGCCGAAAATCCTATCGATCCAAGGTCGGATACCAAGCCGGCGTCGATCCTGTTCCAGGGTGGCACCAGCATCGGAACGGCACGTGCGCCGTGCAGGCCGGTTACGCGCGACAGCCCGCGAGCCAGATCATCGAGCACCGCCTCGCGTGGGCGATGCGCACCGAGCTCCTGCTTTTTCTGGCCCTCGGGCGCATGATTTCGGTGCGCCCAGCCATGGATGGCGACCGTGGCATGCGGCGCCTCGTCGAGCCGAACGACAAGCCTCTCGTCGGTCAGGGCGGGAATGACGGCCAGGGTCACCGGAACCGCGAATTCACCGGTGAGGTCGAGCAGCCGATCAAGCGCAGGCGTCGGATCCACGGCGTCGTCGTCGCGCAGCCAGAACTCTGCCTTACGGTCCGCCCGTTGCCGGCTCGCCAGTTCCTCCACCAAGGGTTGCCAGATCTGACCGAATGTCATGAGACCGGAATCTTCGCAAGGAATTCGGCCAAACGCGCCGCCGCAGCACCGAGAGAACGTTCTTCGAGAATGAAACGTCTGGCTTCTGCGGCCATGGTGGATCTTTCGTCGTTGCGGGCCAGAAGCCTTTCAATGGCAGAAGCGAACGCCGCCACATCGCCCGGCGGGGTGAGAAACCCGGCCTGGCCATCCCGCACGACCTCCGGCACGCCGGCGATGTCCTGAGCCACAACCGGAAGGCCGGCGGCCTGTGCTTCAAGATAGGCAACGCCATAGGCCTCGCCGAAACCCGGCCAGACGTAAATTCCCCCACTGTAAAGGACATCCGGCACGGCGGCTGGCTCAATCGCGCCAAGCCATTCGATACGGTCGGCGGGCAAGCCGGCGAATTGCGCTCTGACCTCTTCGCGGGCAGGTCCGTCCCCGACGACCGACATGGTCCAGGGCAGGTGAGCGATCGAACCGAGCGCTTGCGCCAGCATGCGATAGCTTTCGACTTTGTCGCCCGGGCGCATCATGGCGACGGTAACGAGGCGCGTCGGACAACCCCGTGTCGGCGTTTCCCGGAATACCGATGTGTCGATGAAAGGCGAAAGCATGCCGAAAGCGGCGTCGGGTATCGCATCTGCCAGTCCCTGATGATCCCTTTGCGTGAAGCAGATGTTCAGCGCTGCCTGTTCGACGGCTCGCGCCACCAACGCTTGCGTATCGGCCCACAAACCGGTGTTGCGCCGCTTCGAATAGGAGGCTTCCGCTGTCACATAGGGGATAGCAAAGGCCAACGCCAGCTCAGGCCCGATCAGGTCGGGCGCCTTGTAATAGGGATGATAGGTGAACCACAGATCGGGCTTGCCGTGACGATCCCAAAGCCTTGCCAGCCGCGCGGCTTCCTCCCGGGCCTCGATCTTGAGCACATTGAAACTTTTCGAATCCGGTTCACGTAGATAGAAGCGCAATTCGGATGCCAGTTCGACGCTATGCCCTCCATGCTCCAGCGCCTTGACCAGCATCCGTGCCATCTGGCGGTCGCCCGAGGCAACGGGATGATTGGGCGACTTCAGCGGCGCGTAGAAAGCAATTCGCATCGCCGGACCCTATCATCGGAAAGCCTGCGCAAGTCAATTTCGAAGCATGATCGACTTCACCTTCACGCACTGGAATGTGCTATCTGATGCTCATGGAAACAGCTGCCGCGTCCGACCCGTTTGTCGCTTCTTTGCCGGTCTTCGCAAAGTTCGAAAGCGTTGCCGATATCGATAACTATCAGCCTCTCCCCGATAGCTGGGCGCTGGCCACCGCCGACATCGTCGGCTCGACCAGGGCGATCGAGGCGGGGCGCTATAAAACCGTCAATATGGCCGGCGCCAGCGTCATTTCGGCGTTGCTCAATGCGCTGGGTAGGCAAGATCTTCCCTTTGTCTTCGGCGGCGACGGCGCGCTCGTGGCGTTTCCCGGCTCGGCGCTGGAGATCACCCGCAACGCGTTGGCGGCTGTCCAGAGATGGGTGGCGGACGAACTGGATCTGACCTTGCGTGCCGCAATCGTGCCGATAAAGGATATAAGAGCGCAAGGCCTCGACGTTCGCGTGGCGAGGTTCCAGGCCTCCGATGCGGTCTTCTACGCCATGTTCGCCGGAGGTGGTGGCAGTTGGGCGGAAGCCGAGATGAAAGCGGGGCGCTACCGCATCGATCCTGCGCCGGCCGGCGCGCGGCCGGACCTGACCGGCCTCTCGTGCCGCTGGAACCCGATCGAAGCCCGGCACGGCGAAATCGTCTCGATCATAGCCATACCGGGGGCGTCGCGCGATTTGCGCGGTTTTCAGTCTCTGGTTTCCGACATCATCGCCCTTGCCGGCAGGCAGGAACGCGATGGCCACCCGGTGCCGGTGAACGGGCCGGACTACAGTTTGCTGCCCGCCGGCCTCGATATCGAGGCGCGGGCCACGGCGCCGGCAGGACGGCGGTGGCTGTCGAAGCTGTGGATAGTGTTCCTGATGACGCTTACGGCTGTTGCGGATAGATTTGGCTGGACGATCGGCAGATTCGATCCGAAGATCTACAAACGCGAAGTGGCCAGCAATTCGGATTTCCGGAAGTTCGACGATGGCTTGAAGATGACCATCGACGTTGACGCGGATGTGTTGCAACGGATCGAGAACCGGCTGAAACAGGCGGAAGAGGCGGGCATCTGCAACTATGGCCTGCACCGCCAGAAATCGGCCTTGATGACATGCCTCGTCGCATCGCCGCTGCAGCGCGATCACGTTCATTTCATCGATGGCGCCGCCGGCGGCTATGCGATGGCTGCTGCAAGCCTGAAGGCGAAGGTGCCGGTCTGACGGCTTGCGGACATCGATTTTCCGCAATATGCCTCGGGGCTCTTGGGGCCGGTGAGCCTCACCATGGAAGCGGACGGCCTGTCCGAATTGACGGGAAGCAGATTGTTGGACGCCTCACGATCGACATATGACCGTCTTCTGAACCGGATTTCGACGCGTACCGCGCAAGTCGGCGTGATCGGACTGGGCTATGTCGGGCTGCCGCTGGCGGTTGCGATCGCACGCGCCGGCTTCCCCGTTTCCGGTTTCGATATCGAAGGCCAGAAGGTCGAGAGCCTGAACAACGGCCAATCCTACATCGAGGCGGTGACGTCGACAGCCCTTGCCGGCCAGGTGGCAAGCGGACGGTTCCGAGCCACTGCGGATTTTGCCGAACTGGCCGTCTGCGATGTCATCATCATATGCGTTCCGACACCACTGACGAAACACCGCGAGCCGGATCTCTCCTTTGTCAGGAACACGGCAGGCACCATCGCGAAGCATCTGCGTCTCGGTCAGCTGATCGTGCTGGAATCGACCACCTATCCCGGCACCACCGACGACGTGATCAAGCCCATCCTGGAAAAAACCGGCTTGCAGTCGAGGATAGACTTCTTCCTCGGCTTCTCGCCCGAACGCGAGGATCCCGGCAACCGCAGCTTTGAAGTCGCGACGATCCCCAAGGTCGTGGCCGGTGACGGCATTGAAGCGGCGACGCTCGTGCAGGCTTTCTACCACGGCGTGGTCAAGACCGTCGTTCCGGTTTCCACCACGGCGACCGCCGAGGCGGTCAAGCTGACGGAAAACATCTTCCGCTCGGTCAACATAGCCCTCGTCAACGAGTTGAAGGTCGTGCTCGGTGCGATGGGAATCGACATCTGGGAGGTGATCGAGGCGGCAAAGACCAAGCCCTTCGGCTACATGCCTTTCTATCCTGGCCCTGGACTTGGCGGGCACTGCGTTCCGATCGATCCCTTCTACCTCACGTGGAAGGCGCGCGAATACGAACTGCCGACCCGCTTCATCGAGCTGGCGGCAGAGATCAACACGGCTATGCCGCGTCATGTGGTCGATGAACTGGCGAAGGCGCTGGACCGGCGCTGCGGCAAGGCGCTCAGCCGCTCGCGCATTCTCATCATCGGGCTCGCCTATAAGAAGAATGTGCCCGACATCCGCGAAAGCCCCTCATTGCGGCTCATTGAACTCATCGAGGAATGGGGCGGCAAGGCAGAATTCCACGATCCGCATGTTACCGAAATCCCGGCCACACGAGAGCATATGGCGATCAAGGGGCGTCGCTCGGTCGAATTGACCGAGGTGGCCTTGAAGGATTTCGACGCTGTCGTCGTTGCAACCGACCACGACGCGATCAACTATCAGGCGATCGCGGATCACGCTCGACTGATCGTCGACACGCGCAATGTTTTTGGCCGCCTCGGGCTAGCCCGAGAGACGGTGGTGAAGGCCTGACGGCGTTCGAGCCGGCGAATTTGTGGCGGATCAAGGAGATTTCGAGAGAGCATGAGCACAGCGCAAGCAGAAATTTCTGCCATTCTCATGGATAAGGTTGCCGATTGGCTGACCCAATCGGCGTTGGCGGGCGACGACCTGGAAACATTGGTAAGGGGCTTTTGTGAACGGCTGGCTGCTGCCGGCCTGCCGTTGAAGCGGGTGCATTTGAGCTTTTCGATGCTTCATCCGCTTTATGACGCGCTCGGCTTCACCTGGCTCCGCGGCCAGGGCCTGGAAGTGGAAGGTTTCCGCAAGGAGAACGGCGTTCATTCTGACAGATTCCTGACCAGCCCATACTACCATCTGCTCAGCCACAAGCTCGACCATCTGCGGCGCCGGCTCGACCCGTCGGTGCCGTCGGAATTTCCTATTTTCGACGACCTCAAGCGTATGGGCGTCACCGATTACATGGCTTTCGTCCATCCCTTCAGCGGCAACACCAGTCAGGGCATGATCGGGTCTTGGTCCACCGACAGTGCTGCAGGCTTCAGCGACAGCATGATTTCGGCGCTGCTGCGCCTCCAGAACCATCTCGCTATCGCAACCAAGATGGCGGTGCTCACCAAGCTTGCCGACAATATGATGACCACTTATCTCGGCGGCGACGCCGGCAGGCGCGTGCTCGACGGCCAGATCAAGCGCGGCGAGGGTGATACAATCCGGGCGGCACTGGTGATGGGTGATATGCGCGGGTCGTCAAGACTTGCCGAAACCGCCGGCCGCGAAGTCTATATCGATACGCTGAACCAGTTTTTCGACGCCGCTGCTGCACCTTTCAATCGCAAGGGCGGGCAGATCATGAGTTTCATAGGTGATGGCTTCATTGCCGTCTACCCTTGCGCAAGGCACCGTTCGCAGTCCGAGATCGCCTGCCAGGCTGCTCTTGCAGCAGCGCACAAGGCCACCGCGCGCATGATGGATCTCAATCTGCGCAGAAAGCAGCAGGGATTGAGCGACATAAACTATGGTATCGGCCTGCATGTCGGCAATGTGATGTTCGGCAATGTCGGGCTTACCGACCGGCTCACATTCTCTGTCTTCGGCTCGGCTGTAAATGAGGTCCAGCGCCTCCAGACCCTGACCAAGAAATATCCGCACAGCGTTCTTGCCAGCAAAGACTTCGCCAGCTATTGCGGCGCCAACAACTGGCTGGCGCTCGGCATGGAGGAACTGGCGGGCATCAGGCAGAAGCTAACGGTGCTTTCACCCGATTTGTCGGGTGCTCTCGCACTCGACGAAGACGGTGCGCTGGAGCCGATTTACGACCGAATATCCGACGCCGAGCAGGTCATGCTGCTTCATCGCAATGCCGCGCGGCCGTCCGCGGGCGACCCGAGGAAGCTCCAGTAACCGCCACGATCTGATCCGAACGCGTTTGGTATGCAGTCCGGTCGCCGGTTCCGTCAGGGAACTGGCGACTGTTCGAATCCAAGTTGCTCTAGGCTGGCAATGCGTTAGTCTCGCCTTCTGGACGTGCCAGAGTGGGGGCTGGTGTGAGAATGAATTTGGGCGTTGATCTGCTGCGGATCGAGGATGTTGGCATCTCTTTTGCCGTTATAGGGGGACCGTTGCATGCCGTCAGGCGTGCAAATCTTCGCGTCCTGCCCGGCAAGGTTACCGCGCTTGTGGGCGAGTCCGGTTCCGGAAAATCGGTTCTCAGCCAGGCGGTGATGGGCATTTTGCCGAACACAGCCCATGTTCGCGGTCGTATCCTGTTTTCCGATCCTGAAAAGCCCGGCACGACGCAGGATATCCTGCAGATGCCGCGTGACGGATCCGAAATCCGGGCGTTGAGAGGCAGCCGCATCGGCAAGATATTTCAGGAGCCGATGACATCACTGTCGCCGCTGCATACGATCGGCAATCAGGTCAGCGAATCCCTGCAGATTCATACGCCCATGGCTCGGGTGGAGTGCAAGGCGCGCACCGAGGAAATGCTCGGACTTGTCGGCTTTCCCAACCCCAAGCGCGCTTATGACATGTATCCCTTTGAACTTTCGGGAGGATTGCGTCAACGCGCCATGATCGCCATGGCACTTATCTGCCGGCCCGCCCTGTTGATCGCCGACGAGCCGACGACGGCGTTGGACGTCACCATCCAGGCGCAAATCCTGCAATTGCTGCGCGAGCTTCAGACGAAGCTGAACATGGCGATGCTGCTGATCACGCACGACCTTGGCGTAGTCGCCAATGTCGCCGACGAGGTGGTGGTCATGTACCATGGCGAGATCATGGAAGCGGGACCTGTGGAGGCGATATTCCGCCGGCCGGGCCACCCTTACCTGAAGGGCCTGATGGCAGCCGTTCCGCATTTCGACCTGAAGCCCGGCGAAAGGCTAAAGGCGCTCCGCGAGGTGCCGGTGAATGTCGGGAACCTGCTCGGCAAGCAGACGGCGCCGGCATCGAAGGGGCCGAACGACCTCCTGCTATCGGTCAGCGATCTGACAAAGACCTTCACGATCCGCAAGTCCGGATGGTTTGGCGGAGATCATCAAACCTCTGTTCGCGCCGTGGACGGCGTGAGCTTCGATATCAGGCGGGGTGAGTGCCTGGGTCTTGTCGGCGAAAGCGGATCCGGCAAAACCACCGTCAGCAAGATCCTCATGCGGGCTGTCACCCCTAGCGGCGGGTCCGTGATCTTCAACGGCCGCGATGGTGCGATCGACGTCTTGGAAGCCGAGGGAGACGCCCTGCGCATGCTGCGCGCGAAAATCCAGATGGTCTTCCAGGATCCGGTTTCGTCGCTTTCACCTCGCATGACGGTGGAGAACATTTTGAGCGAGCCGCTGGAAATCCATCGACGTGGCAATGCCGCGTCCCGACTCGCCACGGTCAAGAGCCTGATGGAGGCAATCGGGCTCGACCCGCGCTTCATAAAGCGTTATCCGCACAGTTTCTCCGGCGGGCAGCGTCAGCGTATCGGCATCGCGCGCGCGTTGGCGCTGGGGCCTGAACTCCTGATCTGCGACGAGCCGGTTTCGGCACTCGACGTCTCTGTCCAGGCGCAGATCCTGAATCTTCTTAAGGACCTGCAGAAGGAACTGGGCCTGACCTACCTGTTCATTTCCCACAATCTGGCGGTGGTGGACTACATGGCAGACCGCATCGCGGTGATGTGCGGCGGGCGTATCGTCGAGCTCGCGCCGCGCGAAATTCTGCTTAGGAAACCTATCCACCCCTACACGCGCTCACTGGTCGCCGCAGTACCTTTCCCCGATCTCGACAGGCCGATGGATTTCAAGACGCTGAAGCTCAGCGGCGCTTCCGACACCAGCGCATGGGGACCGCAATTCCGCGACGAGGGCGACGAGGATATGCTGTCGCCGCTCGATCTTGGCGGCGGCCACCTCGTGCTGGCCCGACGTTCGGCCGATGTCAGCGAGCTACGCCATTGATCAGCCGGCGCACCGTCCTTGGACTCATGGCTTCGGCATTTCTGCCGGGCACGTTGCGCGCCGGCGATCTGGAGCCGGAATTTCTTCAGCCGCAGCTGACGGCCAGGGCGCTGCCGGCGCTCGCCGAACGCCTGCCCAAGCGCCCGCGCGCGTTGAATCTCGCTGCGATGGGCCGACAGCCCGGCCAGTATGGCGGCACGCTGCGCACGATCATCGGCAGCCAGAAAGATATCCGGATGATGACGATCTACGGGTACGCTCGCCTGGTCGGCTACGACGAAAAGCTTAACTTGCAAGCCGACATTCTCGAAAGTTTCGATGTGGCGGATGATCGTGTCTTCACTTTCAAGATACGAGAAGGACATAAATGGTCTGACGGCAGCCTGCTGACGTCGGAGGATTTTCGCTATTGCTGGGAAGATGTCTGGCTGAACGATGAGCTTTCGCAAGGCGGGCTCGCCCCGGCCCTGATGGCGGACGGCAAGCCGCCACGCTTCGAGATCGTCGATCCGTTGACGGTCCGCTATAGTTGGGATGCGCCCAATCCCGACTTCCTGCCCAAGCTCGCCGCTGCTTCGCCCCTATCGCTTGTTCTGCCGGCCGCCTATCTCAAGCAGTTCCACAAGAAATACCAGGATCCATTCCGGCTCGCCGGCCTAATGAAGGAGAACCGGGCCCAGAAATGGACGCTCTTGCACATCCGCATGTCGCGGCAGTATCGCCCGGAGAACCCGGAACTGCCGACGCTCGATCCCTGGCAGAACCGGACCAAGCCGCCGGCTGAGCAGTTCGTCTTCGAGCGGAACCCGTTCTTTCATCGAATAGACGAGAATGGCCGGCAACTGCCCTATGTCGACCGGATTGTCATGAATGTCAGCTCGTCGGCGATCATTTCCGCCAAGACCGGTGCGGGCGAGAGCGACCTGCAAGGCATGGGAATTGACTTCAGCGATTACTCCTTCCTGAAGGATGCGGAGAAGCGCTACCCGGTGAAGATGCATCTCTGGAAACGCACGCAGGGTTCGCGGCTGGCGCTGCTGCCCAATCTGAATTGTGCCGACCAGGTGTGGCGTGGCCTTTTTCGTGACGTGCGCGTGCGCCGCGCACTTTCGCTCGCTGTGGACAGGCGCGAGATCAATTTGGCTGTGTTCTACGGATTGGCGCAGGAAAGTGCCGATACGGTCCTGCCGGAGAGCCCACTCTACCGGCCGGAATTCGCCAGAGCCTGGGTCGTCCATGATCCCGACCAGGCCAATGCCCTGCTCGACGAGGTCGGGCTTCAGGCGCGCGACGATGACGGCCTGCGGATACTTCCCGACGGACGCTCGGCGCAGCTCGTAGTGGAAACGGCCGGCGAAAGCACGCTGGAAACCGACGCGCTCGAACTCATCACCGATCACTGGCGCAAGATCGGCATCGCCCTGTTCATCCGGACTTCGCAGCGTGACATCTTCCGCAGCCGCGCGCTTGGCGGCCAGATCATGATGTCGATGTGGTCGGGCATCGACAATGGCGTACCGACCGCCGACATGAACCCGTACCAATTGGCCCCCACCGTCGACGACCAGCTGCAATGGCCGCTCTGGGGTGCTCACTACTTGTCTCGTGGCAAGGTCGGCGAAGCGCCCGATCTTCCGCCCGTGGTCGAATTGATGGCTTTACTCAAGCGCTGGAACGCATCGACCGAAGCCACGGAGCGCGCCGAGATCTGGAATTCAATGCTGTCGATCTATACCGATCAGGTGTTTTCGATCGGCACGGTGAACGGAACGCATCAGCCGATTCTGGCGTCCTCACGGCTGCGCAATTTGCCTGACAAGGCGCTCTACGGCTACGACCCGACCGCCTATTTCGGTGTCTATATGCCGGATACATTCTGGCTTGGAGAGTCCTGAGCGTGCTTCGATATTTTGTCTGGCGCATCGCCGTGATGGTTCCAACGCTGCTGGTCATATCGGCACTGGTGTTCACGATCATCGAACTTCCCCCAGGCGACTATTTCGACAGCTATGTTGCCGAGCTTCGGGCCCAGGGCGAAGCGGTGGATTCCGATCGCATCGAGATGATGCGCAAGGAATATGGTTTCGACAAGCCACCGGTCATTCGCTACTTCTACTGGGTCGGCGGGATGCTGCACGGCGATTTCGGCTATTCCTTCGAATATGAGCTGCCGGTTCGCGATGTCGTCGGGGACCGAATGTGGCTGACGGTGCTGGTTTCCTTCGTCACGATCATCTTCACCTGGCTCATCGCCTTTCCGATCGGCATGTACTCAGCCACGCATCAATACAGCTGGGGCGACTACGGCCTGACTTTCTTCGGCCTTCTCGGCCTTGCCATTCCGAACTTCATGCTGGCGCTGATCCTGATGTATTTCGCCAACATCTGGTTCGGCACGTCCATCGGCCATCTCATGGATCAGCAATATCTCGGCGAGCCGATGAGCTGGGCCAAGGCGAAGTCGATCCTCGCCCATCTCTGGATCCCGGTCTTGATCATCGGCACCGGGGGCACGGCAAGCATGATCCGACGGCTGCGCGCCAATCTGCTCGATGAGCTACATAAGCAATATGTCGTGACCGCGCGCGCCAAAGGCCTTCATCCCTTCAAGGCGCTGGTCAAATATCCGCTGCGCATGGCGCTCAATTTCTTCATTTCGGATATCGGCTCTATCCTGCCGGCCATCATCTCCGGCGCCGAAATCACGGCGATCGTGCTGTCTTTGGAAACGACCGGGCCGATGCTGATCAAGGCGCTGCAAAGCCAGGACATGTATCTGGCGGGGTCGTTCCTGATGTTCCTCGCCTTCCTGACGGTCATCGGCGTCCTGATTTCCGACCTGGCGCTGGCGTTACTTGATCCGCGAATTCGTTTGCAAGGCGGCAGCACCAAATGAACACGCCATCGCCGCTGCCCGCTCCGGGTGCCCCACTGCAACACTACGTTTCCATCGAGCCCTTTGACCTGCAGTCCGTCGAGGCGATGACGCCGGAGCAGGAGAAGGTCTTTCAGGCGTCGCAGTTGCGGCTGATGTGGTGGAAATTCCGTCGGCACCGGCTTGCCCTTATATCCGGCATATTCCTGGCAGCGCTTTATTTCGGGATACTGATCTGCGAGTTCCTGGCGCCCTACGATCTGCACACACGCAACATGGACTACATCTATTCGCCGCCGCAGCGGGTGCACCTGTTCCACGACGGCCAGTTCGTCGGGCCGTTCGTCTATGGCCGCCAGATGACACTGGACATGGACACGCTCAAGCGGAACTACATCGAGAAACAGGATGATGTTCAGCGCATCCGTTTCTTCTGCAAGGGCGACAAGTATCGGTTCTGGGGCCTGATCGAAGGTGACAGGCATTTTGTCTGCCCCGCCGAAAACGGCCAGCTCTTTCTGGCCGGCACTGACAGGCTGGGGCGCGATGTGCTCTCGCGCATCATCTATGGCGCACGCATTTCACTGACAATCGGCCTCGTCGGCATCAGTTTCAGCTTCCTGCTCGGCATTGTCATCGGCGGACTGGCCGGCTATCACGGCGGTATCTTCGACCTGATCGTCCAACGGATAATCGAAGTTCTGCAATCGATCCCCAGCATTCCGCTATGGCTGGCTCTGGCGGCGATCATGCCGATAACCTGGAGTCCGATCCTGATCTATTTCGGCATCACCGTCATCCTCGGGCTGCTCGACTGGACCGGACTGGCGCGGGCCGTGCGTTCGAAGCTTCTAGCCTTGCGCGAGGAGGATTACGTCCTGGCCGCGCAATTGATGGGCGCCAGAAGCAGCCGCATTATCCGGCGGCATCTCATTCCCGGCTTCATGTCGCATCTGATCGCGACGGCGACGATCTCCATACCCGGCATGATCCTGGGCGAGACGGCACTGAGCTTCCTCGGCCTCGGCCTGAGGGCACCGATAACCAGCTGGGGCATCCTGCTCACCGAGGCGCGCAGCGTCAGCGTGATCGCGTTCTATCCATGGCTGCTTTTGCCGATGCTCCCCGTCGTTCTCGTCATCTTGGCGTTCAACTTCCTCGGCGATGGGTTGCGGGACGCCGCGGACCCCTACAAGTGACATCGCTATGCCGCCGCGCGCCGTGCCACCGACTCCACCCGGTATGGTCCTTGTCGGCGGCCTGTTCGCTTGTTGCAGCGTTCATCGTTCGCCTCTACACGCGGCAAGACTCGATCGGGGTTTAAGATGTCGGCCTCGGGTTTCAGCCGCGAAACGCTCTGGTCGGGGCAGTTGATTTCGTGGACTGGTTCAGGACATACAATCGCACATGAGTCGCCTCGACAGTTTCATCCGGAGGATGACCGCACAGCGCGACATACTCGATCATGTCTGCGCCGAGGTGGCGAAGATGGAGGGGCCCGTGCTCGAGCTCGGCCTCGGCAATGGCCGGACGTTCCACCATCTGCGCGAGCGCCTGCCCGGACGCCGGATCGTAGCGTTCGACCGCGCACTTGCCGCACACGCCAGCTCAATTCCCGAAGCTGAAAACCTCGTGCTCGGCGAAATACGCGAGACGGCGAGCAGGTTCATTGGCATCGACGCCGCTCTTGTTCATGCCGACATCGGCACCGGCTATGAAGATCGCGATGCAGTGACGTCTACCTGGCTTCCCGATCTGACCGCGCGCCTGCTTCGCGTCGGCGGCATCGCGGTCAGCGGCACGCCGCTCGATCACCCGCAGTTGCAACGCCTCCCGCCGCCGCCCTCGGTGCCCGCCGATCGCTATTTTATCTATAGGCGCGTGTGAGGGGCCGGGACGACCTGAGTCGTCAGGGGCCAAGTCTTCAGGGGATCGTATATACTGCTATCTCCCGCTCAATGCCGCGCAGCGAGACCTCGTGGGGCACGGGCGTCAGCGCGTTCCTGTGCAACAGATCGGCGGTGAGATTGTCATCGACCACCGCTCGAGTGGCGAAGATCGCCTGTGCGTTGGCAAGGTTCTGGACCCGCGAAGCAATGTTGACCGTCTGGCCGAAATAGTCCTGTCGCTCATTCATAGACACGGCGATGCAGGGGCCGGCATGGACTCCGATCTTGAGCAGCAGATCCTCGCGCCCGCTCTTGTCGTTGAGCGTACGCATGGCATCGCGCATCCTGAGGGCCGCAGCAATCGCACGATCAGGCGTCGCGAAGGTCGCCATCACTGCATCACCGATCGTCTTCACCACCGCGCCTGCCTCCGCCGTGACGATCTCGTGCAGAACCTGGAAATGCTCGCGCACGAGATCGAAGGCTGAAAGGTCGCCCACCCGCTCGTAAAGTTCGGTCGATCCGCGCAGGTCGGTGAACAGGAACGTGAGGCTGGTGATCTTCAGGCGCTGGTTGATGTCGAGTGTATCCGTGCGATAGAGATCGCGGAACGTCTGGTTGGTGAGCAGGCGCTTGGCGGTCAGGAAGGGCCGGCGTTTACCCAGGAAATCATGCAATGCCTGGCCGGCTATGAAGACCGTCGGCAGCACGCGGGTATCGGTCCGGTTTTCCAGCGAAATGCGCAACGGGCCGGGTTGCATCTCCAGCGTCTGACTCTGGATATGGTCGCGGTCGAAGATCAAAGAGAGGCTCCGGCGCTCCTTTGTTGGTTCACCTTTCCCGTCGATGAACTGCGCTGAGTGGGTGACCGGCTCGAAGACGATGATGAATTCGGACGGAAGCTGTATGAGCAGAACCGCCTTTTCACCGGGCGCAAGCTCGATATCCTCCAGCGAGAACGCTTCCAGCTTTTTCGCGAAATCCTCTTCCGGCAGATCGACGCCGGACGCCCAGTAGATCTGGCGGAAATATTCCGCCACCGGCAGTTCGTGCGGATTGTGGGCGGCAATCCTGCGCACGCGGGGACTTACGGTGAATGTCACCTCGACCATCTCGTCGAGGGTCGGCGAATAGCCCTCGGAGCACAGCGCGCAGGTGTATTCGTCCTTTTGGAGGGTTTTCAGCGTGGCGTTGGTGTCGAGCACGCCGCCACAGCCGGGGCACAGAACATTCCAGGAAATGTCGAAGATGCCCACCCGCGCCGCATGGAGAAAGGCGCTTATTGCGCGCTCCTCGTCGAGGCCATGCTTGCTGGCGAAGGCTGGCGCATTGATGCGGCAAAGTTCGCGGTCCTCACCTTCTGCGATGGTTTGCTTGATCGCGTCGATCGCCTGCGGATCGACATCGGCCGATTGTCGCAGAAGTGAGAACAGATCCTGAGCTTCGTTCATCGTGCAGGCTCCGGAAAATGCACCCCGAGGGGTTTTGACCGGACCGGTCTTTGGTCCGAGTGCTCTATCTTACTGCGAAACGGACCGTACGGCCATTCGAATGGATAAGCCCGATGACCGTTCAATTTCCATTCGGCGGATTTTAACCGGCTGCAAGCAGCACTATGATGGTCCATGGAGCCTTCATCTTTGGGATTTTCTCCCATGCCGACATCCGACAATCCGCCATTTCCCGCGGCCCTGCGCCTTTTCTCTGCGGTGGTCATCATCGTCCTGATCGCAGGCGCCGGCCTGTTTTTCGTGCCTGTTCTGGTCAAACCGGGTTGGCCTTGGGCCGTCACGCCGTTCAATGCGCGCTTCCTCGGTGGCTTCTACACCGCCGAAATGGTCGTGATGGCGGCACTGCTGGTCTGGAATCGCTGGTCGCCCGGCAGGCTCGTGCTCGTCATGGCCTTCATCTTCACCGTCGTCGTGTCAGTGGCTTCGTTCATCAATCTCGGCTACTTCGACTTCGAGCGCAAAGCGCCCTGGCTGTGGTTTTTGGTCTATCTTGCTTCGGTCGCGGTATCCGGTCTGTTCTTGTGGCGGGCCCGGGCCCGTCCTTCTGCAAAGGGCGTGACCTTAAGTCCCGCATGGCGCGGCTACATGCCGGCGGAATCCGCGATTCTTGGGCTCTATGGCGTCGGCCTCTTGCTGTTTCCCGTGACATTCAGCGGCATCTGGCCATGGCCGATCGATGCCTTCCACGCTCAGGTCTACAGCGCCATTTTCCTCGCCGGTGCGGGCGGTACATATCTCGTCTGGAGAAGCGCGCCGCGCGAGGAACTGCTGGTGCTCGGGTTGGCGCAGTTTCTGGTTGGCCTGCTTGCCATCCTCGGCATCGTCATCCCCGACGCTGCACTGCACCGGATCGACTGGATGGCGACCGCGACATTGTGCTGGCTCGCGCTTTTCGGCTGGATCGGCATCAGCGGCGTCTCCAAACTCTACGCCGCCTCCCGGTATTTTAGCTCGCAATCGGCATCATAGGTGCACAGACGGCTGGATTTTCAGGTGACGTCCGGTGCATCGTACCGGGCCGATTGCCTTCGCCGGGAACGCCATGACCAGCACGACCTCGCCACCCTCCGAGAAAATCCAGCCGCTGCTCCGGTCCGTCCGGCCAAGCGATGCGGAGGCGCTTTGCGCTATCTTCAACATGCCGGGCTTCCGCTGGGGCACGCTCAGGATGCCTTTCGAGATGGTAGAGCAGGTGGCGCGGCGCATCGCCAAGTCCGGCCCGGAAACCACCTGGATCGTTGCCGAGCTGGACGGCAAGGTCGTCGGCCATGGCAGCCTGGTCGTGCAGGGTTCGCCGCGCCGTTCGCACATCGGCGAGATCAATATTGGCCTTGACGATGCCTTTGTCGGCAAAGGTATCGGCTCTGCCATACTTGGCGCGCTGCTTGACGTAGCCGACAACTGGCGCGCCCTGAAGCGGGTCGAATTGACCGTCTATGCCGACAACGAAGCGGCCCTCCGTCTCTACAAGAGCCACGGCTTTGAGGTCGAAGGCCGGCATGTGAAGGCCGGCTTTACCGAGGGGCAGTACCACGACCTCCTGAGCATGGCCCGGCTGCGGTTCTAAGATCCGCTGTTTGCCTTAGCTGTTCAGCCAATCTGACAATTCGTGCCGGGTCAGCGAACAGGTGATTGCTCATGGAGAACTGCGTAGGGCATGGTCATTTCGTCTCACACCATCTTGATCGAATTGACAATCTGTGTGTGGGCCGGCCGCATCCAGCAAGTCTGGTCTCTCCCTTGGCGTTTGCACCGCAAGCGGCTAGACGGGACCAATGACCGCCGTCTTTGACCCAAGCCCTACGCCTCCGGCGGAAATTCTGGCTGTGCTGTCGCTGCTCTGCCCGGAGGTCGTGCGCGACATCGAGCAGAACTGGAATGCACCGGTTTCCGACTACGCCCGCCATCTGTGGCGGCCGGTGGCAAGGCCTGCATCGGGCCCGGCGATCGCTGCCCGCTCGATCCTGCGCGAGGTCCTGCATCAGCGCCTCGGTAGGATTATGCAGCCTGAGGAGATCGGCAAAGCCCTCGACGAGTTCGAGCACAGACCGGTGATTCAGTCCGGCCTGCACTGCCTGCTTCTGATGGACCGGGTCACCTTCGATGCCCTCCTGCTTGCCTGGCTCGGCGCGGTCGAAAACGGGCTGTCGGCCTTCGTCGGCTTCATGGGAACGACAATGACCATGGAGACAGTTGGCCGGGAGGGGCCCGGATGGCTCGATGTCGGCGACGACAAGGTCAACCTGTTTGGCATGGGGCGCCACAAACTGTGCCGCAAAAGCGCCTGCGTGGCCGGTCCCGTCTCCCTCAACAAGCGCGCGCTCGAAGCGGTGGGCGACGAAACGGATGCCAGCCGCTGGCTGGGCACACTGCTTGCCAGCCAGGACAAGGTGTTTGGAACCGCCGCCGATGCGCTGACAGCCCTCAACGAGGATCTGGTCACCAATTGGGATCGTGCCGGCATGGCCCTGCCGGTTTTCATCGATGATCGGCTCGCCGCGGCTGCCATGGCGCGGCATCTAGAATATGACGGCAGCCTTCTTTCCAGGCTGCTCACTGAGCCCGCAAGACGCCAGCGTCTCGAACATGCCTTGCAAGAGGCCGCATCGAGCCCATTTGGCAGATTCCTGCCCAATGCCACGGACTATTTCTGGGGCATCCGCGAGGAGCGCGTGCGCAAGCTCGTTCTCGAGAACGGGCACCTGATCGAGCCTGGCAGGCCGCAAGGTCTTTCCATCCCCTTCGAGCGGCCGTATCTCAGGCAGGCGCTGCTGGACGGCGTGCTGCTGCCGAACTTGTTCCTGACATTCCTCGTCCTTGCCATATTGCCGCGCGTGCGGGTCGTGGGCGGCCTGAGACAGATTGGCTATGTAGCGCTTTTCCACTCAATCCTTCTGGCCGTGCTGGACGAAAACGCGCCGGAAGAGCGCGATCTGGCCGCGGAGCTGCAGGTTCGGGAAAATGCCTGGGGCATGCGGGTCATCGATGAAAAGATCTCGGTCCGCGAGCAGCTTGCCGGCCTGCCGGAAGGGGCGCTCTTCCCGGACCTGCTCCGGCAATACCGTTTGCGGACATTTGCCGAGACGACCGACGACCTGAAACTGGTTCGCGAAAACGCCAGATGGCGCAAGATCGGCCGGGCAGAGATCAAGCCGACCTGAGCCTCACTTCAAGCCTTATTTCAGGTTGATTTTCTGGTGCGCAACCGCAAGCGACTATCGGCGAGCCTCTGGCGTCTGGTCGGGCCGCTTCCTTGACGCTGATGCGTTTTGGGATTTCGACGACGGCTTCCGCCTCGACAATCTGGCTTGCCTGGGAGCTGTCTGCAGTTCAAGGCCTGACCTGACTTGACTTGGCCTCACCTGTCATTGCACGACACCGGCCTTGCGGAACCCGTCCACCACGAGTTCGAAATCGGCAACGACAGCTCTATCACGCTTTCGGACGTACGACACTGTCACGCCGCGCGCCCGCTCTGGGTCAAACTTTGCCGTTTAAGGCGGCGCCCGGAACGGGCAACTCGCGCCATATCCGGACCTTCAGTGATGCCGTGAATGTTAAGTCTCGGCTCCGATGCGGACGTTCCGTCCGAGTTCGAAGACTGACCGCGACCGTTCTACGGCCTCCGCATCGATAGCGCCAATGAGCGACGTCCGCATCCCACTCCTTGCATCCATTGGGAGGGGTCGTTGTGGACCAAGCCCTACTACCCGGGCTTGCGACAAAGCCGATCCAGCGCGTCTCGAAGTGCAGTGGCGGCATCGCCACGCTCGCCAGGGGACATCAGCTCCGGTTCAAGTTCCAGCCTGAAGTGCGGCAGCTCGGTTCGAACGGCACGACGAGCGGCCGCCAGATTGGCCTTCAGATCAATGACGCGGTAGGTGGCGACGGGATAGGCGATCCCCTTGACCTGGACGTGCCCCAGCTCCTCACAGTCGATTGAATCCTTCACTTGCGCAAACGTCTCGTAGGAAATGAGGATGGCCCCCGGCGGCGCCTCCTGCTCCAGACGCGAGGCGAGATTCACGGCGCCGCCGATTATCGTGTAGTCCATCCTGTCCTCGCTGCCGAAGTTACCGACGGTGCAGTAGTCGGTATGGATGCCGATGCGACAGCGCAGCGGTGTTTCGATCCCCATGTCCCGCCAGACTTCGGCAAGCTCGCTAATCCGCTTTTGCATTGCAAGTGCCATCTGCGCGCAAGCCAGCGCGTCCTCCTTGACGCCGCGAGTCTCGGGATCGCCGAAAAACATCAGGATCGCGTCGCCGACATATTTGTCGATCGTCGCGCCGTGATCCGAAGCAATTTTCGACATTTCCGTCAGATAGTGATTGAGGAGTTGGGTGAGATCCTCGGATTCCATTTTGTCAGTGGTCTCGGTAAAGCCGGCGATATCGGAGAAGCATATTGTCAGTTTCTTCCGCTGGCTGGCGATCCTGACCTCCTGGCGGCCGGTGAATATCGAGCGATACACTTGGGGCGCCAGATACTTCGCCAGCTTGCTGGAAAGCGCCTCCAGAACCACGGATTTCTCGGCGAGGTTCTCCTCCCTTTGCTTCAACTCAGTGATGTCCGAATAGACGGCGACCGTGCCGCCGGCGCTGATCCGCCGCTCGCTGATCATGACCCACCGCCCGTCGCCTCGCCGCTGCACCCAAGGTTCGCCAGGCTTGCGGTGCCGCGCGAGGCGCTCGGCGACCCACTCCTCGACCCGCCCCTCGGCGTCCCTGATGTAGCCGCGCTCAGCGGATCGGCGAATGATTTGCTCGAATGTCGTGCCGGGCGTCAGTTCGGTCTCCAGACCGGTGTAGAGCAATTCGCGGTAGCGGCTGTTGCTGAGGACGAGCCGGTCGTCCCCGTCGTACAGAGCGAATCCTTCGGAGATGCTTTCGATGGCATCGATGAGCCGCTGACGAGCTTCCGCAACGTCGCGCAGGTTCTTTTCCTCGACCTCGACAGCAGTATCCCGGAAGAGTCTCAGCGCTTCGGCCATGCGCCCGATTTCGTCGCGGCCCGCCGCTGGCAGCGGCGCACGAAGGTTGCCCCCCGCAATTGCGAGCATGCCCTGGCTCACGGCCCCCAGTCGGGCGAGGAGGCTGCGGCCGACATAGAGCCAGACAACCAGAACCGAACTCAGGAGGCTGAGGAAGGCGGAGCCGAGCACAACCGCGGTGCCGTAGCGCTGGACGAGCGCGGCTTCGCGGCCCGACGCAGCGATCTCCTGGTCTGCCGTGGCGACCAGGCGATCGACGCCAGCGGTGAGATTGCGCGACAGTCGATTGTTCTCGGCCAGAAGCCTTTCACCCTGTGCCAGGACAGCAAACTCGTCCTCCCGCGCCTTGGGGATGCTGTCCTCGCCGTCGGTCAAACCCTTGAATTCGTCGACACGCTGCCGGAAGCGGGTCCGCAGCTTTTCGTCGATCTCCGTGGAAACCTTTTCAAGAGCAGTGAGCGAACGGCGTAGCGGAAAAAGGATCAACGCCAGGTCGCCCGGCGTCGGCGCGTTCGCGACCTTCACCAGCGCGTCGTTGACCGCCGAGATCTCCAGCTGCGCCTTCTGCTGGGGGATGTAGGCCGCAATCGCCTGGACCAGGTCGGCCATCGCCGCTGCGCGTCGATCGGGCGACAGCGACGTGTCGGCCGCGACCGCCCGCCATTGCGGGAGCCTGGAATCCATCACTAGGATGCCGGTGGCGATAAGGCGCTGGCTTCCGGTCGTCGTCGCGGCGAGGCGGTTCAGGAGCGCCTCCTTGCGGGTGACCACGTCGAGCCGGGCGACAACAAGAGAGTCGAGCTCCTTCAGGTTGCGCCTCAGAACAATCGCGGCTTCCTCGATCTCGGCCAAAGGCACTGTGCCCAACGTGGTATCCCGGAGGTCCGTGCGCAGGGCCTCGAGGCGGGACATCTCGAGCGCGACGGCAGCCGAGACCTCGCTGTGCTGAGCCCTGCTTGTCGCTGCCAGCACGGATGGCGCGGCAGCAGCGACCCGTTCGGCCTGGCGCGACAGCTGGAGGGAGGCGAGCGCCGAGGGCACTCGATCCGTGGTAATTCGGTCGACGACGTCGCCGACCTGGAGGAAGGCATAAAGCGCCGCAGCGGTTGCCAGCACCGCAAGGGCGCTGATCCCGAAAAAGGCGAGCAACAGCCGGCCGCGTATGCCGAGGCGTTCAAGCATCTCGGCGGGTCGGAACAGTCGGGCCACACTGGTCTGCATCAGACTAGACGTCCCAGCCGGCACGCCGGCCATCAACGAACCCTATTCAACCGGCACGTATTCTCCGCCGCGCCAGACGTACCAAACCCAGCTCTGCTTCGTGAGGTCGCCCTTGTCGTCGAAATCGACCCGGCCGATGACGGTGTCGAATTCCTGTTCGTGCAGTGCCGCAATGACGGCCTTCGGCTCCAGCGAACCTGCCTTCGAGACTGCCTGGGCCCAGACCTGGACCGCGCAGTAGCTCAACAGCGTGTAGCCCGCGGGTTCGAAGTTCTCCGCACGGAACTGCTCAACGACCGCAGCCGCTTCGGGGCCTCGCCTGGGGTCCGCCGGGAACGTGAAGAGGGTCCCCTCCGCCGCGGGGCCGGCGATCAGGGCAAATTCCTCGGTCGCCAAAGCATCTCCGGATATGAGCTGAATCGTGTAGCCACTGTCGTGTGCAGCGCGAGCAATCAGCGCAACTTCGGCATGATACCCACCCACATATAAGGCGGAGACGCCGGCGGTCTGCAATGCAGCGACCTCAGCCGAATAGTCGTCCTTCCCGGGAATGTATGCGTCGTAAACGGCCTCAATCACGCCCCGCTTGTTCAGCTGCTTCCGGGTCTCGTCGGCGAGACCCTTCCCATAGGTCGAGTTGTCGTGGAGGATCGCAATCTTCTTGTTGCCCCAGCGATCGGCAAGGTAGTTGCCGGCGACGAAACCTTGCGCGTCGTCGCGGCCAATGGTGCGAAAGACATTGGCACGGCCCTGTCCGGTCAGCTGCGGATTGGTCGAGCCTGGGGATATCTCAACGACGCCCGCCTCCTCGTACACTTTTGATGCGGGGATCGAGGCCCCGGAGCAATAATGCCCGACGACGAGCACGACTCCGTCAGCCACCAGCTTCTTGGCGGCCGCCACAGCTTGCTCGGGATCACAGAAGTCGTCGACCGAGATGAGCCTCACCTTCTGGCCGAGCACGCCGCC
Source organism: Mesorhizobium sp. M0751 (assembly GCF_040320265.1). Lineage (NCBI taxonomy): Bacteria > Pseudomonadati > Pseudomonadota > Alphaproteobacteria > Hyphomicrobiales > Phyllobacteriaceae > Mesorhizobium > Mesorhizobium sp. M0751. Next base: position 53,619 of record NZ_JAMYPH010000029.1, read on the forward strand.
CGCCGTGTTGACGTCGGCCACCGCCATCTCCGCGCCGCGCTGTCCCTGCTCGCCGATCCAGGCGAGCCGTCCCGTCATCGCAGCCGAGACGCCGATCAGCACCTCCGCCCGCGCGGAGTTGAACGCGGCCGCGAGAACTAAGATCGCTATGGCGATGATGCGGTGCATGTGCGCACCCCCTTAACTGTAGCTTACGCCAATCCCGCCAGAGCCGACAGCCCCTTCGGCAAGCGCGACTATCTCGGCGTCGTTCGCGGATCCGACAACTATTGCGCCTTCAACAATGCCTGCCCGCAGCGCTCTGCCACAGGATCCGCACGGATCGTTCGATGCCCAGTTGCGCTGCCACTTGCTGGTCGACGGCTATCGGTGCATCCTTATGAATAGCCTGGCCGTGAAGTGCGGGCGAGATCATGCCGTCACGGCCAGTAGTGAGGTCTTGTTCGATGGACTGCTCGGGCTGCGGTTTCGAGATTGAGGGCGGTTACGCCTTCTGTCCGAGGTGTGGCAGGCGCCAGCCCGTGCCATGCGCCAGTTGCGGCTACCCCTGCGCACCTGATTTCGAGTTCTGTCCGAAATGTGGGGCAAGCGTCGGTGCGTCCGCAAAGGCCGTCGAACGGCCTGCTCCGACACCAAGCCGGACCATTGTGCCGCCTTCTCGAACTCCGTCGCTGCTTCCGAACATCGAAAGCGAAGAAGGGCTGCATCCCGTCTCTGACGCCGATCGCCGGACGGTAACGGTGCTGTTCGCCGACCTTTGCGGCTTCACGACACTCAGCGAGCAGCTCGACCCCGAGGTCATGCAAGCGCTGCAGAACAAACTGTTCAAGGAATTGACGTCGGCCGTGCGAAACTTTGGTGGTTTCGTCGACAAATTCATCGGCGATGCACTGCTGGCTTTGTTCGGTGCGCCGGTCGCGCATGAGGACGATCCGGAACGTGCGCTTCGCGCCGCTCTCGACATGATCGCCCGGACGGCGCGGCTCGGCGAAAGCACTCCCCACTCCGGCTCGCCTCTGTTACTCCACATCGGCATAAACACCGGTCCGGTCGTTACTGGCGGATTGGGCATCGGCACCGCCAGATCCTATTCGGTGACCGGCGACACAGTGAATACGGCGCAACGCCTGCAATCGCTGGCCGCACCGGGTGAGGTGCTGGTAGGCGAGCTCACTCACAAGCTGACCCGGCATGCCTTCTCTTACGAGTCGCTGGGCGATGTCGTGTTTCGCGGCAAGGCTGGCAGCGTGCTCGTCCATCGACTGGACGCACCGCTTGCGACGCCGCGTGCAGCGCGCGGGCTCGAGGCGCTCGGCCTCAGTGCGCCGCTGATAGGTCGTGGTGCGGAGCTCAATAGAATGCTGGCAAGCCTTGACCAGGCGTGCAGCGGCTCGGCCCAACTTGTCCGCCTGGTCGGAGAAGCCGGTATCGGGAAATCGCGGCTGGTGAAGGAGTTCGTCGCCCGCGTCGGCGACGAGGAGCGTTTTCGCGACGTCGCCGTGCGACAGGCCACGTGCTCACCGCTGGGCGAACAATCATTTGGCGCCTTGGGCGCAGTGGTGCGCAGCGCTGCCGGGATGATGCAAAACGACAATGGGGACGAGATGCGGGGGAAGCTCGCAGGCTTGCTTGCCGATCTCGGTCTGCAGGGCGAGGAGGCGAAGCGGCTGATGCCCTTGCTCTACCATGTGCTCGGCCTTGGCGACCCCGATGCCACCTTGCAGCACGTCGAGCCTGAGCAGCTGCGGCGGCAAATTCTCTACGCAGTCCGCACAATCATCGAACGGCGGCTTGCGTTGTCGCCGCTGTTGATTGTCGTCGAAGACCTGCACTGGGCCGACGCCGTGTCGCTCGAGGCACTGCGTTTCGTGATGGACAGGTTGGAACGCACGCGGTTGATGTTGCTGGTCACGCATCGTCCGGCGCCGGACAACGACCAGCTCGACTCAAGTCGGGTCAGTCACACAGCGCTCAGGCTTCCGCCGCTCAACAATGATGACGGACGCAGCCTGCTGGCGGCGCTTTTCGGCGAGAGCTGGGTAAACTCCGCAGGAGGGCTTCTCGACCAGATCCTCGAGCGCGCGGGCGGCAACCCCCTTTTTGTAGAGGAGATCGTTCGCGGCCTTATCGATCGCGGTGTACTGATGCGCGACGGCCAGCGATGGCGGACTGTGGCAGGCGAAGTCGCAACCGGCATCCCCGCCACTATCCAGGCAATGTTGCTTGCTCGCGTCGACCGGCTGCCCCAAGAGGTGCGCCGGTTGGCCCAGGAGGCCGCGGTAATCGGCCCGCGCTTCGATGCCACACTTTTGAAAACCGTGACAGCCGACCCCGACCGGCTTGAAGCCGGCTGCGAGCTGCTTTGCGATGCGGAAATCATCGAGGAAGTTGCCGGATCAGGCTCGGTCTCGTCGCAAAGCTACCGCTTTACGCAAACATTGCTGCAGGACGTGATCTACCAGAATCTGCTCCTGCAACGCCGGACCGAAATCCACGGACGGATCGGTGCTGCCTTGGAGCAACTGTGCGGCGACAAGCCGGAACGGCTCGAGGATTTGACCGTACTTGGTCATCATTTCGCACAGAGCGCCGAGCGGGAGAAGGGCGCGCATTACCTGCAGGCGGCAGGCGATCGCGCTCGCATGATATACGCCAACGACGACGCCCTTCGTTTCTACGAGCGAGCATTGACTGCATTGGATGCGATCGGGCAAACACCGCTCAAACTGGCAATTGCAGAGCGCATTGCCGATTTGAGCGGCCCGGCAGGCCGCCGCGAGATCGCGCACCACCACTACGAGACGGTGTTGCAGGCATACCGCGAGTCGGCCAATCGCGTCGCCTCGGCGCGAGTTTTGCGTAAGATCGGTCGGCTGCTCTGGGACGTCGGCAAGCGGGACAAGGCAGAACCCCGCTATGCTGAGGCGGCAGCGCTCCTCGATGGAGCGGATGCCCCGATCGAGCAGGCGCATCTGTGGCAAGAACGTGGCCGACAGGCGTTCCGCAGCGGAGATCACGCTCTCGCGGCAAAATGGGCAGACGCGGCGCTGGATTGCGTACGCACTCTAACGACGGAGCATGTCTCCGAGGTAGGGCGTGATGCCACTCTTGTGACCGCCGAGGCACTCAATACCAAGGCTGTCGCGCTGGCTCGCCTTGGGCGAAACCGTGAGGCCGTGCGTCAGGTTGAGCGCAGCATTGAATTGGCCGAAGCCGCCGGTCTGCTGGGCGCGGCCTGCCGCGGCTACACCAATCTCGGCGTGCTTTACACGACCATCGATCCGGCACAGGCGATGGAGGTCTGTCGGCGCGGTCTTGAAGTGGCGCGCCGTATTGGCGATTTGGGTTTCCAGGCGCGCCTCCTCGCCAATCTGGCGGTCGCTTGTTGTACTTTCACGGATCGCTGTCCAACGGAGGGCGTACCTGCTGCCGAGAAGGCCATCGAGATCGACCGGGCGCTCGACCAGCGCGAGCACCTGCCGGTGCCGTTGATCGTGCTTGGGCAGATCCACCAGTGCAACGGCCGTCCGGACCTGGCGGTCGGGTTGTTCCACGAAGCACTGGACGTAGCCCGCGAAACGAGCGAACCCCAACTGCTGTTTCCGTGCTATGATGGCCTTGCAACGCTTAATCTCGACCTCGACAATCTGGCCGAGGCCGAACGCTACTTTTCCCTGGCGCAGGGTGTATGCGCCCAGCACGGGCTCGACCCGGAAGCGCTTGTGGTGCTGCCTTTTCTCGACTAGCCGGGGTTGGAGGTTGGAAATGTCCGCGCGTAGTGACTTGCTGCCGCTTCAACCGGGCGACCGTGCGCCAAACGTGGTACTCGACGCCATTACCCAGGAAGGCAAGATCGCGCTTGACGACTTTCGCGGCCAAAAACCGGTGCTGGTCGGCCTGTTTCGAGGTCTGCATTGTGCGTTTTGCCGGCGCCATATCGCCGCCCAGGCGCGGCTTGATCCTGAGCTGCGCGAAAAGGGCGTGGAGAGCCTGACGGTGGTCAACACGCCGATCGACCGGGCGCGTCTCTATTTCCGCTACCACCCGATGCCGAATCTGCTTGCGGCCTCCGACCCTGAACGCGCTTCACATCGTGCCTTTGGACTGCCCAACCTCGAATTCACCCAAAACGAGACGAACTGGCCGTACAAGGTCTCGATGGCAGCGGCAAAGGATATGCGGGTCGACATACCAGGCGAGTTACCCGGTCCTATGGATCCTATTGCGGCCAGCGAAATCCTCAACAAGATGGACCATTACGAACTGACCGAAGCCGACGAGCAGATGCTAGCAACGGGACACGGACAATTGGTCGGTCAGTTCCTGCTGGACCGGCAGGGGATCGTTCGCTGGAGCTTCACCGAGGTTCCAGAGGGCGGGCGATACATGTTTGGGGCGCCAAGCCCGCAGGAGCTGATGTCAGCCGTGTCCCAGGTCGCCCAATAGACTTGCGAACGAGGTAACGGGCGGGACACCGAATAAAAAGCGGAAGCAACTTGTTACAAAACTAGACACTGACAAGTTCACCGTTCATGCGAGCACGGCCTCAACTTTGCCAACAAAGTCGTCGAGCGAGCGATCCCCGCGGATCTCGATGCGCGGAAGGTCGATGGGATCGCAATCGAGGTCCGCCGGCCCGTGTCTGCCGCCGAAGCCGATTCGATAGCCGCACTCCTTCGCCAGCCGGCCAAGCCGTCGGTCGGTGACGGAGAAGGGCGCTGCGAACGCCGTGGTTGGCCGACCGGTCCATCGTTCGATGAACA
>NZ_JAMYPH010000030.1:0-54487 GCF_040320265.1 Mesorhizobium sp. M0751
GCCGATGCCCGCGCAACCCTTGCCGGGCAGCATCGCCACGGCTTCGACGCTGGCCTTTGCGCTCGTTCACAAATACGTCGACGGCACACCGCTCTACCGCCTGGCGCAGGCCTTCGAGCGCGCGGGTGTTCCTGTCAGCCGTGGCGCTCTGGGCCACTGGGTGATCGGCTCGAGCGAAAAGCATCTCTCCCGCATCTATGACGCGCTGAAGCTGAGGCTCAGATCGCAGCCCCTCATCCATGGCGACGAGACCACGGTCCAGGTGCTGAAGGAAATGGACAGAGAGGCCGCCAGCACCTCGTACATGTGGGCATACCGGAGCGGCCAGGACAGTGACGAGCCGATCGTGCTGCTCGATTATCAGCCGGGTCGCGGCCAGATACACCCGCAGACCTTCTTGGGCGATTACCGCGGCATACTGATGAGTGATGGCTATTCCGCCTGGCGCACGCTGGAAGGGGCAACGCATCTTGGCTGCATGGCCCATTCGAGGCGGCGCTTCGTCGATGCCCTAAGGGCGAGGAAGAAAGGCGGCGGCCCGCCGGAACAGGCGCTCCGGTTCTTCGAACAGCTCTATCGGGTTGAAAGGCAGGCGCGGAACGAAATCCCCGATGACGGCGAAACGCGAGATCACTGCATTCGCCACTTCCGCCAGCAACATAGTGTCCCCATCCTCCATGCTCTCAAGGCATGGCTCGACGACATCGCCCCAAAAGTCTTGCCGGACAGCAAGCTCGGCGACGCCGTCTCCTGCACCCTGAACCAATGGGGATATCTGACTCGTTACACCGAGGACGGCAGCATGCCGATCGACAATAATCTTCTCGAGCGTGACATCAGAATCTTTGCCACTGGCCGGAAAAGTTGGCTGTTCAGCGATACCGTCGACGGAGCCCGGGCCAGCGCCGTCATCTACAGCCTGATGTTGACCTGCCGCGCCTGTGGCGTCGAGCCGTTGGCGTGGCTGCGCCACGTCCTCACTGAACTACCTCAGCGCCCCGAGAACGCAGCCATCGACGACCTGCTGCCCTTCAACTTCGCCAAAACCGCCGCAGCCTGATCCGCCCGGACGCGTCCATCTGAAAGCGACCGTCGTTGAAAGGCGGCGTCGACGTGCGGGGAAATGAGCGCTTACCCCCAGGAAGCGTTCGCCGGCCGGGGTTTGGCCGACGCCGCGAGCATGGCGATGGAATATCCTCGTACCTACCGCGAATTCCAGGTCGCGGATGCGCCGGCTGAGCGCGGTGTGATCGATCCCTGTGCGTCGGGAGGCGCGAAGAAAGCTGCCCTCCTCGACCACAAGTGCATAATTGAGGGTCGCGAGTTGGATGGAGCTCCGCATCTCTGCTCAAAGTCAAGTTGGAGACAAGACGCCTTTGAGCGCTTTTGGCCGCTGCGGGCTATCGCCAAATCTCAGTATTGACGCAGGGTGAGATCATCCCGGTGTCTTTTTAGCAGGATGAGGCCAAGGGACGAACCATTCCATTTTTGGGCGAATCTTACGAGGCATGTCGCGCCAGCTCCAGGAGGAGAGCGCCACCCAGACTAACCACTTCGCTTGGAAAATCCGGTGCTTAAACAATGATAGAGCGGCGGCCGGTTCGAGCTGAAGGTCTGCCGCTCTAGCTCCTTCAGGTCACGAAAAATGAGCCTGCCGTAATCGATAGACCTGGAGAAAGCGTGGCGAACTGTGTTTGGTGTGCACCACCGATCCCGTCGCTGTCGAAAGAGAGCGCCCCGGTTGAACTGTTATATATGATATGATCGGAGCTATCATGTGCGGTCGTACCGGCAAAGAAAGCGTCGGATGAAAGGCCGCCCAGCTTAAGGCCGGCAAAAATGGCGTCGTCGAGCTGGATCTTGTCCTGGAGCTTGTTGAAGTCGGTGATCCTGTCAATATTGCCGGTTCCAAGAGCGCTATTGAACACGAAGGCATCGTTGCCTCCGTTGCCGGTCAAGATGTCGGTACCGCCGCCACCATTGATGATGTTTGTGGCGGCGTTGCCCTGGATCTTCTGGGCGAACTCGTTGCCGGTAAGATTGATTGGCGTGATGCCGGATGGGTTCGTGGTGGCAAGAAGCTCAATCTCCAGGCCAGTTGCGAGGGCATAGCCCACCGAAGTATGCACCCTATCGGTACCGCCGCTGACCGCCTCGATCACCTTGTCGGCGGCATTGTCGACATAATAGACGTCGTTGCCACCGTAGCCGGCCATCCTGTCGGCGCCGCCCCCACCAATGATGGTGTTGGCACCCGCATTGCCTTGGATGGACTGGGCGATCGCATTGCCGGTGAAGTTGATTGCCGTCATTCCGGCTGAGTTGGTGGTGCTGAGAAGCTCAATTTCCGAGCCGGCCGCAAGCGCATGACTTACGGAGGCGAACACTTTGTCAGCACCGCCGCCCACCGTCTCGATGACCTTGTCACCGGCTTTGTCGACATAGTAGGTGTCGTTGCCACCATAGCCGGTCATCGTGTCGGCGCCACCGAGGCCGTTGATGACATTGGCGCCGGCATTACCCTGGATGGTCTGGGCGAACGCATTGCCGGTCAGGTTGATCGCCGTCGTGCCGGACGCGCTGTTGGTGGCGAGAAGTTCGATTTCCGATCCGGCCGCAAGCGCATGACTTACGGAGGCGAATGCTTTGTCGGTACCGCCGCCCACCGCTTCAACCTCCTTGTCGCGGACGTCATCGACATAATAGGTGTCATTGCCGCTATAGCCGATCATAGTGTGGCCGCCGGCCCCGTGAAACACATCGTCGCCGCTGGTGCCATACAAGGTGTCGCTTGTGTCGACGGGAGGCGGAGTGGTCCCCGTCGTTGCAAGGTTGTGTTGCCGGAAAACGGCCTGCAGTTCCGGGGAGCTTTCAAGCGCGGTGTCGCCTCGCTGCGAACCCCAGGCGTATGCGTAGTCGAAGGCGGGTGACGGAACCAGCTTGGCCCAGTGCTCCATCATGGTTTCCATCTGGGCGGCGGTGGGCACGACATATTTGCCACCCATGTCGGTGTGATACTCGCCACCTCCAAACGCCTGGTAGCCCGGAACGATCTTGCTAGTCGGGATGCCCGATGTCTGAGCGGCGGCGACGAATTTGTCGATCATGTTGTAGTCGACCGGGCCATCCGTGCGGACCGGATAGACATCCACGCCGTAGTAATCGATACCCGTATTGGCGGGATTGTACGTGCCCCTAAAATCCGGATTCACCGACGTCCCCAAGCTCATCATCGTGATGTAGGTCTTGGCGCCCGGAAAATGCTCATGGATCCAGTCGGATTCTGCCTTCAGATTTGCGGCGGAGGCGTAAGTGCCCCATTGACCGGTGGGATCCGGCTCGTCGACAAGGAAGAATCCAAATACGTTCGGATTGCCGAGGAAAGGAGTAACCTTGTCAATAAAGGACTGGGTCACGCCGTTGGCCTCGTCGAGGTACACCAAGCCTTTCATGCCTTCCGGCAGCTCGTTGACCTGCTCAACATATTGCACGCTAGCCAAATTGAATCCGGCTTTTGCAATGTCCGTGCCGGATCCGCCCGACGTGTAATGGAGAGTCGCCATCCATAATCCCTCATTTGATTCGATAGCGCCCCGCGGATGTCTGCCTACTAGAAGGTGTATATTAGCGCCAAATCACATACCTGCACGCCCTGATAGAATGGGTGATATTCAATAGGAATTCTAAAATGAATAACAAAACCCGCGTGACATATAGAACGAGAAGGAGAATAATACCTTATTGATTGCCCGAATCCCTTCGGCTATATCTGATTAAGTATGATTTTCTGCAGTTTACAAATTTCAAAAAAGCGCTTAGCGTCGCAGTTTATAATTTTAATTATTGTGTTTTTATTTAGCGTAGCGCTCGTAGATGGTATCCTGCCCAACCTTAATCTAAGGTTTTCGTCCCTCCACAGTCTGACTGTCGCGAGCGATTAGTTGTGGACAATTCGTAGGCGACTACGCGGTCGGCAGATCAGGTTGGCGACATCGAAAGCGTCGAATCGGCTGTTCTGCTGGTCACAAAGAGGCAGGCTGCGCGGCCTGCGGCCGACCGGCAAGCGGGACAAGCTGAGGTGCGAAATTTGACCCGGGAGCTTTAGGAAATCCGGGGCCTGCCGTTTGCCCACCACAAGCACATGAGGTCGACAAACATGCTGAAGCGGCTAAACTAGGAGATCAAGCGGCGCTCCCTGGTCGTCAACATCTTTCCAGCCCGCAGGGCTGTCGGCAACTGGACAGAGCAGCGTCACAACCCGCGTTAACGGTGCCGCCGCTCTGGTTTTTCAGTTCACGATCCTGTCGTCATCTAGAGACATCGAGAAAGCCTGGCGATAGTTATCGGCGCGATTGGACGTTCGTCCCGCTACCGCGGATCTTAGCAAAAATGGCTGCGTCTTCCGAGCGGCAGGAGCAACCATTTCACCGGTTCCAATCTAAGACGAGCCATTGACGGAGCGGCGACCACGACGCGAGTCGATGGTCCGCCGCTCTGGTTTTCAGATCAAAGAGTGATGCTGCAACGGGAGATGGGTAGCGAACTGCGCTTGAGCTGCGCCGCCGACCGCGTCGCTGTCGATCGAGAGCGACCCGGTTGAGCTGTCAAAGATGATGTGGTGGGAACCATCATCGGTGGCCGTACCAGCAGGGGAAGTATGCAATGGAAGCCCGCTCGACTTTAGCTCGGTATGAGCGGCTTGATCGAGGTGGAGGTTGTCCTGAAGCTTGCTGAAGTCGAAGGCATCGTTGCCTCCGTGGCCAGACATGATTTCGGCGGCAGCGCCGTTCTTTGCCTGGGCGCCGACACTTTCATCGGGCTGGACGGTTTGCGCGAACCCGTGGCGGATCAGGCTGGTTGCCGTCTTGTCGGATGGATCGTTGGTCGGGAGAAGCTCCGAGCCGGCCGAAAGAGAATGGCTCAACGAGGCCAATATGCGGTCAACGCTGCTGCCCTCGCTTACCTTGTCGCCGGCATTGTCGTGGGTGGTGTCAGTCGAACTGCCGTCGGTGGCGAAGAGGTGCGACAGCGCGGTCTTGCTGTGGCTGCCATCGCTGGTGGTAGCGCCGGAGGCGGCGGTATCAGTCGAACTACCATTGCCGGCGAGGAGGTGCGAAAACGCGCTCTTGCCATGGCTGCCATCGCTGGTGGTAGCGCCGGAGGCGGCGGTGACAGTCGAACTGTCGTCGCTGGCGAGGAGGTGCGACAGCGCGGTCTTGTTATGATTGCCATCGCTGGTGGTGGCTTCGGAAGGGGCGGTTGCGGTCGAGGTGCTGCCGCTGGAGGTGGTTTCAGAAGGGGCGGTGGCGGTCGAGGTGCTGCCGCCGGTGGTGGCCTCGGTAGGGGCGGTGGCAGTCGAGGTGCTGTCGCCGGTGGTGGCTTCGGAAGGAGCGGTGGCAGTCGAGGTGCTATCGCCGGTGGTGGCCTCGGAAGGGATGCTCGCCGTAGAAGTGGGATCGGTGGCCGCGGCTTCGGAAGGAGCAGTCCCGGCAGTGCTGAGATTGTGTTGCCGGAAAACGGCCTGCAGTTCCGGGGAGCTTTCAAGCGCGGTGTCGCCTCGCTGCGAACCCCAGGCGTATGCGTAGTCGAAGGCGGGTGACGGAACCAGCTTGGCCCAGTGGTCCATCATGGTTTCCATCTGGGCGGCGGTGGGCACGACATATTTGCCACCCATGTCGGTGTTATAGTCGCCGCCTCCAAACGTCTGGTAGCCTGGAACGATCTTGCTCGTCGGGATGCCCGATGCCTGAGCGGCAGCGACGAATTTGTCGATCATGTTGTAGTCGACCGCGCCATCCGTGCGGACAGGATAGACATCCACGCCGTAGTAATCGATACCGGTGTTGGCGGGATTGTACGTGCCCGAAAAATCCGGATTCGCCGACGTCCCCAAGCTCATCATCGTGATGTAGGTCTTGCCGTCCGGCACATTGGAATGAATCCAGTCGGATTCTGCCTTCAGATTCGCAGCGGAGGCGTAAGTGCCCCATTGGCCGGTGGGATCCGGCTCGTCGACAAGGAAGAATCCGAACAGCTTCGGATTGCCGATGAAGGGCGTGACCTTGTCGATAAACGATTGGGTTACTCCGTCGGTTTCGTTCAGATAGACCAAACCTTTCATCCCGTCCGGCAGCGCATTGAGTTGGTCAACGGATGAAACGTCAGCCAGGTTGAATCCGGCTTGAGTAATTTCCGTGCCGGATCCGCCTGACGTGTAATGGAGAGTCGCCATCCATAATCCCTCTTTTGATTCGATAGCGCCCCGCGGATGTCTGCCTACTAGAAGGTGTATATTAGCGCCAAATCACATACCTGCACGCCCTGATAGAATGATTGATCGGCGGCAGGATTGTCGCATTGCGGCGAAAACTATACTTCCGGATGGTTGACACTGTGCGGGTAAAACAATTTAATTTCAGAGATGGCTCGTGTTGTTCCGAGAGAGTATTAGGTGCCATTTCTTCTATGTTCTATTTTTTGGTAACAATACAAAAGACATTATACTTATCGAGTAAAAAGAGAATTGAATCTTACTAAATATTTAGTTTTTTACAATTGCGTCAATTGCCAATGGAGAGGCGTTGTGTATGATGATATATCTAAAGAGGAGCGACAACTCTGAAGTGTTTTGATTATGAAAGTCTCAAAACCATAAGATAAAATGCCAGCTGCGGCAGAAAAAACTGCTTTTATACATAAGATGAATTTTCGTTACGGTCAATTTAGCCGACATTAAGCTAAAGATGTCAGCCGGATCGCGCTCTGCCGGCGACACCAATTTGTTGTGGACAGACGCCGCAGGTGCCAGTCCGCGACCAAGCTCTGCAACGAGATTACCGCCACAGGAGATCGTCACGTGTGGATTCTGTCCGTCGCCAAAAAAGCAGGCTCTACCAGGGACCGATCGTGACTGAGAAGAGGTGCCACGCTCCGCCTCGAACGGGAAGAACGCGCGATGGCGCGCCGAGCGACTCCAGTCCGATGAAGTTGATTAGGCTTTTCCTGCAAAAGCCTTGGCGCTGCACTCGAATTGTACGATTTCGCCCGCCCTAAAAAATTTCGGCGGCAACCAGTGACTGCGCTCTACCTCGGTTCGCCGCTCGAGAGTATCTCTGCGGGAAGAGCTTGGCGCCATTCCCGAGAACGTGCCTTAAGCCGCTCGTTGAATAAGCGAATTGGCACAGCCGATGGCTGCCAGAGCGCACGCGATGCCGACGCAGTCAGCCGCCCAATCAAATCCATCCAGATCGCGCCCTATCAAGGTCGTACCCTGAAGGACCTCAATCGCGGCACCAGCTAGAGCGAGGAAGATTATTAAACTCATTTTGCGTTCCGGCCAACCGAGGCTCCCAATAATCATCAGCGCCGCGAAAGCGATACCGTGATTAAGCTTGTCATAGTGGAAGCCTATATCGAAGCCGAACTCCTTGAGACGGAGAACCGGCAGAAGTGCAAGCACCAGAACGACGATCAGGGTGACGAAAAAGACTACTTTTTCGGCGATTAGGTGTAAACTCATTGTGCTCCGACGGTGCTATTTGCAGGGTGAAGGCTGTTGGGCAAAGCCCGGCTCCGAGGTCCATACCGGCTCCCGCGTGGTCCGAGGCAAGGCGGTAGCTTCCCCACCACAATCGCATCCGACTTGTCCAAAATCAACTGAACTTCCAGGTGAGCCGCCACATTCGCCAATCAAAATTTGTGATACGCGTCAGGAAACGCGTTTATTTCTCGTCCCGCAAATTATTGTGCCTCTGAAGCGTGAAACCTCCAAGGGCACGTGTATTTTGGGTTCTACTTTCGTTGTCAGAAGCTGACCAATGTGTCCAGAATGGGCCTTAATGTGTCCGGAATGGACCATGCGAAATTGGCTGGGGCGCCAGGATTCGAACCTGGGAATGTCGGTACCAAAAACCGATGCCTTACCACTTGGCGACGCCCCATCAGTCGGGACGTGCCCGCTGCGCGCGGCCTTATAAGCCGAGCCGAGGGAAAGCTCAACGGCGAAGATACCAAGAGACCGATCCAATGTCTCAGGCCGCCAGTTCGCGATATGTCGCGTTTTTTAAGCAACGCCATGGCCATTCACCTTTGGACCGCCACTTCATTGCCACCTGAATGGACGACTGATCCGGCCACAGCCGGGAACCAGAAGGTCGCCTTAGCCATGATGCCGCCAACAGCTTGAGGGGCTCGCGGACACCTCCTCGGGATTAGCCCTGAAAACCCCTCCAGCCCTTCGGCAAAGGCTGAATAGGTCGGCCCCCTAAACCGTGAACGACGATAACAAAGCCGCGCTGTAGAAAGCCTTCACGCCGTCCAGCGTTCCGCCCGTCGTCGGCATTTTCCAGATAATCGAGCTTTCCGGTCATTTCTTCACTTCTGCCATTTGTTCTTGTTATGTGCTAAAGCAAAGCTCTCCAAAAAGCAAGTCTTTACGGCGCCGCTTTTCCTTAATCGATTGTAGAGGCCGGCCGGCTTGGCCGACGCCTTGCCTTTCGCATTGCAGCATCATATCGCTCGATTTGCCACCTTTCCAATCTCCTGCAAACCGGGGAGCAAGCATGACCAAATGGGTCTACACCTTTGGCGACGGCGCCGCAGAAGGCCGTGCCGGCGACCGCAATCTGCTCGGCGGCAAAGGCGCCAACCTTGCCGAAATGTGCAGCCTGGGCCTGCCGGTGCCGCCGGGCTTTACCATCACCACCGAAGTCTGCAACGCCTATTACGCCAACGGCCACGCCTATCCGGCCTCACTGGAGGCGGATGTTGCGGTTGCCCTCGATCATATCGGCCGGCTGACCGGGCGCCGTTTCGGCGATCCGTCGAAACTGCTTTTGGTGTCGGTGCGCTCTGGTGCCCGCGCTTCCATGCCCGGCATGATGGACACCGTGCTCAATCTCGGCCTCAACGACGAGACGGTCGAAGCCTTGGCCGCCGATTCAGGCGATCCGCGCTTTGCCTATGACAGCTATCGCCGTTTCATCCAGATGTATTCCGACGTCGTCATGGGCCTCGACCATGAGGTGTTCGAGGAGATCCTCGAAGACCAGAAGGGTGGCCTCGGCCATGAGCTCGACACCGAGCTGACAGCCATCGAATGGCAAGGCGTGATCGCGCTCTACAAGGCCAAGGTCGAGGAGGAGCTTGGTAAACCCTTTCCGCAGGATCCGAACGAGCAGCTCTGGGGCGCCATCGGCGCGGTGTTTTCCAGCTGGATGAACAACCGCGCGATCACCTACCGGCGCCTGCACGATATTCCCGCAAGCTGGGGCACCGCGGTCAACGTCCAGGCCATGGTGTTCGGCAATATGGGCGACACCTCGGCCACCGGCGTCGCCTTCACCCGCAATCCCTCGACCGGCGAAAAGCAGCTTTATGGCGAATTCCTGGTCAACGCGCAGGGCGAGGATGTCGTTGCAGGCATCCGTACGCCGCAGAACATCACCGAGGTGGCGCGCATTGCCGCTGGCTCCGACAAGCCGTCGCTGCAGAAGCTGATGCCGGACGCCTTCCAGGCTTTCGTCAGCATCTCCGACCGCCTGGAAAAGCATTACCGCGACATGCAGGATCTCGAATTCACCATCGAGCGCGGCAAATTGTGGATGTTGCAGACCAGGTCCGGTAAGCGCACCGCCAAGGCGGCGCTGAAGATTGCCGTCGACATGGCCAGGGATGGACTGATTTCGAAGGAAGAGGCTGTCGCCCGCATCGATCCGGCCTCGCTCGATCAGTTGCTGCATCCGACGATCGATCCGAAGGCTGCGCGCGACATCATCGGCGTCGGCCTGCCGGCGTCTCCCGGTGCTGCCACCGGCGAGATCGTGTTTTCATCGAACGACGCCGAGGAGGCCAAGACACAAGGCCGCAAGGCGATCCTGGTGCGCATTGAGACCAGCCCCGAAGACATTCATGGCATGCATGCGGCCGAAGGCATCCTGACGACGCGCGGCGGCATGACCAGCCACGCCGCTGTTGTTGCGCGCGGCATGGGCAAGCCTTGCGTTTCGGGCGCTGGCTCGCTGCGTGTCGACTACAAGGCCGGCACGCTGATGGCGATGGGCGCGACCTTCCGCAAGGGCGACATCATCACCATCGATGGCGGCAACGGCCAGGTGCTGAAGGGCGCGGTACCGATGCTGCAGCCCGAACTCTCGGGCGATTTCGCCGCCATTATGGAATGGGCCGACGGCGCGCGCCGCATGAAGGTGCGCACCAACGCCGAGACGCCGCTCGATGCGCGCATGGCGCGGTCCTTCGGCGCCGAAGGCATCGGTCTTTGCCGCACCGAGCACATGTTCTTCGACGGCGACCGCATCGTTGCAATGCGAGAGATGATCCTGGCCGATACGGAAAAGGATCGGCGAACGGCGCTGGCCAAGCTGTTGCCGATGCAGCGCTCGGATTTCCTCGAACTGTTCGAGATCATGGCCGGTCTGCCGGTGACGATCCGCCTGCTCGATCCGCCGCTGCACGAATTCCTGCCCAAGACCGAGGAGGAGGTGGCCGAGGTCGCCGCTGCCATGAATGTGTCGCCGGACAAGCTCCGGCGGCGCACCGAAGCGTTGCACGAGTTTAATCCGATGCTCGGCCATCGCGGCTGCCGGCTTGCCGTCTCGTATCCCGAAATCGCCGAGATGCAGGCACGAGCCATTTTCGAGGCGGCCGTCGAGGCCGGCAGGAAGGCCGGCGCGCTGGTGGTGCCGGAGATCATGGTGCCGCTGGTCGGGCTGGTGAAGGAGCTCGACTTCGTCAAGGCACGCATCGACGCCGTCGCCAAAAGCGTGATGGAGGAGACCGGTGTCAGAATCGCTTATCTGACCGGCACGATGATCGAACTACCGCGCGCCGCAATCCGCGCCCACGTTATCGCGCAGGCGGCCGAATTCTTCTCCTTCGGCACCAACGACCTGACCCAGACCACGTTCGGTATCTCGCGCGACGACGCGGCCTCGTTCCTTGAGACCTACCGGCAAAAAGGCATCATCGAGCAGGATCCATTCGTGTCGCTCGATATAGAGGGTGTCGGCGAGCTGGTGCGGATGGCGGCCGACAAGGGCAGGGCGACGCGGCCCGACATCAAGCTCGGCATTTGCGGCGAACATGGCGGCGACCCAGCCTCAATCCATTTCTGCGAGAAGGTCGGCCTCGACTACGTCTCGTGCTCGCCCTACCGGGTGCCGATCGCCAGGCTGGCCGCCGCGCAAGCGGCAGTGCAGGCTGGGAAAGCCAGAGCGTGAATAGATCCCCACCGACGATTCCTCCGCGTGGCAAGGAAGGTTGATGTTTTCGACCCGCCGTGTGAAATGGCGACGGGATGGTGCACATGTCTGATGATGAACAAACCGCCGCGGCGCGCTGGACGGTGAAGTCCGAGTTCCGCGCCGTCGGCCGCGACAAGCCGCTGCTACTGGTGCTGGCGGCGATCCTCTGTCTCTATTGTGCGTTCATCGCCGGACCGATCGTCTATGCGGTGCTGGCCATCAACGGCATTGCGGATTTCTTCAAATGAAGCCGGTTCCGGCGATTTCGCTCGCGTCGCGGTTCCTGAGTCTACCGCGCCCGAAATTGCTCGACCTGGATGAAATTGCTTAGCCGGGATGAAACTGTTACGCCTATCGTTCGTACCTGGAGGGGTGCGGGAGGACATGTGACGATAAGAATCAGGCTTCCAGGCGGGACTTTGAAGATCAAGAAAAGGGACGAGCTGCGGCGGCGCGAGCAGAAGCGCGAGGTGCCGGTTTGGCAGGTCGGCAATTATTTCGTCATCTGGTGGCCGAGCGGCATGTCCGATCGCCCATCCTCGCCCAACAAGTCCTCGCCCAGGAAATAGCCCCCGCACCCGACGATCCCGGCTGGGCATGACCCCTCGGTGAAGGGATCAGGAACCACCGCGCGCCAAACCTCCGAAGACCGCTCGCCAAATATCAGAAAAAGTCAGCGGGCGGGCGTTGACTCTTCCGCCACGGAAGGTCTTGATGCTGCAATGCACAATTTGGGGCGGCGGAAGCGATGGCAGTGCGTATCAGAATGCCGGGTGGCACGCTGAAGGTGAAAGTGTACCGCGAATTGCGCGACCGCGAGCGCGCCCGCCGCATACCCGTCGTCAAGATCGGCCGGGTTTATTTCACCTGGTGGTCGAACCGCCAGCGCCTGGTTGACGATCAGTCGCCGGGGTGACGCCCCAATTTTTTCGGCTTGCCATGCGCCTGGGAAAGCCCGCCCCGACCTCCACAGGCGAGCTCGCAAAATAAGTTGATGACGCTGCTGTTGACTCTTCCGCAACGGAAGGTCTCTAGTCACCGCATTGCACGAAAATTGCTGCGTTGCACAACGGGAGTTGGACCGATGGCAGTGCGTATCAGGTTGCCGGGCGGCACTCTGAAGATGAAGACCTATCGTGAGTTGCGAGCCCGGGAACGCGACCGCCGCGTGCCTGTGATGAAGATGGGCTCGCTGTATTTTGTCTGGTGGTCGAAATCCCAAAGCAAGGAAAAGCCACAGGGCAACTCTCGGTAAGCGAGTGAGTCGTGCAGCATGAACTCTGCGGGGGGCACGCGAGGGAATTGAGGCGCTGCTTCGGGTGGCAATAGTCTGTCGTGAAGACGGGTTTGATCCATCTCGTGTATGCGTATCCAACGAAGTGTGCCATTGCGGATGCAAACAAAGCTTGCGGCTCGCTGCTGGAGGTCAACGGGTTTGTTGGCGCACTGCGTGAGCTCTTTCAGGCCGATTAAGGCAATGGAGCACGCACTGTAACTTCGCTCCGTGAGGTCGGTCTTGGATCGCCGCCTCGACTTAATCTGGTCGATGGCCGGCGCGAGCGGCGCTGCAGGCCATAAAGAACGGCCGCAGATAAGAGTTTCAGTCCGCCACCATATTACCTTACCGATTTGTAACCGAATTCACGCGAACGTGCGTGTATCGGCTCCAATCCCGACATCGTTTCTGCCCAGCTTCCGGCCCCCGAACCCGCCGGTGCCAGAAACAGATGTTGCAGAACCCGCCCACGCACATCCGCTCGATTCTCATCCTCCAGACGAAATTCATCGGCGATCTTGTCCTCGCTTCGGCACTCGCCAGAAACCTGCGCCTCCAATATCCCAAGGCCAGGATCGTGTTCCTTTGCGAGGCGAACTTTGCCAGTTTCCTGTTGGCTCATGGCATCGCCTCGGACGTGGTGGCGTTCCGACGCGTACGGATGCGTGGCACCCCTGTGCAGCGTGGTCGCGAGCTTTACTCGATGGTGCGCGCTCTGCGCCGGTTCCGGTTTGACCTGACCATCGACCTGGCCGATTCCAAAACCTCACGCATCATCGTCAGGCTCGTCAACGCCAAGACCCGCGTCGGGTATGATCCTCCCGAAAAACCGTTGCGCTGGCTGGAACGCCAGCCGGCCAACGTCCTGGCCAAGCCGTTTGGCTTTGGTTGCCAGCATTATCTCTACCGCTATCTTTCTCCGCTTGAGGCACTCGGCGTGGAGTTGCGTGCGCCGGTCCCAAAGATTGAGCCGCTGCCGCTGGAGACCACCAAGGCATTGGCGCTTCTCGACCGGCATCATCTTCGGCGTAACGCCTTCATAGCCGTTGATGCGGGAGCGAGCTTCCGGGGGCGGCAATGACAGCCGGAACGTTTTGCGCTGGCGATCGACGAGCTCTCGCGACAGACGGCTTGGACTTCCTGCTTATCGGCGGCCCCGGTGAACAGGCATCTGCCGAGCGCATCGTCCAAGGCCGCTTCGCCGGTCGTCAACGTGGTCGGGGCGCTGTCGCTGGCAACACTGCTGGCGGTCCTCGGCCAGGCACGCCTGTTTCTGGGAAACGAGAGTGGCCCGATGCACATGGCCGGCGCCGCCGGAACGCCGGTTGTTGGCCTGTTCGGCCTGACCGACCCGGCCGTCTGGGGCCCTTTTCGGCGTGGCCACTGCTACGCCACGACCCTCCATGCCTTGCGAGTGCATAGCCAGGGACCTATGCCGACGTCCCGATCCGAGCAAGGCTTGCTGCGTCTGGCGACTTGAGGTCAAAGCGGTGGTCGACGCGGTGCGCGCGATCCTTTCACGTAAGGTTAAGGACGTGGAGCACGCATTGTGACCTCGCGCTTGCCAAAGGCCGGGCCGGCGGTCAAATTGCCGCTGCCGACGCTTTTGCAGGGGCATCGTCCCGATTTCCGCCTTGATGGCGGTCTGGGGTCGCCGCTTCAACTTTGATCCGGCCGACCTGGAAGTAATCGATGCGCCCGTTCCAAAAGTATTTTTGCGCCGTTGCGATATCGCTGTGGGCTGTTTCGCCTGGCAACGCCCAGTTGCTCGTCGCACCGACGCTGCACATCAAGGCCGAGGCGGGTGGCGGCCGTGTCGCGCTGACGCTCGATGCGTGCGGCGGAAGGACCGACACACGGATTCTCTCGGCGCTGGTGGAAAACAAGATTCCTGCCACCATTTTCGTCACCGGCATCTGGCTGAAGCACAACGCCGCCGCCGTCGAGATCATGCGGGCGCATCCCGAACTGTTTGAATTGGAAAACCATGGCGGCCGCCATGTCCCGGCCGTCGACACGCCGCAAAAGATCTACGGCATTCGCAGTGCCGGCAGCCCGGAGGCTGTGCTGGCCGAGGTCGAATCGGGTGCTGCCGCTCTTGCCATGACCGGCGAACCGGCGCCGAAATGGTTTCGCGGCGCAACCGCCGAATACAGCCCGTCGGCAATCGCGATGATACGCAAGCTTGGTTTCAAGATCGCCGGATTCTCAATCAACGGCGATGGCGGCTCATTGCTCGGCGCAAAAGAGACCACCCGGCGCATTGGCGCGGCAAAGGACGGCGACGTCATCATCGCTCATATCAACCAGCCGACCCATGCGGCCGGCGAAGGCGTGGTGCAGGGACTTCTGGCGCTGAAGGCCAAGGGCCTCACCTTCGTGCGTCTCGACGATGCCGACGGCGTCGGCGATGAAGGCACCACCGACTGATCAGTCGGGCGTGGCCTCGATGGTCACCTTGTTCGGATAGAACGCGCCGTGGTCGCGGATATCAGCCATCTCGTCGAACGGCCGCTCATAGGCCCACATCGCATCCTTGCCTGTATCACCGGCGGGCAGCACGCTCCAATAGCTGGCATCGCCCTTATAGGGGCAATGGGTCGAGTGCTCGGTCTTGCCAAGCTGTTTGAAGTCGATGTCGCCGAACGGAACGTAGAAAACCGGAGGGTAGGGCGCTTCGGTCAGCACCTTGACCTTGCCGGACGAGGCGATGACGACATCGCCGGCGCGCACCGTCACGGTGCCCTTGTAAGGCTCGACGGTAATGACCTTGCCCGGATTGCGCTGAAAGCCCGGTGACGGGTTTGCGATCTGGTCCATATCGGATCTCCTTGCCTCAACCCCAAGATGTGTCTGGCCCAAGATGTGTCTGGCAAACGCGTTGCGCAAGACCTGTCAGCCACCGGCGGGCGTCGCCCCTGGGCGGCGGACTTGCGCTTTCCTCCGGTATCCCGGCTAAAATCAGGCCGCGGCCTGGAATGCGTCCATCAACCCGGCATAGGCGGCGGCAATGCCGGCCACCGGATTGGTGCTTTTCGAGGTGCTCTCGACCTTCAGCGCACCACCGCTGGTCGGCAAGGTGAGCAGCAGGAACTGGCGACTGCCGCCGTCGCCGACGCAGGCGGCAGCGACGTGCTGGCTTTCGCCCTCGTTCTCGACGCACATCTTGAACAAGAGCGTGCCGCCGACCGCTTCGAGGGCGCCACCGACGACCTCGACGAATTCATCTTCGGAAACGGTTTTGGCGTCGGGCACCAGATCGGCCTGCGCGACATCGGCCGCCACCAGATCGGCCAGACTTTCGGCAAGCGTATTTTCGAGGGCTTTGTCGTCGAGCTGCGCGTCCATGCGAACCTCTTTCATTCGCCAATCGCGCCCCGCCTGTTAATCAACGTTAACGCCGAGCATGGCCGGATTGTGGCGAATTCGGCCTCATTTGGCTCCATGGACCGATCCAGCCCGATCCTGGCTGGACAATCCGCCGGTTCGCTCCACAATGGCGAAAAAAATATCGGGAGGAACAAGATGCTCGGGCTGATGCAGGAATGGCCGCTGCTTTGCCATAAGCTGATCGACAACGCCGAGAGGCAGCACGGCAGCCGCGAGATCGTGTCGCGTTCGATCGAGGGGCCGATCGTGCGCAGCACATATGCCGAAATCCATGCTCGTGCCCTGAAGGTCGCCGAGCGGCTCGAGCGTGACGGTTTCGGGCTTGGCGACCGCATCGCGACCCTGGCCTGGAACACCGCGCGCCACATCGAGGCCTGGTACGGCATCATGGGTGTCGGCGCGATCTATCACACGCTCAACCCGCGGCTCTTTCCCGAGCAGATTACCTGGATCATGAACAATGCCGGGGACAAGGCGATATTCGTCGACCTGAGCTTCCTGCCGCTGCTTGAAAAGATCGCCGGCGCGGTCAAGTCGCTGAAGCAGGTTATCGTGCTGACCGACAACGCGCATTTGCCGGAGACTGCGCTGCCCAATGTGGTTGCCTACGAAGAATGGCTTGCTGAAGCCGCCGGCAACTTCGCCTGGAAGACATTCGATGAAAACACCGCCGCCGGCATGTGCTACACATCGGGCACGACGGGCGATCCGAAAGGCGTCCTCTACAGCCATCGTTCGAACGTGCTGCACGCCTGGATCGCCGCGATGCCCGACGCCATGGGCCTGTCGTCGCGCGACACCATACTGCCGGTCGTGCCAATGTTTCACGCCAATGCCTGGGGCCTTGGCCAGAGCGCGCCGATGGTCGGCGCCAAGCTGGTCATGCCCGGTTGCAAGATGGATGGCGCTTCGCTCTACGAGCTGCTCGACACCGAGAAGGTGACCTTCAGCGCCGCCGTACCGACGGTGTGGATGATGCTCCTCCAGCATCTGGAAGAGACCGGCAAGAAACTACCCTATCTGCAGAAAGTCGTCATCGGCGGCTCGTCCTGTCCACGCGCGATCACGACGAAGTTCCAGGACAATTACGATGTCCAGGTCGTCCACGCCTGGGGCATGACCGAGATGTCGCCGCTCGGCACGCTGTGCACCCTGAAGCCGGACTACGCCGGGCTGGAGGGCGAGGCCCGCCTCGGCGTCCAGCAGAAACAAGGCTTTACACCGTTCGGCATCGAAATGAAGGTGACGGACGACGCCGGAAACGAACTGCCATGGGACGGCAAGACCTTCGGCCGGCTCAAGGTCCGCGGGCCGGCCGTCGCGCGCGCCTATTATGGCGGCATCGGATCCGAACAGTTCGATCAAGACGGCTGGTTCGATACCGGTGACGTCGCGCATATCGACCCCGGAGGCTATATGCAGATCACCGACCGCGCCAAGGACGTGATCAAGTCGGGCGGCGAATGGATCTCGACCATCGAGCTCGAGAACCTGGCGGTCGGCCATCCCGATGTGGCGGAGGCCGCCGCCATCGGCATTCCGCATTCGAAATGGGGCGAGCGGCCTTTGCTCGTGGTCGTGCGCAAGCCGGGTAGGGAGCCGACCAAGACGGATATTCTCGCTTTTATGGACGGCAAGGTGGCGAAGTGGTGGATGCCGGACGACGTCGCCTTTGTCGGCGAAATCCCACACACCGCTGCCGGCAAGATCCAGAAGATTACCTTGCGCCAGCAGTTCCGGGATTATCACCTGCCGACGGATTGACCGGAGATGCCGCGTCTTTGCGCCTTCAAGCCGCCGCTGAAAGGCACTATGCCTTTGTTCGGGTTGGGGCAGCGCGGAAAACAATGACGGGAATTCCCGAGCGACAAACGTCGAGGGCTGCCGGTTGGTCGCGGCGCGCCGGCGCGTTTTCGGCAGTCCTGCTGCTGACCGCTCTCATCGGCCATCGCTATGACCTCGTCGAGACCCAAGCTTTCCTATGGGTGCTTGGCATTGTCGCCTTGCTGGCCGCGTTTGCGCTTCTGTTTGCCGGGTTTGCCTTCGCGCGATTGTGGAACTTCGGTGATCGTGGCGGCCAAGACCTGACCATCGGCGCCTTGCTGGCGGTTCTGGTGCTAGTCCCTTACGCTCTCGCGGCCTATTGGGCGGCGACTTATCCGCCGCTGCGCGACATCTCGACGGATCTCGACGACCCGCCGGCGCTCGATATTTCTACCCGGACAAAGGATATGAACGAGCTTTTGCCGCCGACACCCGGCGAGCAGCGCTTGCAAATCGAAGCTTATCCGCTTGTTACCGGACGCAGCTACACCTTGCCTTTCGATCGCGTTCTGGAGGCGGTCAAAACGGTGCTCGATCGGCGCGGCTGGCAGCTCACGGCGCCGTTTCCAGACGCAGCAGGGCAAAACGACGTGACGGTCGATGCGCTGGCCAAGAGCTTGCTGCTTGGCCTTCCGGCCGATGTCGCCATCCGCGTGAGCGACGACGGCGATGCGGTCATCGTCGATATGCGCTCGGCCTCGCGTTACGGCCGCTACGACCTTGGCGACAATGCAGCGCGCATCACCGACTTCCTTGCCGAACTCGACCAGGAAGTCGCCGGCCAGGTGGGCGTGGCGCCGGCGGAATGATATCCGAAGTGTGCTACGTTGCCGGCGAATAGATGCCGTCGATAGCCGGCGCGCCATCGGTGTGGACCAGGCCGCGCGCCACCAGGTCTTCCAGGTGGGCAAGCACCGACAGGCCGGCCGCGCCATGCAGTCGCGGGTCGGTGTCTCGATAGATCGCCTCCACCACGTCCTTGATTGTCCGGTCGCCGCTGTTGATCCGCTCCAGAATTGCCCGCTCGCGCATTTTGCGATGCATTTTCAATCCGCGCATGAAGCTGCGCGGGTCGGTCACCGGCCCACCATGACCGGGCAGCAGCAGCCGGTCATCGCGTTCGATCAGCCGGTCGAGCGATGTCATATAGTCAGCCATCGCGCCATCCGGCGGCGCGACGATCGTGGTTGCCCACGCCATGACGTGATCGGCCGAGAAAAGGATGCCGGTTCCCTCCAGCGCGAAGGCCGCGTGGTTGGCGGTGTGGCCGGGCGTCAGCACCGTCCGGATCGCCCAGCCGTCGCCGTCGATCACCATATCGTCCGGCAGTGCGATATCAGGAACAAAGCCGGTGTCGGCGCTGGCATCGAGTGGATTGACCTCGCCGGTACGCAACGGCCGCGCCGGTCGATGCCGGCCCTCCGCCAGAACCACCGCACCCGTATGCTGCTTCAACCGCGCCGCCAGCGGCGAATGGTCGCGATGCGTGTGGCTGATGAAGATATGGCTGACCGGCCTGGTCCCGATCGTTTCGAGCAGTGTTCGAAAATGCGCCTCGTCATCCGGACCCGGGTCGAT
The DNA here is from genome assembly GCF_040320265.1 of Mesorhizobium sp. M0751. Classification (NCBI taxonomy): domain Bacteria; kingdom Pseudomonadati; phylum Pseudomonadota; class Alphaproteobacteria; order Hyphomicrobiales; family Phyllobacteriaceae; genus Mesorhizobium; species Mesorhizobium sp. M0751. The sequence goes on from NZ_JAMYPH010000030.1 coordinate 19,330, forward strand.
CACCGCCAGCGTCTCGCGCCCTACGATATAGCTGTTGGTTCCGTGAAAGGTGAACGGGCTTGGGTTCGGGGCGGTGACGCGTTGAATACCAGGCACAACGGCTACGCCCTGGCCGTAGGCCGGATCGAAGCGTGTATCGAATTTCAGCGCCATGCGAACGTCGCGACCTTTTTTGGGCGAGGGCAAAACCGATTGCCGCATAGCACGGAAGCCAATATAGGAAAACGCAAGGCCGCGTTCGGCGGCAATCCGGAACGGAGAAGACCATGGCAACTGCAACGACGATGCGTCCGCTCATTTCTCTCGCTTTGCCTGAAAAGGGCACGGCCCGGCTGGCAGGACAGCTTTTGCTGGCGATCGCCGGAACGCTGCTGCTGATCTTGTCTGCCAAGACAAAGGTCATGCTTGGACCGGTCGATATCTCGATGCAGACGCTCGCCGTCTTCCTGATCGCTGCCGCCTTCGGCATGCGCCTTGGCGTTGCCACGCTGCTTCTCTACATGGCTGAGGGCGCGTTGGGCCTTCCGGTCTTCCAGAGCACGCCCGAAAAGGGCATCGGTATCGCTTACATGCTCGGTTCGACCGGCGGTTATCTAGCCGGCTTCGTCGTCATGGCGGCGATCGTCGGCTGGGCTGCCGACCGTGGCTGGGATCGCCATCCTATCAAGCTCTTCAATGCCATGCTGGTGGCCGAGATCGTCATGATGGCGATGGGCTTTGCCTGGCTCGCGCTGTTGATCGGCCCGGAAAAATCCTGGCAGTTCGGGGTGGTGCCCTTTATCGTCGGTGATCTGATCAAGGTTGCGCTGGCCGCTAGCCTGGTGCCGGCTGTCTGGTCGCTGTTGAAGCGGTCGTGAGCCGGTCGAGCCGAACTGAGGTCAGAGTCGGAACTGCACGTTGCATCGCTCACCATGTTGTTGCCTGAGCCCCATGACTCGGCGAGCCCGTCACATTAGCTTCAAGGGGGCAGACTAAGCACATGGGAAACGGCGATTCGTAGTGGCCGGAGTGACGGGCGGCTACGCTTCGACCCAAATTGCTCGACTCCGCATCTTAGCCGGCCGAAAAAGAAAGCGGCCCGATGAGTTTTTAGGCACAGCTAATTTCATGCGAGATTCACAGCAAATTTTTCGACGAACTGCGACGGTTCTCGCGGCATGGTTGCTTGCTGCTGTCCACACACTGTCGTAACCCTTGGCGCCGATCACTCCCCAAACCCCAGATTGAGACACGTGACTAGCGCGGACAAAACAACGAGCAAGGCGAATATCCTGTCGCGAGAGCCGGGCGCAGGGCGTGCAGTTCGCTGGTATGCGGCCGGCGTCTTTCCCGGAAAAGAAGCGGTCGCCGAGCGCCACCTCCGGATCCAGGGATTTCAGCCGTTTGTGCCTCGCTGCGAGAAAACCGTGCGTCATGCCCGGCGACTCGAGACACGGATGGCTGCGTATTTCCCAGGTTACATGTTCATCGCCCTTGATCTCGCGCTGCAACGCTGGCGGTCTATCAACGGAACATTCGGTGTGCGCTCGCTAGTCATGCAAGGCGACCGGCCTTTGCCGGTCCCCTCGGGTCTGGTAGAACGTTTCATTGCGTTGACCGGTAAGGACGGCCTGCTAGATTTCAGGGGCGGCCTCGCAGCCGGTGCTTCGGTCCGGATTCTTTCGGGTCCTTTTGCGGAAATGGTTGGTCGCCTTGACCGGCTCGATCCAGCCGGAAGGGCTCGGGTTCTGGTTGCCATCATGAATGGCGAGATACCTGTCGACCTTGACACCAGGGATCTCGTCGCCATCGCATAGTCGTAAGCATCGAGGTGCGGCGAGGCGATGCAAATTGTTGTAGGATCGGCTCTCGGGTTTTCACCCGGGAGTGCGGTAGCCGTTCTTCGGTGGGACTAGGCGCTGTCTGACGAGATCGTCTCGTCGGCGCTGATTGAGAGTACGCGATATGCGAATCACAATGATTGGTGCCGGATATGTAGGGCTCGTCTCGGGCGCCTGTTTCGCCGACTTCGGTCACCAGGTGTGCTGCGTCGATCGTGATGCGGAAAAGCTTGCCACGCTCAAACTTGGCAAGATACCGATCTACGAACCAGGGCTTGACGAACTCGTCACCACCAATACCGTGCAAGGTCGGTTGCGTTTCGATGACAATCTGGCGGATGCGGTTTCTCAATCGGATGTCGTCTTCATCGCCGTGGGCACGCCGTCGCGACGTGGCGACGGTCATGCCGATCTGTCCTTCGTTTATGAGGCGGCCGCCGAAGTTGGCCGTGCGCTCAAGGGATTTACGGTCGTGGTGACGAAATCCACCGTCCCTGTTGGGACTGGCGATGAGGTGGAGCGAATTATCCGCGAGCAAAATCCTAGTGCTGATTTTGCGGTGGTTTCCAATCCGGAGTTTCTGCGCGAAGGATCGGCGATCGAAGACTTCAAGCGGCCCGACCGAATCATTGTCGGAACCGATGTCGACAGAGCCAAAGCGGTCATGGGCGAGATCTACCGCCCGCTCTCTCTGAACGTCGCCCCGATCTTCTTTACTAACCGGCGTACGGCGGAACTCACTAAATATGCCGGCAACGCCTTTCTGGCCATGAAGATCACCTTCATTAACGAGATTGCCGATCTTTGCGAGCGGCTGGGAGCGGATGTGCAGGACGTTGCGCGCGGCATTGGCATGGACAATCGCATCGGCGCAAAATTTCTTCATGCCGGGCCGGGCTACGGTGGTTCTTGTTTCCCGAAAGATACTCTGGCGCTGGTCAAGACTGCTCAGGATGCGGCATGCCCCGTGCGGCTCATTGAAACGACGGTCTCGATAAACGAACAGCGCAAGCGGGCGATGGCACGCAAGGTCGTCGAGGCCTGCGGCGGCTCTGTGCGCGGCAAGACCATCGGCATCCTTGGCCTTACGTTCAAGCCGAACACCGACGATATGCGCGACGCCCCCTCATTGGCCATCATTCAGGCACTCAAGGACGCGGGCGCTTCAATTAAGGCCTATGATCCTGTCGGCATGGAGCAGGCACGCAAGATGATCGAAGGCATTGAATTCGGGGAAAGCGTCTACGCGGTAGCCGATGGCTCGCATGCGATCGTCATCGTCACCGAGTGGAACGCGTTTCGATCATTGGATCTTGAGCGGCTCCGTACGCTCATGGCGACGCCGGTGATGGTCGACCTTCGAAACGTCTATCGCGGCGAGGATGTTCTAAAGGTGGGTATCGCCTATTCAAGCGTGGGGCGAGGGAGCGACATCTCGTCAGGGAAGCGCCGATAGTTAAAGTTCTGATCGACAAGTTCGCGGGATTCAACTTGACCACTTCCACGATAAATCTGCCGAAGGCCAGACATCTCCTGCTTCGTATCCGTTTCCAGCTTCTTGGTGGGTTAACGTTCGCTATCTTGATCCCCGCATTAATTCGGATGTCGTTTGGCTTCGGCGCGATCTTCTCGTCCAACATGCAGGTCACGATTGTGGCGGCGTTCATCGCTCACACTGCAGGTTACCTGTTTTACAAGCGTATCGGCAATTTCCCCGGCGTCGCCGCGACCGGTTACATTCTCCCGACCTTTGCACTGACATACGGAATTGTATTTGCAACGATCTTCTTTTTTCGGATGGATTACAGCCGGTTCCAAGCGGCAGCGAGCTTCATCCAGTCAACGTTGTGGTATTTCGGTTTGAGTTTGGCCACGCGACGGCTCAACACGTATCGGTTAGCTATAATTCCCGGAGGAGACGTCGACAGACTCGAGAACATACCGGGTGTGAGTTGGCATAGGATTCACTCGCCCGCCACGGTCGTCGAGTATGCGAACGGTGTGGTGGCTGATCTTCGTGCTGATTTATCGGATGAATGGGAGCGATATATTGCGGATCGCGCGCTCTCAGGAACGCCGGTCTATCATGTGAAGCAAATCAGTGAGTCGCTCACAGGTAGGGTAGAGATCGAGCATCTTTCCGAGAATACCTTGGGTTCATTGAATCCAAACCAGGCTTATCTGAAAATAAAGCAAGCAATGGACTGGGTTTCCGCGTCCATTATACTCGTTGTTTTCTCGCCATTGCTGTTATTTGTGGCTATTTCAATAAAGATTGATTCACCTGGACCGGCTCTATTTAAGCAAAAGCGAATGGGTTACAGAGGACAGCCTTACGAGGTCTACAAGTTCCGAACAATGAAATTCAGCGACACCGTTGTCGACGAGAAGGAAGCAGCCATCACGAAGGTCGGCGATTCACGCATCACTCGCTTGGGACAGTTCCTGAGAAAGTCCAGAATTGACGAGTTGCCGCAGGCCTTCAATATCCTGCGCGGCGACATGAGCTGGATCGGCCCGCGGCCCGAAGCACTGGTACTGTCGAAATGGTACGAGGCGGAGCTGCCATTCTATCGCTACCGGCACATCGTTCGGCCTGGCATTACCGGATGGGCGCAAGTCAACCAGGGCCATGTTGCAGCCGTGGACGACGTCTTGGAAAAGCTTCACTACGACTTCTACTACATCAAGAATTTCTCCCCTTGGCTCGACGTGCTGATCGTTTTTCGTACTATCCGAACCATGCTGACAGGATTTGGCGCGCGTTGACAAAGCTGAAAGATAGCTAGGCGACGTAGCCAAGCCGCCGCTCACGAGTTTCGCGGGATGAAGATAACCACCACCTTTTTGAAATGGGTATTTGCAATGTCTAAAGTTGAAAATACGGTTGTATCGACCTCGGGGAAAGCACAATGACTAGGAAGACCGCGCTCATCACGGGCATCACGGGCCAGGACGGCGCCTATCTGGCGGAACTCCTCTTGGCAAAGGGCTATGATGTCCATGGCATCAAGCGGCGGTCGTCATCGTTCAATACGGGTCGTATCGATAGTCTCTATCAGGATCCGCATGAAAAGAACGTGAGACTGTCGCTGCACTATGGCGACATGACCGATGCCACCAACCTCATCCGCATCGTCCAGGAAGTGCGGCCAGACGAAATTTATAATCTCGCCGCGCAATCGCATGTCCAGGTGAGCTTCGAGACCGCGGAATATACGGCAAATGCCGATGCGATCGGTACATTGCGCCTGCTCGAAGCCATCCGGCTGCTTGGCCTCACAAAACAGACGCGTTTCTATCAGGCGTCGACTTCCGAGCTCTACGGCAAGGTCCAGGAGATCCCGCAACGGGAGACGACGCCCTTCTATCCTCGGTCCCCATATGCGGCGGCAAAGATCTATGCCTACTGGATCACCGTGAATTACCGCGAGGCTTACGAAATCCATGCGTCCAACGGGATACTGTTCAACCACGAGAGCCCGATGCGCGGCGAGACGTTTGTCACCCGCAAGATCACGCGGGCGGCTGCTGCGATCAGCCTTGGCCTCCAGGACAAGCTCTACCTCGGCAATCTGTCGGCTGAACGCGATTGGGGCCATGCCCGCGATTACGTCGAGGGCATGTGGCGAATTCTTCAGCATGAAGTGCCCGACGACTATGTCCTTGCAACTGGGGTGAAGAATTCGGTGCGTCGCTTTGTTGAGCTTGCGTTCAACGAAGTCGGCACCGAAATCCAATGGGTTGGTTCCGGAGTCGAAGAAAAAGGTATCGACGCAAAATCCGGCGCTGTTGTGGTCGAGGTGGATCCGCGCTATTTCAGGCCGACCGAAGTCGAGCTTCTTATCGGCGACGCCTCGAAAGCAGAGCGCGTTCTCGGGTGGAAAGCGACAACGTCGCTGGCGACAATGGTCCAGGAAATGGTCCAGTCCGACCTTCAAACAGTAAGGCGGGAATCCGAACATCGCCGGCTCGACGAGGATCGCATTCGCGTTGCGGCACAGTAAGCGGCGTTGGGCCGGGTCGACATGAAAATCTCGGTCTTGACCGTCTGTCGGAACTCCGCGGCGACAATCCGGCATACAGTCGAGAGCTTCTTGGCCCAGGATCATGGTGACAAGGAGCTGGTGGTCATCGACGGCAATTCGTCGGACGGGACGCTGGCAATAGTCCAGTCTTATCCGCAGGACCAGATTCGGCTGGTCAGCGAGGCTGACAGCGGAATGTATGATGCACTTAACAAGGGGCTGTGCCTCTATACCGGAGACGCGGTAGGTGTGCTGAATTCCGATGATTGTTTCCACGATCACACGGCGCTTAGGCGGATTTCGGCTGGGCTCGAGCATGCCGACATCGTGCACGGCGATCTGGATTTTGTTAAAGATCATATCAACAAGCGCGTTGTACGACGCTGGCGTGCCTCTCCCCGACCCGCCAAGGGTTTTCGTACCGGCTGGATGCCGGCCCACCCGACGTTTTACGCTAAGCGGAAGGTAGTAGACGCAGTTGGTGTTTTCGACCTCGACCTCAAAGTGGCGTCGGACTATGATTGGATGCTGCGGGCGGTTGAACTTCACGGATTTCAAACCACCACCGCCAAACACGTTTTAGTGGACATGATGGTTGGCGGCGTCAGCACTCGAGGCCTTGCCTCCCACCTGAGCCACAATCTGGAAGCGCTGCGTTCACGCCGCCGGTGGCTCGGATCCGGTCCTCTTGACTACGCGCTTGTCGCTAAGCCAATGCGCAAACTCGGCCAATATTTCTCATAGAATCACACAAGACAAAAGTGTGAAGCGAGGCCGTTTGCAGGCCCCAGCCTTCGCTGCTGATTTCAGGTGAGGTTCGGCGATAAATTGGATTTGAGGAAGCATAGGCACCAAACCATGCCATTTGGCCGCGAGCCATTGACGTGACGCCACGAGCGATCCGACTTTCATTAAGTCATGTCGGCCGGAGGCCTTATCTTTTGCGCGATTTCCGAGCCCTTATTTGCCTACTTCAGGCGCGCAGAGAGTCTAAAACCTGGGAATAGTGTTCATGAATATAATTCGGACAATAAGTCTAATTATTAAGCATCCGGGTAATAAAGGAGGCAAGTTTTCGGCGCTGAGTCGGTTCATTCGCTGGCAAATCGCGTCGCGGCTGGCAATGGGGGCGATAGCTGTTCCATTCATAGACAATACACTTTTGCTGGTTGCTAATGGCATGACTGGGGCCACAGGAAATATCTATAATGGTCTTCTTGAATGGGAAGAAATGAGCTTTGTGCTTCATTTTTTAAGGGCAGATGAGCTTTTTGTCGATGTCGGAGCGAATGTGGGAGCCTATACCGTAATGGCGGCTGGTGCGGTTGGATCGCGTTGCGTTTGCATTGAACCTATTAAGTCCACGTTCCTTCATCTTCGTCGCAACATTGCCATCAACTTTCTTGAAGATCATGTTGACCTTCATAATGTGGGTGCCGGCGCTGAAAACGGATCGATAGGCTTCATTGAAGACGCCGACACAAGAAATCGCGTGGCAGTTCAGGGGGAGTCATTTGTCGCGGTCCAAGTCAACACACTTGACGATATATTGGGAAGCAGAACACCAGTCTTGATTAAGATCGACGTTGAGGGCTTTGAGCCATCTGTTTTGGCCGGTGCGGGTAGAACTTTGCGATCGGAGAGCGTGCAAGCTGTTATCGTGGAAGTTAATGGCCAGGAACAGAGGTATGGCTTTGCTGCCAATACCGTCCGAGACACGCTGGTGGCAAATGGGTTTACCAGGATCAGATACGAACCTCGAACGCGTGAAATTCAGCGAGACGTCTCCAGTGCGGATGGCAACGCGATATTTGTCAGAAGCATTGCCCTTGCGCAGCGCAAAGTGGCAAGCTCGCCACAGTATCAGACGTTAATTGGCAGATTGTGAGTATAAACGTCAGGCGGAGATTGGATGTCGTTGAGTGACAAACAGAACTTGTCGATGCTGCGCATGACAAAAAGCTGAGAATAACGTCCTTGCCTCGAAAGAGTTTAAGAGCAGCAATCCTGAACAGCATGTCTGGCATATCCAGGACCGGTGCGTGGGCATTGCTTGAGCAGATCAGTATGCCAACATTGCAACTTGCTTTAACGGCTCCTCTCATATTTTCCCTTGGCCTTACTGGATATGGTCTTTGGTCATTCAATTTGTCGCTCGCAGGTATACTTGGAGCAGCAACACCGGGAGTCGCGATGGCTGCTACCCAGTTGATATCGTCTGAGGCCGATCCTACAAGGCGTTCAGCAGCGATAGGCCTAATTGTGTTTGGTGGTCTCGGCGTTTCTGTGCTTTCAAGTATCGTCGCGTTAGCATTATCTGGCGCCGTCCTTCACTACTACCCGCCATTGGTGTGGGTCGAAAATCACCTGAATGTCGCAAAGTTCACTTCTCTCGCGGCGCTTACGGCGGCGTCATTGCAGTGGGATATGATGTGTGCAGCGACACTGCGGGCGCAAAGCCGCTTTAGGGAGAACGCGCTCTGTGAGATATCAACCCGGATCTTCAGTATTATCTGCTTAGCGTCGGCGGGAGTGCTAGGCGCGTCCTTAATATACCTTTTGATTATTAATTTGCTGTGTACGGTAATGCGCGGGGGAGTGAAAGCAATCGTAGCGATGAGAGGAATCCATGGGTATTCCATCCAACTCGCGGTGAGCTTAGTTCCTCAGGCTGTTCATTTCTCGTTGTTGCAATGGGTAAATAATTTGTCGTCGTTGTTGTATTCGTCTGCAGATCGGATTGTATTGGGGTACTTTGTTCCTGCTGGAACGGTTGCAATTGCAAGTTTATGTGGAGAAATGAATCAGCAGATACAATCCCTGCCACGAGCATACTTCTCCCCTATTTTGCCAGAGCTAATTAGACTAAATCGCAGTCAAGACAGGAATGGGTTCGCTGGGTTGGTGGAAAGCGGCGCCAAAAAACTGGGACGGATAGTCCTATTCTTGTCGATCTCGTCACTGGCCTGTGGACCGTTCCTAGTGATGGCTCTCACCCAATCGGGCCTTGGATATACCGATGTGATAGGCATCTATTCCTCTTATGCCGTTTCGTACGCTGCGATCGCCATGATCATCATTCCCTATTTCTCGTTGATAGGACGCGGAGAGTTGCAATACGCGAACCTATTAACTATCGGCGGGGCAGTTGCGAACTTAGTGGCAGCGCTGGTTTTGGGTTCGTTGGCTGGAGCCGTTGGCGTTGCGCTCGGACGAGTTTTTTATACGGTACCCTTTATGATTTGGCGAAAGCGAGCCAGAACATGAACTTTGAGCCGGACGGTCGCCGGAAATTGGTGGGTCGGCCAACTCCATTCGCCATCGGAAATCGCGACCAGGGCGGAGTTGGTGTCGACAAGCTGATGGCGATCGCGTTGATTGGACCCGCGGCTGCTGGCGTACTTAGAAAATTGATTCCCACACAGCCAGTGCAGATCGAAGCTCTGCCAATCGCACTAGTGCTTTTTCTTATATTCTTCGGTGTAGTCAAAATAGGCAAAAACCGTGCCGGAGTGGCATACGGATTGATTGTTAGTTGGATTGCACTCGTGTCCATATATGCTGTTCCGGCATTTGCAGTCGATGGAATGTTGGGGACTCAAGCTCTTTTGCTTGGCGCAGGAACCCCAACACTCGGATTGGCCTTTCTGGCGTTTCATCGGCCGGGAGACTCGGCGAGGCTTGTCAAGGCAGCGAAACTTTTTGTCTTTATTATAGCGTTTCAATTCCCTCTCGGTTTGGTAATGCTGGTCTTGGGGAACGACGCTCTTCCAGCCGTCTTTAGAGCAAACGCGATTGAAATGCTGGCAGGTAAAGAATTCCGTATCGGTCAGGCGACTCTAGCTGGTTACTTTACTACCGCGCCAGTGAATTCTATTGCCTCGTTATGTGCCTTCGGTTTCGCGTCAGCTCTGGTGTTGAGAGCCAAACGGCCGAAAGAGTTGCTCGTCCAGGTCACAGTAGCGGTTATGATACTTGGCGTAATTTGGATGACCGCACGACGGGGTGCACTGTTTTCCGCCCTTTTTATTGGTTTCGTTCTGTTGGCAATCGAAATCCGCATTCATCGAGGACGATTGATTTTTGGTCTTTTCACTGCCAGCCCATTCGTTGTGGTCCTTTTGATATTCATTTGGGATCGCGTCAACGGCATCATCTTTGGCGAGAGATTGGTGTTACTAACCGAGGGGCAGCTGGACTTGGGCGAGCGAATGAATTCGGTTTTTCTAAAATTCGTGTATGCCTGGATTGAGCTGGCGCCGTTCGGGAATTTTACGGGCTATGCCTCGGGGGTTGGGAAGGCGTTTGAAGTCAGAGATCTTAGTCTGGCCGCAGAAGTAGGAGCGGCGATGATTGTGGCAGAGACCGGAGTGCTTGGTCTCCTGTTATTTGTTGTCGTATTCATATGCTTGCAGTTTGAGATGATAAAGAGAGTAGCTAGATCCGGGCAATATTGGTGTAGCCCGCTAATAGCATTGCATTTGGTGTTGTTTGTTTTGTTTTTCTTCAAGGAAAACTCGGTTCTATTCCCAGGATTGATTGGCTCATTGTGCTATTGGTCTCTACCTGGTCTCTTGGCCGTTGGAACCTCCGACTCATTGCTCTCGGGGCAGCAGCACGTTCGCCCGGTGGCAATGGTTGGGCGGAGACTTCGTCAATGGCCGGATTGAAAGACAGCTAAGAGGGTTCGCAAAATGGCCGACCGAATCTTCTTGATAGCACCGAACTTTTCAGACGAACAAGTTCTGCGTTCTCCATTTGCCTCTCCCGCGGCGTCTGCTTGGACGCGAGGCTTGGTAGGTGCATTGGAGACCTTTGCTCAAGTCGACGGAAGTCTTTGGTATTCGAATATGCCGGCATGGCCACGTGGGCCTGTCGTTCAGCCGGAGACCCAACTGGGGTCTTCTTCGAGCAGGCTGAAGTTGGTGCGGTTCCTCAATCTTCCGATTGTCAAGCGTCAGACCGTTAGTCGCGCATTGGAGAGAGCTATTCAAATCGACGCAAGGCACGATGCGATCGTTTTTATCTATGGCCAAGCCACGCTTTCGGTGCCAGCTGTCAGGCGGCTTGGTCGGATAGTCCAACGTGTTGTCGTAGTTGTCCCTGACGCACCTTCGACCAAGCGTGGCTTAGAACTAGTTAGAGAAATCGCGGAGGCGGCGACAGGTGGATTGGTCTATCTGCCGGCCAGCATCGGGCCCCACCTCGTGGGCAAGCGCTCTCTCGCGTTCCATGGGACAGTCCATAAAGTGGCAGAAATAGCGGCTCCTGATGTCAGAAAGCAAAAGCGACTGGTATTTGTTGGCGGCGTTGACAAGGTTAGCGGATCCGATTTCCTTGTCCGCACCCTAGAGAACCTCGCAGCATCGGATTTGAACATAGTTATTGCGGGTCGAGTCAACGATAGGCAGTCAGCAATATCTTTGGAAAGATTAGGTGCTCAAGTCACCGGTTTTCTCGGGGTGGAGGAGCTGGACAGAATTTGCTCCGATGCATACGCGTTCCTGAATCCACGCGATCCAACCTTTTCACCATCGAACACCAATTTTCCGTCGAAGATATTGAAATATATGTCATACTCCAAGCCAATACTCTCAACAGATACCGCTGGTATGCCGCGCGACTTGGTTTCTGCGCTTGGATGCAGCGGTGTGACTACTCCACACCTTTTGGCCGATAGGATCGTCGAGCTTTTACGGAAGCCGCAGAAAGAGTGGATGGCCGCGGCAGTTCGGGTAAGAGACTTTGCAATCCGAGAATACTCTGAACAAACGAGTGGGAGAAGGATAGCGGAATTTATTGGTGCCGCCGCTCTTTCTCGCCGAGGATAAAGGTTTCAATGACAGTGAACTTATTAAAACGCCTAGCTCGGAGAGCCGGCTACAATGTAACCCGAATCGGACCAAATACCGATCCATGGTCCCGAAGGATTGAACTGCTGCGGCAGCGTCGGATCAAAATCGTCCTAGACGTCGGTGCCCACTATGGTGGCTTTGGGGCGGCGCTTTATGAAGCAGGTTATGATGGGGCGCTTTACTCTTTTGAGCCTTTGCCTCAAGCCATCCAAGCGCTGCGTGGCCGCGCTTCTCGGGAGCGGAATTGGACAGTGGTCCCAGTGGCAATCGGTGATCGCGATACCACGACAGAATTTTCAGTTTCTTCGAGAACTACATCGAGTTCACTATTTGTTATGACCACCTTGGCGGAGAAGGCAGCGAATGCGAAAGAGGAAAGTAGGATCCTTGTTCCGATGCGCTCGATTGATAGCTATTGTAACGAGAGCCTGCCCGGTCGCGACAAGCTATATCTAAAATGTGATGTTCAAGGTGCTGAGCACCTCGTCATTAAAGGCGCTACCGGCACGTTGGAGCGCACCGAGGTCGTGGAGTTGGAGCTGTCGTTGGTTCCGCTATACGAGTCGTATTGGGAGTTCTCGGAGGCACTAAGCTGGTTCTTTGATCTTGGTTTCGAAATCTGGTCTATTGAGCCAGGCTTTGCCGATCCTGCAACTGGTCGCATCTATCAAGTCGACGTTATTTTTTCCAGAAGAACGTAAGTGGCGCTTGCCTGCAGATGACAATCTACATCTTACAGAAACGAATTGCCGAGTATAGAATTAAAGTATTCGAGGAAATTTGTCAATTGCGGCCTGATATTGTGGTTTGCACCGAGGAACCACCCAAGCAGGCGGTAAAGTTCAGATGGGTCCATTTGAAAATGGATCGAAGGAAGTTTGGCTTAAACTCATGGAATATTCGGTTTGATCCCGAGGAGGATATCCTTGTAACTGGGCTTGATCTACGCAATCTATCGCTGCTTTCAATAATATTTGGTGCAGCGCGTCATGTGGTGATCTGGAGCCATGGATATGGGCGGAGATGGGGGAGCCATTTCGTGCGACCATTGCGCATAGCCGCGGCTGCTAGGGCAACCGCCTCTATATTTTATACCGATTCGGGCAGGGATCAGTTTGCTCGTTGGATCGCAAATGAGAAGCTCTTTGTAGCAAGAAACACGATTGCGCTCACAGGATTCGAGGCTGACTTGAACGCGCAGCGTGATAGTTATCTCTACTTTGGCGACTATCGCGACGAGAAGGGATTGACAGAACTTGTAGACGCTTTTTCCGTGCTTTCGGCGACACATCCAAAATTACGGCTTGTGTTTGTTGGAAATGGGCCGGCAGAAGCGGTTCTAAGAACGAGGGCGGCGAGGAGCGGCTTTTCCGACCGCATTGAATTCCACCCGAGGACAAGCACACCGGAGGGGCTAAAGAGATTTTTGGATCGCGCCATCGGAACCATCTCGCCCTGGCACGTTGGCCTATCTGTCGTTCAGTCGTTTTGGGCCGGGGTTCCAATGGTAACTCGACCTGGTACACGTCATGCGCCCGAGTTCGAATATTGCGCGGATGGGGACAATGCTTTGTTCTACCATGGAGGTGTTAGTGGTCTGGCGGAGGCGATGGAGCGGCTTCTGGATCCTGAGCTGCGTGAGAAGCTTTCGCGAAACGCACGGAAATTCTACCTGGAGCGGCTCGGTGTTGAGGCTATGGTCCAGGGGTTCGACGGTGCTATTCGGTTATGTGAGCTGTGCTCGAAGCGCTAATCGTCCGGTGTTTTTGAAAACATACCCTTCGTAAAAAAGGTCGAAAGTGATGCCAAAATTAAAGAGTGAGAAACGACGTGGCAATATTTAAGAAGGTTCGCTCTCGTGTAGGAGGCTTTCGACGGCCTACGACACCCACATTTAGAACGGTCAACGTACGTGGCCTTACAATTGTGGTGCCACTTCACGAAACAGTTGGTTGGCGGCTCTATTGGGAAGGAGAGTATGAAACGGAGCTGCTCGACTTCTTCGACGCTGAGCTATCGGATGGCAGTTTCTGTGTCGACATTGGTGCTAATATCGGATTTATATCCTGTTATATTTGGAAAAAGGTCGGGAAAACGGGAGCGGTAATATCGTTTGAACCGGATCCCTTGATTGCTACTCTAGCGGAATTCAACCTTATGCTTAATGGTTATGATGCCAGTATGGTGGCTAAAGTAGCGTTGTCAGATTCTGACGGCGATGCACAATTCTTCCGCTCCGACGACTCTGGATATTCCGGTCTTCGTGATACGAAGCGCCGGATCGTGAACTCAAAGATTACCGTTCCTCAGAGGCGACTTGATGACTTCCTCTTCGCGAAGGGACAGAGAGCTGAGCTGATCAAGGTAGATGTTGAAGGGGCTGAATTTGCTGTGATGCGAGGTGCCAAAACAGTCCTGGCTGATCCTGAACTCAGGCCAAAAATAATCGTTTTGGAAACTAGTGAGGTAAATCAAAAGGCCTTCGGCTATACGTCAGTTGACATCGTAGATTTCATGAGAGGCTTTGGCTATCGGGCAGTTGTATTCGGGGAAAAAAATAAGAGCGGTCTGTCCGGCAACATTGTCTTCCGCTCCTGACTGGCGAAGCAGTTGACAAGAACCGTATGAGAATTGTCCAGATAGTGGGATCGATTGACGCCGAGGCGGCCGGTCCTTCCTATTCCGTCTTGCAGCTCGCTCGAGCAATTGCGAGGACAGGCAACCAAGTGGAATTAATGTCCTTGGGGGAGCCGTCTAGCACCGTGGAAGAGGGAGTCAAAGTTAGCAAATTTGATCGCGATTTCCGGGGGCTCCCGCAACTGAAGAAACTTGGTTTGTCCTCCGGAATGAAGAGCAAATTAGTGAAGATCGCGCCTACAGCTGAAATACTGCATACCCATGGACTGTGGATGATGCCGAATGTCTATCCCGCCCAGATCGCGAAAACTCACAAAGTACCATTTGTAGTCTCAACGCGAGGTATGCTCAGTCCCGCGGCTCTAGAATATTCTAAGTCGATCAAATCTGTCTTTTGGGTCATTGCCCAGCGTGCGGCTATTGAGGCAGCAAGCCTGATACACGCCACGAGCGAGCAGGAATACGAGGATATCCGAGCCTTTGGCCTAAGACAACCCGTTGTTATTTTGCCGAACGGGGTGGGAATTCACCATTGGCCTGCTCGCAAACGACTTGATCCGCCGGACCGGGGTTTAGCCGTCGTTCTCTACCTTGGTCGACTGCACCCAATCAAACGAGTTGAAACGCTCATACAAGCTTGGGCTGCAATAGAGGATCACTTTCCGCACTGGAAGCTCGAAATTCGAGGTCCGGGTGAACCGAACTACGTAAGGAAATTGACCCAGGAGGCCGTAGGCTTAGGCCTAAAGCGATGCACTTTTGGGGACGCGGCGTACGGGGACCAGAAGCACGAGCTCTACCGAAGAGCCGGACTGTTTGTTTTGCCATCCTCGTCCGAAAACTTTGCCATGACGGTTGCGGAAAGCCTAGCATGCGGTACCCCGGTCATTACCACTAAAGCAACGCCTTGGCGAGGGCTCGAAACGAACCAGTGTGGATGGTGGATTGACCATGGAGTCGAGCCACTTAAGAAAGCCCTCGATGCTGCGCTTTCAATCGGGACCGAGGAACTGAATGCGATGGGCGCCCGTGGCCAGGGTTGGATGATGCGGGATTTCGCGTGGGCAGAAATCGGTGATCGGATGCTTGAGGCGTACCGCTGGATACGGGATGAGGGTTCCGTTCCCTCGACCATCGTTTTTTAGGTTTTGTCAACATCACCTTGTGGAACTCAAGTGGGTCGATTTTGCAACGCCGGCCTATATTGGCCAAGAACGCACCTAAACTGAAACCAAAGGCGACAAGAAAGTGGCTGTGGATTTGACAATGGAACGAAGGGCTGGAGTTGAATTACTTGCGAAAGTAATGTCTCGTAAGGCGGTTATAGGCGTTATTGGATTGGGGTACGTCGGGCTGCCGCTTGCAATTGCCGCCGCGCGCGGAGGATTTGGGGTTATTGGGTTTGATATCGATCCAGATAAAGTGCGGAAGCTGAACGATGGAGTTTCCTATATAGACGCTGTTAGATCATCCGAACTGGTGTCAAAAGTAAAAGATGGAAAGTTTAGAGCTGAAACAAATTTTAAATACCTGAGTGAGTGCGATGTGATAGTCATTTGTGTGCCCACTCCCCTATCTAAACAGCGAGAACCAGATCTTAGCTATGTCAGAGATACAGCCGAAATGATCTCCAGACATTTACGCGCGGGGCAGCTAATCGTCCTTGAGTCAACGACTTACCCAGACACAACGACAGGCGTATTGAAACCGATTTTGGCAGCGAGTGGGTTGCAGGCCGGATTGGATTTTTGGATCGGATTTTCACCCGAGCGGGAAGACCCAGGAAGCAAGAGGTATTCCACAGTCAATATACCGAAAGTAATAGGGGGAGATGGTGCTGAAGCTTCAGAACTAATGGAGGCCTTTTACAGCTTGGTCGTTGAAAAAGTTGTGGTGGTGACAAGCCCATCGGTGGCTGAAGCCGTCAAAATCACTGAAAATATTTTTAGAGCAGTAAACATCGCTCTCGTTAACGAGCTTAAAATAATTTACGATGCCATGGACATTGACATTTGGGAGGTAATTGACGCAGCGTCGACAAAGCCTTTTGGATATATGCCTTTCTATCCTGGACCAGGTCTCGGCGGACATTGCATCCCGGTTGATCCCTTCTACCTAACATGGAAAGCACGGGAATACGGTCTTTCAACTCGCTTTATTGAGCTTTCTGGTGAGATAAACGTTGGAATGCCTCGCTATGTAATATCCAAGCTCGAGCACGCATTGGACATGAGGAGCAAGGTTTCAATGAGCGCGGCCGCCATACTAATAGTCGGGTTGGCCTACAAGCCAAATGTATCTGATATCAGAGAAAGCCCAACTCTTGTTATGCTCGAAAGCTTGCTTAAGCGAGGCGCGACAGTGGACTACCACGACCCCCACGTTAAGGAGATTCCAAAGACTCGGGAGCACCCGGTCTTGGCCGGGCGGAGTTCCGTTGAGTTATCAGCGGATTCGCTCTCAGGTTATGACGCGGTTCTTGTTGCCACGGATCATGATCTGGTTGACTATGGCATGCTAGCGAAACATGCCAGGCTGATAGTGGATACACGGAACTGCTTTGCTCGTAGGGGCATTGTCTGTGAAAACGTGGTCAAAGCGTAGTAGCTTACCTTCGCCAGCTTTGAAAGGGGAGAGGGCGGTGCAAAAGGTTGTGTTCGCAGCGAAATCAACCAATGCTTGACATAGGAAAGAACCGACGGGCGCGAAAGTGGAGCAAGGCCGAGCAAGTCGGGCGCGTGTTGTGGGCCTTGGCGAGTCCTTTGTTCACCCTCAGTCCTCGGCCGTGCTGGAAATGGAGAGTTTTTTTGCTCCGGTGTTTCGGAGCTAAGGTCGGCAAGCACGTCCATATATACCCGAGCGTATGCATTTTGATTCCGTGGAACGTGACTGTCGGCGACAACTCTGCTGTGGGATCTAGGGTGATATTATATGCGCTTGGCCCCATCAATATTGGCGCAGAAGTTACGATTTCGCAGGGCGCGCACCTCTGTGCGGGAACTCATGACTATCGTGATTCGTCGATGCCGCTTATCAAAGCGGCCATAGACATCTCGGACGGTGTTTGGATCTGCGCCGACGCATTTGTTGGTCCGAAAGTATCTATCGGCTCTATGGCGATTGTGGGTGCGCGGGCCGTCGTGGTGAGGAATGTGCCTTCGCATGAGATTGTCGTAGGCAATCCCGCCCGTAGTGTAGGAAGCCGAAGCATGTATGTGTCGGCGCAGACAACCAGAGACCCGTGACGTTGTGAGTTTCGTGTCTATTACGAATGCACCCATTGACGAACCAATTTGGTAAAGGCTTCCTGTGCAGAAGATTCCCATCACCGTGGTCGTTCCGGTCAGGAACGAGGAGAAGAACTTACCGAGCTGTCTCGAGAGGCTCGGCGCATTCGAGCGTGTTATTGTCGTAGATTCAGACAGTACAGACAATACCGCTGCAGTCGCGGCGGAGTACGGCGCCGAAATCCTTAACTTTCGCTGGGATGGCCTATATCCAAAGAAACGCAATTGGGTGCTTCTTAACCATACGATTCACACCCCTTGGGTACTATTTCTGGATGCCGACGAGGTAATCGACGACACGTTCTGTGAAGAAGTAAAGATCAGAACAATATCTGATGAATGTTCTGGATATTGGGTAAGATATAGAAACTATTTCATGGGGAAAGAATTAAAGTTCGGCGTTACGCAGAAAAAACTTGCGCTATTTAGAACCGGTTCAGGTTTGTATGAGCGCATCGATGAGGACCGTTGGAGCAGTTTGGACATGGAGGTTCACGAGCACCCGATATTGTCGGGTCGGATTGGGCAGATTGAAGCGTTCGTTGACCATCGTGACTTTCGGGGCATTGACAGGTTCATAAGTCGTCATCAGGCCTATGCAAATTGGGAGGCTCGCCGCTATATGCTGCTCCGGTCGCAAGGCAGCAAAGCGAACCTGACAAAGCGACAGAGCTTAAAGTATAGACACCTCGCTGCTCGCTGGTATGCATTCGCTTACTTTTTTTACAGTTACCTTGTGAAGGGAGGGGTCTTTGACGGATGGCCAGGCTTTTCATATGCCTTTTATAAGACATGGTACTTTCACACTATACGAAACCTAATCATAGAGCACGACGAGGGGGCCGCAAAATGTCCTTAGTGTTTGGTTCGCATTCAATTTGGAGGTAGTTGTGCCACGGCTGTATCAAAGCGCGAAGAGAATCCTGGTAACTGGTGGTGCCGGATTCCTTGGTTCTCACCTTATTGATAAATTACTTGATATTGGCAACGAGGTCTTATGTGTTGACAATCTCTTCACGGGAACCAAGAAGAATATAGAACATCTCGCAACCCATCCGAAATTTGAGTTTATCCGCCATGACATTACCTTTCCGCTATATGTCGAGGTAGATGAGATTTATAATCTTGCGTGCCCGGCTTCCCCTATTCATTACCAGCATGATCCGATTCAGACCACAAAGACGTCGGTGCATGGCGCAATAAATATGCTCGGACTTGCAAAGAGATTAAGTTGCAGAATTTTTCAGGCGTCTACGAGCGAAGTGTATGGCGATCCGTTTGTGCATCCTCAGCCGGAAGAGTATTGGGGGAACGTGAACCCGATAGGTCCCCGGTCCTGTTATGATGAAGGTAAGCGTTGCGCGGAGACCTTATTTTTTGACTACCACAGGCAGTTGAATCTGGACGTTAGGGTTGCACGGATATTCAACACATACGGGCCTCGAATGCATCCTGCCGACGGACGTGTAATTTCGAATTTCATTGTGCAGGCACTCGATCAGAAGCCGATCACGATATATGGGGATGGACAGCAGACACGCTCGTTCTGTTATGTTGATGACTTAATCAAAGGGTTCATCGATTTTATGGATGAAGGTATAAAATATCCCGGTCCGATTAACCTAGGTAACGATAATGAGTTCGCTATAAGGGACATTGCTGAGACGATTATAGAGCTAACAGGCTCAAAGTCTGTTATAGTGAATGGGGAATTGCCAGGAGATGATCCACGTCAGCGACGTCCCGACCTCACAACGGCGCGTGAGATTTTGAATTGGCAGCAAACAGTTGAGTTGCGCGAAGGGTTGCGGCGGACAATTGAGTATTTTAGGAAGCTTTAGTTGCCTTGGAAGACTAGGGGCCTGGGCGGTGCTAACCAATACTTGCTTGTCCCGTAAGTTGTGACCTTGGAGCGAAGAGGTGAGATGCTGTGCGACATATAGCAGAAATCTTGATGAGAAATTGGATTTTTAAACGGCGTCTACCGAAGAAATTTGGCTCGCTGCCAATCTACGTCAGCCCTGATGCGCAACTGAAGGTGCTCAAGCCGGGGAGTGTGGCATTCGACCCACAGCTGTTGAATGCAGTGGATGAACTTGTGGACCGTGGGGACACGATCTGGGATGTTGGGGCGAATATGGGAGTGTTTAGTTTGGCTTCGGCATATCGTTCCGGAACAGGGAAAGTTGTGGCGATTGAGGCTGACCTTTGGCTAGTGAACATGCTGCGAAAGACCTTTGAGTTGGAAGAGAATCGAAGCTATGGGGTTGAGGTGCTCCCTATTGCGGCATCTAACAGAACAAGTATTCAGAAGTTTTTGATTGCCCGCCGCGGCCGGGCATCGAATCATTTGGATGAAGTGACTGGAAGCACACAATCTGGCGGCGCAAGGTCGAGTGCCCTCGTTCCAACCTTCGAGCTGGACAGCTTATTAGCCTATTGTGCGCCTCCGTCGGTTGTAAAGATAGATGTTGAGGGAGCAGAAAATCTGGTATTGGATGGAATGACTAAGATCCTTTCGACAATCAGACCAAAGCTTTATTGCGAAGTTACGTCAGACAAACGGAAGACTCTTGAGATAATGGAACGATATAATTATAGTCAACGAGGTTCATTGAGAGAGCACGGCGCAAATCTTTTTTTCAATCCAAAGTGACCTGTGCTCAGCTCTTAAGACGTGGCGAAGGCGCCCCTTAGCAAAAATGCCCCGAGGAGGTGCTTTACCCAGGGTGACGAGGCTCCGTGCAGTGGGTGGCTAGGTGTGGGCTTTTAGCAGTTTGTCCATCTGGTCCGGACGGGGAAAGCTGAGGATTTCGAAGCTTCTGTGATTCTCGGGGTGACGTTGCCCCTTTGGCTTAATCCGGTTTGAAGTTCGCTCTGGCCCAACGCGAGGACCAGAGAATGAAGCGCAGCCGTTTCAGTGAAGAGCAGATCATCGGGATTTTGAAGGAGCACGAGGCCGGAGTTTCGGTGGCCGATCTGTGCCGCAAGCACGGGGTCAGCGACGCCAGCATCTACAAATGGAAGGCGAAGTATGGCGGCATGGACGTGTCGGAAGCGAAGCGGCTGAAGACGCTGGAGGATGAGAACGCTCGTCTGAAGCGGCTCCTGGCGGAGGCCATGCTCGACAATGCCGCTTTGAAAGATCTTCTCGGAAAAAAATGGTGACGCCCGCTGCCGAGCGGGAGGCTGTCGCGCATCTTCGAACGGCATTCGAGATGAGCGAGCGGCGGGCGTGCAAGACCATCGGCTGCTGTCGGATGACGGTTCGCCACAAGGCGAGCCGTGGCGACGATGGTGACGTGCGGGAGCGGATGAAGGCGATCGCGCATGAGCGCCGGCGCTTCGGCTATCGCCGCCTGCACGTGCTGTTGCGGCGGGAAGGTTATGTGGTCAATCACAAGCGTCTGTTCCGGCTCTATCGCGAGGAGAGGCTTGCCGTTCGGCGCCGTGGCGGCCGCAAGCGAGCCATTGGAACGCGGGCACCGATGATGGCCCCCGTTGCACCTAACGACCGTTGGTCACTGGATTTTGTGTCGGATCAGCTGACCGATGGCCGTCGCTTCCGGATATTGACCGTCGTCGACGACTGCACGCGCGAGTGCCTGGGGTTGGTCGCGGATACGTCCCTGTCCGGCGTGAGGGTTGCCCGCGAACTCGATCGGCTCATCGTCGAACGCGGCAAGCCGAAGATGGTGGTCAGTGACAATGGCAGCGAACTGACCAGCAACGATCCTTGCCTGGGCCGATGCAAGCCGCGTGGACTGGCATTATATCGCGCCGGGCAAGCCAATGCAGAACGGCTTCATCGAGAGCTTCAACGGTCGCCTCCGTGACGAACTGCTGAACGAGACGCTGTTCACCTCATTGGCACAGGCTCGCGCGGTCTTGGCCAGTTGGCGGACAGATTACAACTTCAATCGCCCACATTCGCGCCTCGGATGGCAGACCCCCTTCGAGTTCGCCCACACCTTCACCCCGCGACGGGACACAGCGCTGCGCACCGTGATCAGCTCCGCGCCTGTGCCCGTCGCTCAAACCGCCCAACAGGGCCACATTGATCGCCGGAGCGAACTCAGGATTGGATAAAACTTGGGGGCAACGTCACTACCATCGACGATACTTCGCCTGTAGCTTCGTCCAGTCATGCCCGATGAGCGAAGGGAGCGTGCCTTGCCTTCCTTGAGGCCGCCGCCAGCTACTATGCCAAGCTCGGCATTCGGGTCGAACGCTTGACGACCGACAACGGCTCCTGCTACCGGCCAAGGGTTTTTTCAGAGAACCCCGCAAGCCTCGGCAGCGGCGGATTTTCACCTGGCTATACACGCCCGAGATTAAAACCGAATGCTTCGTACAAACCAGCCTACACGAATGCCCTCACGCGCGAGGCCTACAACAGCTCTCAAGAACGCACGGCCGACGTGAGTCGACTCACGGAGTTGTGATTTGGATGTGCGGCTTGCCTCAGCCAATGCACCCTGAGTGTCAAAGATCACCAAATGAAACCTCCAATTGCCACCCGGCGTTCGTTTCTGAAGGCCGTTGCGCCTGCAGCCGTTTTCTCCAACCTTGCACATAAATCCATATCGGCTCGTGCATCGGATGCCGCCAGCTGGGGCAATGTCCCCGTTTATGCGACGGCAGTTGGCATGTCCGCGGTCGAGCTTCCAGCTGGGGTAGCCGCTTTCGAGACACGTGGGTATAGCGCTGTTGATGATGGTGGTGGCTGGCTTTACGCGGTGAGAAACTCGGAGCCTCCGCACTTCGGCAAGGTAGCCGTTGGCGACGGAAAGTGGGGCGAACTTGTCGTGCCGCGGGGTGAGATTACTTGCGAAGCGCTTGGTCTGGTCGGCGACAATTCGACCGACAATGGGGCCCGTTGGCCGAGCGCCAACGCTTACTGCCAAGCGAACGGGTTCCGTCTCATAGCAAAGAAGGGAACCTATAGGACATCAGTCAAGGCTCTCATTGGCGGAGACACTTTTATCCGCGGGGCCGGCATGTACGCTTCGACTTTCAAGGCGATCGGGGGGATTGATGCCGTTTTCCATGCTAACACCTCTACTAATATCGTGGTTCAATGGGAAGACTTTCAAATAGACGGTAGTGGAACTGCCATGAATGGAGCCTTGTTTGACGCTGGTGGCGAATTGGCGGTCATTATACAGGGCAGCTATTTCCGGAACATCCGTGGTCTTAATCCGGTGATAGCAAGCATCAATTCGACAATGCCTATGTATGCTGGCGTGATGCAATCTGTGATTTTGAAAGGGGGTAAACACGGCATCTACTGGCGAGCCAATGCTGGGATGAACGGCTCGACCTTGAGCAATATTCGTGCATCACAAACAGCAGTCACTGGCGTTCACATCGAAAATGTCGGGGTCAGCCTATCCGAGCTGACAATGGACTCTCCAACCTTCGAAGGAAACGATGGAGCAGGACTCTACATTAACAACGTACGACTTAAGATTTTGGGCGCCAGCCATTTTGAGCAAAACGGGCGGATCAAACCGAGAGCCGCTGCAGCCTTACAAATGCACCCTTTGACCACTACTAGAGGTTCAGGAGTAATTGCAGTCTGGCATAGAGCCCATGGTCTTGCTACCGGCGACGAAATTAACATAAGAGGAGCTAGCAGTGTCGGCGGCGTTGAACCTAATGGTAAGTCGGTTGTTACTAAGGTCAACACGAATTCTTACACGATCAGTCGTGGAATGCAGCTTGCAACGTCAAGCGTAAAAGGCGGCGGATCGAAAGTCGTCGCCGAATACGGATTACCAATCGACATCCTCATAGATAGCTCAAATAACATATCAACAGAGCTCGATGTAGACAAGATTAGCAAATCTACCGATGGCCGAGGCCAAAGGAATGGTATTTTCGCTCGATTGATGGCGTCGAACTGCAATATCATCATTCGGGGAGGCAACCCTTCACGTCGCAACTTGATTGACGGGAATGGTCAATCGAGGGGTTGTGCAATAACGCTGCTGAATTGCTTTGCTGGGACAGTTAATGCTGCCGTCTTGGCAGTCCGCCGCGATGAGCCTGGGATTAAGAAAACAGGGCGGCTTGCTCTGGAATCTACTGCAACCGCTACTGGCGTTCCGGCTAACGGCAATGGCTGGCTCAGAGTCACAGCCACGAAGCGCTCGACGGATGCCGTCACGGTAGGAATGTATGTGATTGCGTTGGACCGGGCCGGGGATAATATTCATTGGGGGTGGATTGGGCCAACGCTCCCCTCTCCAGGTTTTGAGGACTTCGTGACGTTCAGCGTCGTCGACGGCCAAGTGATGGCCGCGCGATCAGAGGGAGCCAGCGATGGCTGGATGACGCTCGAGGGTGAGTGGAGTGAGTTTTAGCGCAGCTAGCGATGTACTCGGGATGCCAGACGATGAGCTCTTGAACATGGTTTTTGAAGTAGTTTGCCGTATTGTCTTATAGATGACCTTGAAATGTGATCGCCATCGAGCGGTTGGTGAGTGGTTCGGGGTAGCTCTCGCCGGCGACGTCGTCACGCCGTCACATTTGCCGTGTGTAGCTGAGATGGCATAGGGGTGCTGAGAGGCGAGCTTGGAGGGCACCAAGCACAATCCGCCGGCGATGACGGTCACGAGGAAAGCGGAGATCTAGATGGCCATGATCCACGGCCGCGGTCTCGATGATCGGCCGCTGCTGATCGGCAGCAGCCGCCGTATCAGATGGCAGCAGCGCCCCTGGCGACCATCTTGATTGGGCCGAATGTTGATGGCTGCCTGACTGCATTGCTGTGTATGCGGCTATGTAGACTATTCCTAGTGTCCTGATTCCGAAGTCCGGTTCGTTCTATGCGTTTGCAGTGATCGTGCGAAGGCAAAAGCGCTGGATGCTGGCGAGGATGTCGTCGGCAGTCTTGGTCCAGCGGAAGGGCTTTGGATCGGCATTTGTGGCCTCGATGTAAGTCTTGATGGCAGTTTCAAGCTCGCTGACGGAGCTGAACACACCTCGCTTGAGGGCGCGCTCGGTCAGCAGCGCGAAGAAGCGTTCGACCTGGTTGAGCCATGAAGCCGACGTCGGCGTGAAGTGCACTTGCCAGCGCGGGCGCTTGGCAAACCAGTTGCGGATCAGCTTGGTTTTGTGGGTGCCGTAGTTGTC
The DNA here is from genome assembly GCF_040320265.1 of Mesorhizobium sp. M0751. Taxonomy (NCBI): domain Bacteria; kingdom Pseudomonadati; phylum Pseudomonadota; class Alphaproteobacteria; order Hyphomicrobiales; family Phyllobacteriaceae; genus Mesorhizobium; species Mesorhizobium sp. M0751. Next base: position 44,097 of record NZ_JAMYPH010000030.1, read on the forward strand.
CATAATGACATGGATGTCGAGATCGACGGGCACGTTGCGTTCGACCTCGTCGAGGAATTTGCGGAACTCCTGCGCGCGGTGCCGAACCATGCATTTGCCGATGACGGTTCCGACTTTCACATCGAGCGCCGCAAACAGCGATGTTGTTCCATGTCTTTTGTAGTCGTGCGTGCGTCGCTCGACTTGGCCGGGCCGCATCGGCAGCAGCGGTTGCGTGCGGTCGAGCGCCTGCACCTGCGACTTCTCGTCGACGCACAGCACGACTGCACGCTCGGGCGGCGACAAGTAAAGCCCGACGATGTCGCGCACTTTCTCCACGAAGAGCGGATCGGAGGATAGCTTGAAGGTCTCCGAACGATGCGGCTGCAGCCCAAAGGCGCGCCATATGCGGTGCACGGTGGAGGGCGCGTGGCCGATCTCTCTGGCCATGGTTCGCAAACTCCAGTGCGTCGCACCTTGGGGAAGCGTCTCCAGGGTCTTGCGTATCGTGCTTGCGATCTCGTCGTCGCCGATTTCCCGTGGGGCGCCAGGGCGTGGTTCGTCATAAAGCCCGTCCATACGCTTCTCGGCGAAGCGATTGCGCCATGTGCCGGCCGTCGCTGCACAGACCCCCACCTTGGCCGCAATCTCCTTGTTGTTAAGTCCGCTCGCCGCTGCCAGAACAATCCGCGCCCGCTCGGCCAAGGCCTGCGGTGCTCCATGTTTGCGCGTCAGCGCCGTCAACTCCCCTTCCTCCGCATCATCTAGTACAATCGCCACGGCTCGACCCTTCGCCATTCTCGTCTCCTCCTCAACGTCACGAGAATGTAACTGATTTGTCGATCACCACACTAGGAAGATCATCGTAACTCGACGGGCCGCACCCCTCCAGCAATCCTCAGGATCCGGGCCCACATCACATGATGTCAACGAATGAAAGATGGAGAGCTTTTTGCCAATCAAGAAAATCGCAATCCTTGCACTCTTGGTTGCAGTTTTTGCGACTGCCTTCCTCGTCATCACAGTGACAACGAAAAGGGGACCAACTGCAACGAGCGTAAGGGCATCCGCTGCGCTTAAGCCGCTTGATGGGAAACTGGCCATTCAATCAATTGATGATTTTCGTGTCGGGAGTCGGAAGATCTTGTTGTGCGGCGTAGCGTTTAGAAAGCCGTGGTCGATGCGGGCTCTAATGACTGAAGCATTGCGCCGCGACTATAACGGTCTCGTTGTTACCTGCAGGCCAGTCGGCACAGGAACCCCCTGTGACGGCAATATGGCGTCGAAATTGGGCGACGCCGTCGTTGTTCAGTGCTTTATGGCCGATGGCACCGATTTGGCCGAGAGGCTGATCGAGAGCGGCTTGCTGTGCGGCCAACCCGCCCAGGCGGGCTCGACCTACCGAACTTGCTAGCGAGACTTTTTGGCTGGCTGCCATCAGCAGAAGACGCTGCACCACATCCGGACGGATGCTGTACGGCGACCGGAAAGGCCCTCGGATCGGCTTTCGGCCAATCGCGATCCAAGCCCGCTGCACGGATGGTGCGTTAGCTTTGACTAATTGTGTGTTCTGTCCACCACACCGAAACTGAAAATCATCTCGCATCTGCGAATTGGGTTGGAATTCACGCGAAAAGCTGTTACGCGCTGATTTCGGAGACTTTGGTGGTTGGGCGGGTCTTAGGTAACGTGGGATAGAAGGATTGATGCGGATGAGCGTAGTTTTGAGAAGTGCGTTGGCTGGCGTTGTTATGTTGGCCGGCTTCGCCCCGGTGTCGTCTTTCGCGCAGGATGCGTCGTGCACCTGTGCAACCGCCTATAATGGTGTAAATCCGATTGGAACGTTCGGGCGCGTTAATGGCGACGTAATGATCTCGCAAGTTGCTGGCTACGGCCCGGCGCAAGCGGGCGGCGCGCTGGATTTTGGCAGTCGTGTCGTGGTTGGTGATAAAGGCTCGGCTTTGGTTCAGGTCGGTGGCTGCAATCTGAGCGTGCCGGCCAATTCAACGCTCGATATCTCGCGCGTTGAGAACAAGATTTGCCTCAATGTTCTAGGTTCCGAGAAGACCGCCCAAACTCAGAATTCGAACAACAACAATAGCAAGGTGCCGCTCATCATTTTTGGTGGCATGGCTCTTGGGGCCGGTATTTTGGCTGCAACGGCGGACAAACATCACGGTGGTGTTAGCCCATAAGGTGGCCGGCAAACAAGCGATGCAGCAGGGGTGTTCTGTCTCTGCTGCGTTTTGTTTTTGCGACGTGGCTCTGTGCTATCTTCACTGGTGGTGCTCTGTTGCTGTAGCTAGTCGGGGTAACTCGTTTTGGCTCGCCGCTCGGCAGTTAAGCAGAGGGGCAGGAGTGACACTTTGCCATCGGATTCTGGAATGACCCTTTGTCCGGGCGGAGCCTCAATGGCCGCTAGTGGTGCCTTTGCGCCACCTGGTTGGTATATCCTTGTCCTGCGGTAAGCATCCCGGATGGGGACATTCTGCGGTGACCCATGGTAGAGTGCTGAGGCGACCACAGTCGGCGAGGCAGAGTGGCCCGGCGTGAAGAGTGGATCGCAATTGTCCGCATTGATGCGAGTGATAAGTCGTCGTCCCGGCAAACACGGCGATCAAGATCGATCCTCCGCAATGTGGTATTTGCGTCTCACACGCTACTCCAGTCGCGAGGCCATCCTTGCGATTTGCCTGAATGTGGCCAGAAATGCCAATGATCGATCTACATTCCCATATCTTACCCGGCCTCGACGACGGCTCGCCCAGTATTGCTGAATCGCTGGAAATGGCTCGACTCGCCGTGGCCGACGGAACGACCCACATGGCGTGCACGCCGCACGTGACCCCGGGCGTATACGACAACGGAACATCCAGCATTATCCGAGCAGTTCACGGGTTAGACCAAGCGCTGCGGCGCGCTGCAATACCACTTGCTCTCTTCGTCGGGGGAGATATTCACGTGGCGCCTGATCTTCCGAACCAATTGGCGGCAGGCAATGTGCCTACCTTGAACGGATCCCGCTATTTTCTATTCGAGCCTCCCCACCACGTTTTACCCCCGCGGCTGGAAGATCTCGCACTTCGCCTCATTAACGCCGGGTTTGTTCCCATTCTCACCCATCCTGAGCGTTTGACCTGGATCAAAACGAATTATGACGTTGTCGAGAGGTTGAATGCAGTGGGATGCCTCATTCAGCTTACTGCCGACTCGATTGTTGGTGCTTTTGGACGCACGGCGCTCTACTATTCGGAAAAGCTGATTGACGAGGGGAGGGTGGATATTATCGCGTCGGACAGTCATAGTGCTAGCCGCCGGCGCCCTGGTCTTTCACACGCGGTTGAGGCTGCTGCCAAACGATGTGGGGAGGATGAGGCCCGCAATATGGTGTTAACACGTCCAGGCGCAATATTAGCGAACCGTCCCCTTGAGCCGGTCGGAAAAGCACATCTGAAAAAATCAGACGCTGGCAACACCAGCCGTTTTGGGGGATTTGTCCGCTTGTTCAGGGGCGGGACTGAGTGATGCGCAATCGTTTCGTAGGAAGCCATATAGGCAAGGCATTCGTCTTGCTTCTCTTATTTGCTGCATCAGGATGCACGAGCACCTCCTCGACGACATCATCTTCATCGAACTCGGTCGACGCGTTGCAATTAACATCATCATCAGCGCCGCTTTCGGGCGGTGGCGCTCTGCAAGTTGTAAAGGACCTGCCAGCGCCGCAAAACACCGAAAACGGCAGCGAGCAGCCTTTGTCTCCGAATGATGTGCTCGAGGTCAACGTGTTCCAAGTCGATAATTTGAACAGAACCGTTCAAGTGGATTCCGGCGGGCAAATTTCGCTTCCGCTTATCGGGACCGTTACCGCGGCAGGGAAAACCGTCCGCCAGCTGGAGCAAGAAATCGAAACTGCCTACGGCGCCAAGTACCTGCAGTCCCCGGATGTGACGATTTTCGTAAAGGAATCGATTGGACAGCGCATAACCGTCGACGGCGAAGTCAACAGAGCCGGTATCTTTCCGGTATCGAGCAACTCCTCCCTTATCGATGCGATCGCCCTTGCTGGAGGATTCAATACCGTTGGGGATGCAAAAAAGGTCTTTATCTATCGCACCATCGGCCCAAACACGTTGGTTGCGAACTACAACGTTGAGGAGATTCGTGGTGGCAAAAGCCGCAATCCACGCATTTATGGCGGCGACAAGATTGTGGTCTTCGCCTCGAAATCGAAAATTGCTATGAACAATCTTAAGGACGCCCTCGGTGTCGCCTCAAGTGCGGCCCGGATTGCTGTGGTCCCCGGCTTGTAATTTACGGCCGGTCAGAATGTAGACGAATTTAGGATGATCCCCATCATGCTCGATCGCAACAGGCAGCATCAAATAGCAGGTCCGGGACACGCCCAGGCCATGTCCGCCGACCTGTATTATGATGGGGCGCAAAATTACGGCTCATATGGTGGCGAATACTCGGACCGCGGAGAGAGCTTCAATCCGCTAAAGTTGCTCTTTTACGTTATCCAGTATCGCTGGCTAATAGTTATGATGGCGGCAGCCGGATGTGTCGCCGGCATCATCGTGACCATGATGCAGACGCCAAAATACCAGGCAACCACGCAGTTGGAAGTCCTTGTTCCCTCGGCCAAAGTCTTCCAGGACATCGAGGTGGTTTCTGAGAACAGCGACCTACGAGCCTTTCAGACTGCACGTGAAAAGCTCAAAAGCCGGGCCCTGGCGCAGAGGGTGGTGTTTCAACTGGGTCTCGGTGAAAAGCCGGATTTTCTGTTTCCGACGCCGGACTTCTCGCTCGGCAATATCTTTTACCGCGCGTTTGGAATTACCAAGGCACCTTCTATCCAGGAGAGAAGTCCGGAGCAGCGGGAGGCTATTGCGATCGGTCGCGTTCTAAAAGATCTAACGGTTACTTTGGTACCTAATACAAGCCTGCTGTCCATTACATTTGCCGACCAAAAACCGAAATACGCCAGCGACGTAGCGAATCAAGTCGCACAAAGTTTTATCGATCAGCGCCTCGACCAGACCAGTGAGACGTCCGAATTGGCTCGGCAATTCATCCAGGAACAAGTGCTGCAAGTAAAACAAAAGCTTCAGAAATCTGAAGAAGAGCTGGTTGCCTATGCAAAAGATGCTGGTATTACGATAACGGGCGACGACAAATCGCTGATAGGGTCGAACATCGAGGTACTGAACACGGCGCTTGCGACAGCTATCCAGGATCGCTTAGACGCTGGACGGATGGTTGAACAGATTGACAGAGGTCGCGGGTCGAGCCTGGCCCCGGTCTTGGAAAGTGAAGGGCTCCAGAAGCTCAGCGATAAGCTGGCTGATTTAACTAGCCAGTATCAGCAGAAGCTGGGAATTCTAAAGCCTGGATTTCCGGAAATGCAGCAGCTTCAGTCGCAAATCAAGGAATTACAACGGCTTTATAACAATGGCGTACTGGCTATTACGGATTCACTACGGCTGAAATACCAAGAAGCGCAGAATAAGGAGGTCGATCTTAAGAGCAAGCTCGCCGAAATGGAAAAGCAGCAGGTTGTCTTCAACGACAAAAACATTAGATACACCATCCTTAAACGTGAGGTCGATTCCAACCGTTCTCAGTACGATAGCCTCATTGCCAAGCTGAACGAGGTCGGTGTTAGCTCAGAGCTAAAGACACAGAGCGCCGCAATTGTCGATTTTGCAGCCCAGCCGACTATGCCGTATTCTCCGCGCTTAAGCATCAATCTTGCGATCGCAATTGGCCTCTTTATGGCTCTGAGCGCATCAATTGTTTATGTCCTCGAGCTGTTGAACAACACCTTCACCAATCCAGAGCAGATCGAAAAAGAATTGGGTCTGGCGATGCTTGGGATCTTGCCGTTAGTCGACGACCGCGAGCTTATAGCCAGCATCGCCGATCAGAAATCTGGGCTGTCTGAGGCGTACCGTTCCCTTCGAACCTCGTTGCAATTCTCTGGCGCGGAAGGAGCACCACGCTCACTTCTGGTTACAAGTTCCGAGCCCTCGGAGGGCAAGTCAACCACCTCGTTCAAGCTCGGTCAGGATTTTGCTGCACTCGGCGCAAAAGTTCTCATTGTCGATGCCGATCTCCGAAAGCCAAACCTTCACCGCATGTTCGGCCTGGACAACACAATTGGCCTAAGCAATCTCCTGACAAATACCGTTCGCAAGGAGGACCTGACCAACATTTTCAGAGCGACGAAATATCCTAATGTCACCGTCCTGACCTCCGGAACAATTCCTCCAAACCCGGCGGATCTGCTATCTTCGCCAAAGATGGCGTTGATCGTCACCAATTTGGGCAAGCGGTTTGATCTTGTCATTATCGATGCCCCCCCGATCGTTGGCCTTTCAGATGCGCCTATTCTCAGCCGTTTGGCCGAGGGCACGTTGATGGTCATCTCAACCAATCAGGTGACACGCAAATCGGCCAAGACTGCATTAAAACGACTGCGAGCGGCTGGCGCGAATGTGGTCGGAGCCGCGATGTCAAAATTTTCAGTGAACAAGTTCGACTACAATTACGCTTACAAATACATGAACTATCAATATTATGACTACGGTACGAGCATTCCGAAAATTGAGGGCCAAGTCGATGATGGAGCAGGCCAGCCCGCTTACCCGAAATCTCCGGCGTTCAGCCGTTTGGTTCGTCACATCCGCTCTAGTGTTGGTGGCTTCATCGATCGGGCTAAGTCGATATCTTGAGGTCAAAGCGCCCGCCGTTTCTCTTGCGCTGGATCCGTTTAATGTCGACGCATTGATTGAACAAATCACCGAACATCTGAATGACACTGCGGATGCTCCCGATCTTGGTTCGCTGCTTGATGAGGCCGAAGGCGCACTTCGCTTCAATGTTGCCGACGCGCGTCTCTACAGTCTGATCGGCGAAATCAAGTACCGACAGGGCGAAAAAGACAAGGCGTATGGGCTTTTCGATCAGGCCCGAGAATTATCTAAAACCGAGATTCATGCGCTCAAGAGGTCAATTAGCCATGCAATTGAAACAGGGGATTTGCCCAAGGCGGTCAATGAGATCGACACATTGCTGCGTCGTTGGCCGGACCAATTTCCAGCTGTCACGGACGGTTTGCCGGCAATTTTGTCGAATCCAGATGGCTATCAGGCTATGCTGACCGCCATTAGAGCGGAGGCACCATGGAGAGCAGACCTGTTCGCCGCTCTTCGCACAACCGCCGGGGGGCTCGATTCTGCAAATCGTCTTCTCTTGGATTTGACCGGCTCAGGCGCGCCGCCGACGTCAAGAGAACTGTCCACCGTGATTGGCGGTTATATCGGCCAAAAGAAATATGGGTCGGCCTACCGATTGTTTCTTTTCAGCCTGTCCGAACAAGAACGCACGTTCAGCGGGTACATTTTCAACAGCACTTTTGGCTCGATGCCCAGCGGTAAGCCTTTTGACTGGCAGGCTCACGATCAACCCGGAGTGGAGGTGACGTTTGCCACTTCCCAAAATGCCCCGGAGGGCGGAGGAGAAAGGGGGGCAACAGTTCGTTTCTTGAATACCCCGGTCAAGGGTACAGCCCTCCAGCAGTACGTCGCATTGCCTCCAGGTTCGTATAAGATTTCGCTCATCGCGTCTGCGACGAACCTAAAGCTCCCAAAGGGGTTGTTCTGGTCAATTAACTGCGTCGAACCAGTCGGCGAAATAGCCCGCTTCGACATTCCGGAGGGGAGCTTTAATCGTCAAAGTCTAAGCCAGGAGTTTTCCGTTGGACCGGGTGCGTGCCCCATGCAAGTCTTGAAGCTAACGACCGCCGCCATTGCTGAGAGCTGGCGCTTTCGCTATGTCGGCACGCTAATAATGCACAAATTGAGCATTGAGAGAGTTCCGTCTTGAACGACCGGCCATCGGAATGGGACAAATACCTCCTCGGGTCGGTGCTGTTTGTATCGATGCTGATCGGCGGCGGTACGGCAAGCGGTCTCTACACCGACACGCTGATTGAGCTCGCAGCAATTGTCTCGGCGGCGGTTGTTTTTTCGCAAGCCTCTGGCCAACGAATTTCCCGTTCCGTTCTGTGGTTGTTCGTGTGTGCGGTAGTATTGTTTTTTCTGCAAATCATACCACTTCCGGCGGCGATATTCAGCGGGTTGCGGCCAGCTGCTTTGCTCGGAAATCCTTGGATAGGAGAGACCCGGTACCGCTTCATCAGTGTCGGGGTTGGCAGGACGGTCGAAGCTGCATTCTATTTTTTGGCCACGGCGACCTTCTTTTTGGCAATGCTGCGTTTGCGTGCTGAGCAGGTGAGTGCGCTTCTTCCTTTCTTTTTTATGGGTGTTATTTGCAATGGCTTGGCGGGAGCGATTCAATATTCACTGTCAGATAGCATCGCTATAGAGGGGTTGTTGCCCTTTACCATCAATGCTGGCCTGTTTGCCAACGTTAATCATTTCTCCGCGTTGCTTTTCATTTCGCCTCCTTTCGTCGTCTACTACGGTTTGTTTCGTGGGCATCTTTGGTCCGGATCGCTGGGATTAGCCGCGCTTTTGCTCCTTCTTTTGGCTGCCGGCTCACGCGCTGGTGTTCTGATTGGATTGGCGATTACAATTATGTCCATCGTCTTCCTCTCGGCGCGGAACAGAGCGAGTGGGTTCAGCATACTTGCGATGTTCATCGGACTCTCTATTTATACAATGGGGGCCTGGACGAAGCTGGACGCGGAGGGGCTAGATCCGGCATTTGGGCGTGGAGAATTCGCCAGAACCACAATTGAGGGCATAAAAGACAATTGGACGACAGGAGTCGGATTCGGGAACTTTCAAAAAGTCTATCCGATCTACGAGAAGGAGGGAATGATATATAGCAAGTACGTTAATCATGCTCATAATGATTATCTTGAGTTGGCCCTTGAGGGCGGAATTCCAGCTGTAGTCCTAGTCATAGGTTATTTGGTATTGCTTTTTGCGGCATTGGGCAGAGTTCGCCGCGACCCCTTTCAGAAGGCCGCCTTTCTCTCAGTATCTTTCCTTCTCATTCATTCATTGGTTGACTATCCTCTGCGAACCGAGGCCTTGGCGATGACGTTTGCCTATATGAACGCCATCATCTTCCACAAAGGATTTGCGCAACGCTTAAGCCACAAGAGTGAGATGATCGAGATCGACCACAACGGTGACAAACTGTTTGTTCCAATCGGAACTCCATCCTAGTGACGCCGTAATTTGTATCCTCGGAGAAGGCCGGCTCTCAATCCGCATAAGTTCTGCCAGTTAGTCGTCCTTTGCGAGTTGGTCCATTTGCGTAGGCGGTGTTTCCGGACCTGCGCTATCAGCAGCGATACCAACCTTTCTGGCGAGCAAAACACTCGATGGCATGCTGACCGTAAGCGGTGTTTCGTAAGCGCCACGCCGCTCCCCTCGTGCGGGGCATGAGGTGAATGTGCGAAGAATCCCGCCGATCGCGAGAGACGGAGGGCCTACGTGGGAGCAGACGGCAAAATGGACGTCGATTTGGACGTCCCAACAGCTGGCTACGCAGGCCGGCTCGAGGTTCTGGAAGGTCCAACGGGACGGCGGGTTCGCTCGGAGGCTGAGAGAGCCCGGATTGCGGCCGAGAGCCTGATGCCGGGGGTGCAGGTGGCGGCGGTCGCACGCAAGCATGGCGCGACCCGCTGGCAGGTCTACGATTGGCGGCGTCGCCTTCGTCAGGGACAACTGGCACTGCCGGAAAGCATGGCGCCGATGTTCGCGCAGTTGATGGTGGACGACTCATCGGTGCCTCAGCGGAGGATGAGGCCATCGAAATCGACGCCGGCGAAGGTGGAGATCGTGATCGACGACATGGTGATCCGAACGGCGGTTGACCTCGAGCAGCTGTCGCAGGTGATCCGAGCGGTTCGGGCCTCGCGATGATTGCACCGGGCAACGATCTGAAGATCTACGTGGCGACCCGGCCGGTTGACTTCCGGCGCGGCATGGACGGATTGGCATTGGCTGTGCAGGAGATGCTAGGCCTCGACCCGTTCTGTGGGGCAGCCTTCGTGTTCCGGGCCAAAAGGGCTGACAGGATCAAGATTTTGGTGTGGGATCGCACCGGCCTTGTGCTCGTTCACAAGCGGCTCGAGGGCTCGAAGTTCGTCTGGCCGCAGGTTCGCGACGGCGTGATGCGCATGTCGCCGGCGATGTTCGCGGCCTTGTTCGAAGGGCTGGATTGGAGACTGGTTCGCCCCGAGCGGGCACGGCGTCCGCAGCTGGCCGGATGAGTGTGGCACAGTGACTCAGGTGCCTTGTCTCCAATGGCGTTATCGGCACTCATGTGCTTGATTTAGTGCATGAATCTGACGGTTCTCCAGGAAGAGAACGAGCGTTTGAAGGCGCTCCTCGCCGAGGCGCAGGCAGCTTTGGCAGAGTCCGAGGAGGCGC